>DAIOGN010000031.1:27178-27430 GCA_036745245.1 Candidatus Zixiibacteriota bacterium
CCCCCGTCATCACTTTGCACACTTCGTTCGCGAAGAGACAGCCAGTGCGCGTGGCAGAGTGTGCAAAGTGACAACCGGGGTCTGACCCCATTCGTCCGCGCTAGGTGGGGAGTTAGCGGTGCCCTGTCACCCGGAATCCGCTCTACCGGGACTGATGCCGGCCTGAGGCCTGACGGCCTGTTCGACGCGGTCGGTGCGGCGATGTTGAAACTCAGGTCCTGTGCAAGGGGAGTTTACCCAACCCCGTCAGGT
>DAIOGN010000032.1:0-27164 GCA_036745245.1 Candidatus Zixiibacteriota bacterium
CTGGCCCACGATGTCGAAGGCGGTCGAGATCCTCGACCACTTCGGAGTGCCGCGGCCGGCGATTCTGCCCAGGACGCCGGCCACCGTGGTGGAGGCGTCGGTGGCGAAGCGGCTGGAACGGCTCGGAGCCGACGTGGTGGCATTACGCGCCGACCTCGACGGCGAAGTGGCGCGCGTGTTGCGCACCCGGTTTCCTCGCGACCTGCGCGACCGCTTCGAGCAGGCCGCCGGCAGAGTCGAGGCCATATTCGATGAACTCCGCCCGCAGGTGACGGCGTTCGAGCCCACACTGGACGCTCCGGCGAAGGCGGCCGGCGTGCGGGCCCGCCGCGAAATGGAGCAGCTTGCGCAACGAGCGCACGCCGCACATAAGAAGAAAGAAGAAGAGACCGAATCGCAGATCCGACGCGCGGCCCTCCAGCTCTTTCCCGAAGGCGAGCTTCAGGAGCGCAAAGTGAATGTGGTGTACTACTGGGCGCGTTATGGGCCCGACTGGTTGTTGAAATTGCGCGACGGCTGGCCGGCGGGCGTGCGCGAACATCTGCTCTGGGAAGGATGAGATGGCGTTCGAACGATTGAAGGTGGGGATCACCGGTTACCCCGTGCCCGGCGGGTCGGGGGTGGTAGCCTCCGAACTGGGGCGGCTTCTGGCGCGCCGCGGTCACGAAGTGCATTTCATCGCGTACGCGCCGCCCTTCCGGTATTCGCGGTTCAACGAGAATCTCTACTTTCACGAAGTGGAAGTGTCGTCGTATCCGCTGTTCAAGTACCCGTCGTATACGCTCCCTCTGGCCGCCAAAATGGCGGAGATGTCGCGCCAGGTCGGCCTGGACATCCTGCACGTGCACTACGCCATTCCGCACGCCACGGCGGGCTTTCTCGCACGCGCCATCCTCGGCAATCCGCCGCGCCCCCGGCTCATCACCACGCTGCACGGCACCGACATCACGCTGGTGGGCTCGGAGCGGTCGTTCTACGACATCACCTGCTTTTCCATCCGCGCAGCCGATCGGGTCACGGCCATCTCGCATTATCTCAAGCGCGCCACCGAAGAAACGTTTCCGCGCTGCTGCCAGATCGAGGTGATTCCCAACTTCATCGATCTCGCCGCGTTCTCGCCTGTAAGGCGGGACTGCGAGCGCACGCGACTGGCCGCACCCGACGAAATACTCCTGGTCCACCTCTCGAACTTCCGGCCGGTGAAGCGGCCCACCGACACGGTCCACATTCTGGCCCGCGTGAATCAGGAGAGAAGGGCGCGCCTTCTGTTGATCGGAGACGGTCCGGAGATGGCGCGCGTGCTCGCGCTGGCCTCCGAGCTTGGCGTGCGCGACCGCGTGGTCTCCGTGGGCAATCAGGATGACGTGCAGCCGCTTCTGTCCTGCTGCGACGTGTTCCTCCTGCCGTCGGAGGAGGAGAGCTTCGGTCTGGCCGCCCTGGAAGCCCTCGCGTGCGGCGTGCCGGCGGTCACGTCCAGAGTGGGCGGACTGGGCGAACTGATCACCGACGGGGAGAGCGGGTATCGTGAGGCGAAAGGTGACGTGGAAGCGATGGCGCGTCGCGTGCTGGAGATCGCCTCCAACGAGGGTACATTACGCCGGTTCAAGGAAGGCGCGCGCCGTGGCGCTGAGCGCTACGATGCGGAGCGAATCATTCCCATGTATGAAGATCTGTATCGGAGGTCCCTGGCATGACGGTGGACGTGCTGGCCATTGCGGCCCACCCCGACGACGTGGAGATCACCTGCGGAGGCCTCATGATCCGCATGGCGGATCTCGGCTACAAGACAGGCGTGCTCGATCTCACGCGGGGCGAAATGGGGACCAAGGGCACGCCGGAGACCCGATTGAAGGAAGCTGAAGCGGCGGGCCGGATCATGAAGCTTTCGGTGCGCGAAAACGCCGGGCTGCCCGACAGCCGTCTCGCGGTGACAGATGAGAGCCGCGAAACGGTGGCGAGGTTTATCCGACGTCTCCGTCCACGCCTGGTGATACTCCCACCGGGCAAACAACGTCATCCCGACCACAATGCCGCAGGTGAAATCGGCTATGCGGGCATCTGGGCGGCGGGGCTTTCGGCATTTCCGCTGGAGGGGGAGGCGCATCGTCCCGAGCGGATTCTCTATGCCACCTCGTTCCACCAGCACAAGCCTTCGTTCTACGTGGATGTCACCGACCAGTTCGAACGCAAGCTGGAGGCGGTGGCCGCCTATCGTTCCCAGTTTTCGAAGGGAGCGCTCGGGATCTACGTACCCGACTCTGACCTGATGGAGTACATGTCGTACTGGGCGCGTGCGTACGGCTCGCGCTCGGGCGTGAAGTATGCCGAGGCGTACGCGCTGCGCGAATCGTTGCGCATCGACGACCCGTTGAAGGACCTCCGCATCAAGTCGATCTGAGGTGGTTCATTGAGGTCAGAGGCAAATTAAACCCATTCGGCCCGGACGCTTTTGGGATGAAAGTTAACGGTCTAATTTGCCTCTGACCCCAATTCTTCTCCCAGATACACAGCCGCTTCGCGCGTCTGGCCGTCGAAGGTGACGATGAACCCCGCAGGCGGGCTGATGAGCTTCACCCACTGTTCGGGGCCGACATTGGGCTGGGCCTCGAGCCATGCCTCGTCGGTGCGGTCGCCCATTTCGGGAAACACCGGCATGTAGTAGGTGTCCTGCGCCACCAGGTCGCCGAAGAAGTGTGTTCCGTACGACAACTCCGGCGTGCCGCGGCCCGCCGCCACCTCCACCAGCACTGCCGCGCCCGCGATCTCTCCGTAATCCACCGGGACTCCCAGCTCGGGGTTGTTGGTGCCCCAGCGGCCCGGGCCGGCCAGGATGAAAGGCGCACCCTCCAGCGAATGGCATAACCGTCCCACGCTGCGTGCCAGTTCGCGGGCAGGCACGGCCGACCAGATTTGCGGCGACACATAGATGAGGTGGCGGATGTCGTCGCGGTGGCCGTTGCCCATGCATCGTCCACCCGAAAACACCACGGTGCGCCCCTCGAGATCGGGAAGTTGCACGTGCTGGTGCTTGGCCCGCGCGCCGAGGGGCCGGCATTGCAGGAGGTAGAAGACGGGCCGATGGTCCTCCCCCTCGAAGGTACAGGCGAATTCCACGTCGACGGGCAGTCCGAAGCTCTCCTGAAGTCCGCCGAGAACGGCCCGAATCAGCGGCACCAGCGGCATGTACTGGTCATCACGAAGGATGGAGCGAAACGTCACCACGGGCCGTTCCCCGGGGCGCAGGCCCAGGGGCGACGGCTCCTGCAGCAATTCCTCACCTACGAGCACGGAGCATACCTTGGACCACTCCGGGTTGTTGTGCACGGCATCCGTCACGGCAGGCGAAACCAGCCGCGCTGAGATCAGATCGACGGCGTCGAAATAGTCCTGCGAGTAGCGCACGATCTGATCCACCACGGAGCCCTCGGGTCGCAGCATCGGCTGGGTGGGGGAAAACACGCGTGCGTAGTTCCGCCCCACGGCACGCGTGCCGAGCCCGAACACGAGCCGTACCAGCCCGTCCTCGGCCTTGATGCGCGACGTCCACGGAAAGTAGTTATGCGAAAACGCCACCCCGGCCATGGGCGGGTAGAACAGATCGCCGTGGCGCTTGCCGATCATGCGCTGCACCAGAATCGACATCTTCTCGTCCCGCCCCCGCAGCTGGTGATGCCTCCGGTAGGCGTGTGCATTGGGGTTGTAGGTGGAGGCGAATACCCGCTTCACCGCCGACTCGAAGTGGTCCAGTCGCACGTCAGGCGGGCCGGTATTGGGGATGAAGAGTGTCAGGTAGATTCCCGCGAACGAGTAGTTCACGTTGTCCTCCAGAAGCGAGGACGAACGGATGGCGAGCGGGTAATCCATGCGCGCCAGAAGACTGGAGAAGAGCTTCCGGTCCGAATCGGGAAAGCGCGCCTGCAGATAGCGCGCCACCAGGTCGAGATAGTCCAGCTCTGCGTAGGCTCCGGCCAGACCGTTGAAGTCGAGGAATCTGTCGAAGAACTCCGACGTGAGGACCGTGGTCACCGGCACCTGCACCAGGTCGGTGTGGGGAAGCCCCTTCCACGCAGGCGTGTCGAATTGGGCGGCGGCGTACATGAGCCCCACCGCCTTGCCGCCTACGTACCCGCGCCCGCAGATCGACAGGGGGGCCGGCGGCCGCTCGTAATCTACCTCGTACTTCAGGAAGGGCGAGTTCTGCACGCCCAAGTCCTTGGTCACCCTGCGTCTCCTGCGGCGCGCCCCGACAATTCGCGCCGCCACATGATCCGTTCGCCCCTGCGCGCCGGGTGGATCGTTCAGCCGCGGAGAGCCGAAGCCGTCAGGTGCCCTCTTCCCACGACGACAGGTACTTTTTCTGCTTCTCCGTCAGGGTGTCGATTTTGGTCCCCATCGTGGCGAGCTTGATGCGCGCGATCTCAGTATCCACCTCGCGCGGTATGGTGTACACCCGCCGTTCGAGTGTCTTGCGGTGGGTGAGCATCCACTCGGCGCCCAGCGCCTGATTGGCGAACGACATGTCCATCACCATGGCCGGATGCCCCTCGGCCGCCGCCAGGTTGATGAGCCGGCCCTCGCCCAGAATGTAGATATTCCGGCCGCTCTTCAGCCGGTATTCGACGACGTGCTGACGGATGCCGCGTGTCGACTGGGCCATCTTCGCCAGTTCGTCGAGTTCGATCTCCACGTTGAAGTGCCCTGAATTGGCCACCAGGGCGCCGTCCTTCATCACTTCGAAGTGTTCGCGCCGGATCACGGACGTGTCGCCCGTCAGCGTGATGAACACATCGCCGATCTTCGCCGCTTCCGCCATGGGCATCACCCGGTAGCCGTCCATCTGAGCTTCCAGGGCGCGCACCGGATCTACCTCGGTGACCACGACGTGAGCTCCCATGCCGGCCGAGCGCGTGGCCACGCCGCGCCCGCACCAGCCGTACCCGGCCACCACCACGGTGGACCCGGCCAGGAGGTGATTGGTGGCGCGAATGATACCGTCCACCGTGCTCTGCCCCGTGCCGTAGCGATTGTCGAAGAAGTGTTTGGTCTGCGAGTCGTTCACGGCCACCACGGGGAAGAGCAGCACGCCCTTCTCCTGCATGGCGCGCAAGCGGATCACGCCCGTCGTGGTTTCCTCCGTGCCGCCCCAGATCTCGCCGGCCTGGCTCTTGCGCTCGGTGTGCAGCCGCGACACGAGGTCGGCGCCGTCATCCATGGTGATTCGCGGCCCCGCATCCAGGCAGGCGTCGATGTGTTCGTAGTACGTCTTGTGGTCTTCACCGCAGATGGCGAACGTGGGGATGCCAAACACTTTCACCAGGGCGGCGGCCACATCGTCCTGCGTGGACAGCGGATTGGAGGCGCACAGATACGGCTTCGCGCCCCCCGCCTTGAGCGTGATCATAAGGTTGGCCGTCTCCGTGGTGACATGGAGGCAGCACGCCAGCGGGACGTCCTTCAGGGGCAGGTCCCTCTGGAAGCGCTCGCGGATCTGCCGCAGAACAGGCATGTTCTTCTCGGCCCATTCGATCCGCAAGGCGCCGGACTCTGCGAGCTTCAGGTCTTTGACGTCGGATTCGAGCTTCGTAGCCGTGGTCATAGGGAGCGGGCCTTTCTCTTGAGAATGTCTGCTTTGTCGGTGGCCTCCCAGGTGAACTCCTTGAGCGGTCTGCCGAAGTGTCCATACGCGGCCGTCTTTCTGTAGATCGGGCGCAGAAGGTTGAGGGACTTGATGATGCCCCGGGGCGTGAGATCGAACACCTCGCGCACCAGTTTCGAGAGCTTGGTGTCTTCGATCTTTTCCTCGCCGTGCGTGTGCACGAGCACCGACACCGGCTCGGCCACGCCGATGCAGTACGCCAGCTGCACCGTGCATTCGTCGGCCAGGTCGGCGGCCACGATGTTCTTGGCCACGTAGCGCGCCATGTAGGATGCGCTGCGGTCGACCTTCGACGGGTCCTTGCCGGAGAACGCTCCCCCGCCGTGGGCCGCCATGCCGCCGTAGGTGTCGACGATGATCTTGCGTCCCGTCATGCCCGTGTCCGACTGGGGGCCGCCCACCACGAACTTGCCGGTTTCGTTCACGTAGAACTTGGTCTTCCGGTCGAGCCAGCGTGCGGGCACGGCTTCACGAATCACATGTTCGACGAGTTCCGCCTTGGCCCTCTTCGACATGTGGTGCCCGGATCGGTCGAGCACTTCATCGGTGTGCTGCGCGGCGATCACCACGGCATCCACGCGGGCCGGCTTGCCGTTGACATACTCCACCGTCACCTGCGACTTGCCGTCGGGGCCCAGGTAGGGGAGGATCCCCTTCTCGCGCACGTCACGAAGCCGCATCGAGAGCCGATGCGACAGCGTGATGGGCAGAGGCATGAGCTCCTTGGTCTCACGGCAGGCGTAGCCGATCATGAGGCCCTGGTCGCCCGCGCCCCCCGTGTCGACGCCCTGCGCGATGTCGGGCGACTGCGGACCGATGGCGTTGAGCACCGAGCACGTCTGGTAATTGAATCCGTACTTGGCGTGCGTGTAGCCGATGTCGCGGATCACCTGGCGTGCCAGGCCGGCGATGTCCACGTACGTGTGCGTGGTGATCTCGCCGCCCACGATCACGAGCCCCACCGTGATAAAGGTTTCGCAGGCCACACGACCCCTGGGGTCGTCTTTGAGCACCGCGTCGAGTACCGCGTCGGAGATCTGGTCGCACACCTTGTCGGGGTGTCCGCCGGTGACCGACTCGGAGGAGAAGAGAAAGTGTTTTCCGTTCATGCCTGAGACCTTGTTAGAGTGAGTCAGAGATCGGTGACTTCGGAATCGTCACCTACGTTGAACTTCTTGAAATGTCCGCACAAAGACGTATTGTTGCCCACCAGGGAGCCTTCGAGGAGGAGGTCCGACACCTGGGCGCCGGCCGAGATGATCGAATCGCGCACGATGCAGTTGCGCACCTTCGCGCCCGGTCCGATGGACACGTAGGGACCGATGATGGCGCCCTCCACGGAGGCGTCGGGGGCCACGAAAACGGGCGGCACGATGACGGCCCCGTCGGAGGAGACGGCCTGAGGCGCGCCTCGCAGGAGGGCCCGGTTGGTGGCGAGAAGCGTCTCCTTCTTGCCGCAGTCGTACCAGTGTTCGATGGCAAACGGCCGAAGGGTGCAGCCGGCCTGGATCAGGCGCTGCAGCGCGTCGGTGATCTGGTACTCCCCGCGGCTGGTCACCTGGTGTTCCATGAGGTAGTGAAGCTCGGTGCGAAGGCGCGGCGCGTCCTTCAGGTAGTACACGCCCACAATCGCCAGGTCGGAGGCGGGCTGGTCGGGCTTCTCCACAAGACGCACGATTCGATCGCCCTCCACTTCGGCGATCCCGAAGCGCGACGGGTCGTCCACGGGCTTGAGTCCGAGCACGTTATCGCCCGAGGCGATCATGGCCGGGAGGTCGCAATCGATGATGGTGTCGCCAAGCAGAATGAGCACGTCGCGATCGCCCGTTTGCTGAAGCGCCAGGTACACGGCATACCCCAGGCCCACCAGCTCGGTCTGTTCGATGAACTCGGCCTCAAAATCGTAGTGGGTCTTGACGAAGTCGATGATCTGGTCGCCCATGTGGCCCACCACGAAGATCACGCGCTCGGGCGAGACGGTGGCCAGCTGGTCTAGGATGTGGCCCAGAATGGGTTTGCCGGCCACGTGCAGCAACGGCTTGGGGGCCGTGTGCGTGTGCGGGCGCAGGCGTGATCCGACTCCGGCGACTGGGATGATGGCTACCATGGGTTCGTGGTTCTGTCAAAGCTCAGCAGTATAGAGGGGGCACTTTAGGGGGACAACCGCTAAGGTGGTTGCCGCCCCTGTGGGGGGCGTCTATATTGCGCCCGTGAAGGCCGAGCACGGGGGAGCGGGGCCCGTGATCCGGAACCGCAAGGCTCTCCACGACTATCATATTCTCGATCGCTGGGAGGCGGGCATTGCGCTTCTGGGATCCGAGGTCAAGAGCCTGAGAGAGGGGAAGGGCCAGCTTCGGGACGCATACGGACAGATCAAGGGCGGCGAGCTGTACCTGGTGGGTGCACACATCAGCCCTTACGATCCGGCGTCCCGCGACAACCATGATACACGACGTGATCGCAAGCTCTTGATGCATCGGCACCAGATCCGCCGACTCATCGGCAAGGTCATGGAGAAGGGGCTCACCCTGGTGCCGCTCTCGATCTATTTCAAGGAAGGCAAGGCGAAAGTCGAACTGGCGCTGGCCGAGGGCAAACGTGAGTATGACAAGCGGGCCAGCATCAAGGAAAAGGACATCCGGCGTGCGCGCGATCGCGGCGAAGATTAGAATCCATCCCAACGCCTCCTTCGTTCGCGTCGCTTTGGCCTTCGCCTGGGCCGTGTGGGTGTGCCTGCAGTGTTACGCCCAGAGCGCCCAGGCAGCCACCGTTCGGATTCCGGGGGCCGAGTCGGTGCGCATCGCGAGCTGGAAGGTGGAGGGGATCACCTACGTCCGCGCCACCGAACTGATCGGCGCTCTCGGCGGCACCGTGGACTACGGCCCGTTCCCGGCCGCCGCCACGGCCCGGATCAGCGGGCACACCATGGTGCTCTTCGACTCCTCACCCTTCGTTCGCCTCGACACCACGGTGTTCAATCTCTCGGTGCCGGTGCTGCTCAAGGACGGAGACGTCACACTGCCCCTGGCCACTACGGCGGAACTTCTGGGTCGCATCTTCAAAACTCCGGTGGGGTGGTCACCGCAGGATGAGGTGCTGCAGTTTCAACAGTCCAATCTGAAGCTGGGCACGATCGCGGGCGAACTCCTGCGCAACGGCCTGATCCTTCAGATCCCCACCGGCGGTCCGGTGGCCTACGAAGTGTATCCGTCCATGGACGACTGGCTCAACATTTCCATCCCGGGCGCTACGCTGGGAAGCGTGTCGTTCAATCGCCGGCCGTTCTCGCGCTACATCTGGGAGTTCAAGTCGTACGAGCTGGAAGGGTCGGCCCAGCTGTCGTTCCGCCTCCAGCCGGGCCGGGTGCGCTGGGAGCATCGCCTGGTGCCCGATCCCTACCGCATCGAGCTCACCCTGTTCGACACCACGTTTCAGCTCGACTCAGCCGATGCACCCGGCGTGCTCGGATCCGAAACCGCGGGGCTGGAGCTCGACCCCATCGATGTGATCGTGGTGGATGCAGGTCACGGAGGCGAGGATCTTGGCGCCGTGGGGCGTCGCGGCATCCGGGAGAAGGACGTGGTGCTGGGAGTGGCCCTCGAGCTGGCCCGACTGCTCAATGGCGACCCCATGTTCAAGGCGATCCTCACGCGCGACGACGACACCTTCGTGCCGCTTAAGAAACGCGCAGAGATCGCCAACGAGGCCAACGCCGATCTGTTCATCTCGCTGCACGCCAATTCGGCTCCGCGCAAGTCGGCGCGCGGATTCGAGACCTTCTTTTTGTCGGCCGCGAAATCCGACGAGGCGCGCGCCACGGAGCAGCTGGAAAATGCCTCGCTGCGCTTCGAGGAGTCTCACGCGGAGGCGGGCACCGACGACATGGACTTCATTCTCACGGATCTTCTGCAGAACCAGTTTCTGGTGGAGTCGGCCGAGCTGGCGCAGACCATTCAGAGGGAGTTCGCCCAGACGTTCTCCGTGCCCGACCGCGGCGTGAACCAGGCCGGGTTCGTGGTGCTGTACCACGCCTACATGCCGTCCGTGCTCGTGGAGACCGGGTTCGTTTCGAATGCAGACGAAGAGCTGTGGCTCGCGAATCGCACGAATCAGAAGAAGCTGGCGGAGGCCCTGTATCGCAGCGTGGTGTCGTTCCGGCGAGGGAGCGAGGAGAAATTGTGAACGATCGTCCGCTGGGTGTGTTCGACTCGGGACTCGGTGGGTTGTCCGTGGTGCGCGCTCTGTGGCATCACCTGCCCTCCGAATCGATCGTGTACTTCGGCGACACCGGCCGCTTCCCGTACGGCACCCGCTCTCCCGAAGTCATTCGTCGGTTCTCGCGACAGAACGCGGCCTTTCTCCTGGAGCGTCAGTGCAAGGCCGTGGTGGTGGCCTGCAATACGGCGTCGGCGCATGCCCTCCGGGACTTGCAGGAGCATTTGTCGGTGCCTGTGGTGGGCGTGGTCGAGCCTGGTGTGGAAGCGGCGCTCGCGGCACACCATGGCGGCCGTCTGGGGCTCCTCGCTACATCGGGTACCGTGGCATCGGGCGCCTACGAGAACGCGCTCAAGGCGAGGCGGCCGGATCTGGATCTGGTGTCGATTGCCGCCCCGCTGTTCGTGGCCCTGGTGGAGGAGGGCTGGACGAATACTCCGGCCACCGAACTCATTGCCCGCGAATACACCAAAGGCTTCGCCCCCGGACCCTTCGACGCCGTGATCCTGGGCTGCACGCATTTTCCGCTCCTGCGACCCGTGCTCTCGAAGGTGCTTGGATCGGGCGTGTCGCTCGTGGATGCGGCGGAGGCGACGGCCGCCAAGGTGGCCACGGTCCTGCGCGAAACGCGGCTCGAACGCGCGGGAGGCACACCACGGCACGAGTACTATGTGTCCGACGGCCCGGAGAAGTTCGAAACGCTGGGGCCCTTGTTCCTGGGGACCCATGTGGAAGAGGCGCGCGTAGTACACATTGAAAACTACTGATCCGGACACGCGGCCGGAACTCGTGCTGGCCACCCACAATCGGGACAAGGGCCGGGAAATCGCGCAGCTGTTGTCCGACCTGCCCATCACGGTGCGCGGCCTGTGGGAGTGGCCGGCTCACCGTGCAATCGACGAGACAGGGCGAACCCTGGATGAGAACGCCCGGCTCAAGGCAGAGGAGGCGTGTGCCTACACAGGCTCCTGGGCGCTGGCCGACGACACGGGACTTCTCGTGAATGCTCTGGGGGGCGCTCCGGGTGTGTGGTCGGCGCGCTACTCCGGACCGGAGGCCACCTACGCGTCCAATCGGCAAAAGCTCCTGGACGACATGAAGTCGGTCCCCGCCGGGGAGCGCGGCGCGCGGTTTGAAACCGTGATCGCCATTGCCCGGCCGGGCGAGGAAACGCTTACTGTTGCGGGCCGGGTGGAGGGAGAGATTCTCACCATCGAGAAGGGGGCCGGAGGGTTCGGGTACGACGCCGTGTTCTATCACCCGCCTTCGCGGCGCAGCTTCGCGGAGCTCTCGCTCGCAGAGAAAAACGCCATCTCGCATCGTGGACGCGCCGTCAACCTCGCCCGGTCGCTTTTGGTGAAGCTCTTGAATACAAGTCGAGAGGGGTGCGCGGGCCGCTGACGGCCGGCGCGGTCACTGCCCTTGGGGTTCAGATTCATCCACAAAGGAGGGACGCGTGATTTTTAGCAGGCTTGTCAGTTCGGCCCTGGTGGCCACACTCGTCGTAGCGATCGCAGGCTGCGGCGGCAAGAAGGTGACGCGGATCGATCCCAACGAGACGGTAGATCTGTCGGGCGAATGGAACGACACCGATTCGCGACTGGTGGCAGAGGAGATGATCAAGGATTGCCTGTCGAACAAATGGCTGCCCGACCACCTGCGCGCCAAGGCGAAGAACCCCACGGTGATCGCCGGTTCCATCCGCAACAAATCGCTGGAACACATCGCCGTGGGCACGTTCCTCAAGGACATCGAACGCGCCATGGTGAATTCGGGCAGCGTGCAGGTGGTGGCGTCGGCGGAGGAACGGGGCGAGGTGCGCGAGGAGCGCGAAGATCAGAGAGTGAACGCCTCACCGGAGACCCTCAAGCAGATGGGCCGCGAAGTGGGCGCCGACTACATGCTCCTGGGTGAGATCAATCAGATCAACGACGCCGCCGACGGGGAGGCCGTGAAGTACTACCAGACGGATCTTCAGCTCGTGAACATCGAAACCAACGTGAAGGTCTGGATGGGACAGAAGAAGATCAAGAAGATGCTCAACCAGTCGAGCTACGGTCCCTAGCTCGTCTGGACAGATACCGCTTGGATGAACCGAGTGTGGGGCGGCCGCTGCGTGTTGAAGACTGGCCTTCGGCCGCAGATGCGTGAGGCGGCCCCTGCATCGCCAGGGCCATAGCATGCGATTCTCTACAGTGCGTGGTCGTGTGTCGGGCCGGCACAGGCCGGCCCACTCATCGCACCCATGTGGCACGTGTGGGCCCGTGGGCGCACTGGCCGTGTTGTTGCTGTTCGCGGCGTTGTCCGGGTGCGCTTCCCACAATCAGGAACTCGTCGACGTGCGCACGTCTTTGGCGGCCGGCGACGTGCCCGCGGCTGTGGCCGCATTCGAAAAGCGGAAAGAGAAAGAGTCCGACCTGTTGTACTGGCTCGATCGCGGCTACATGATGCATCTGGCCGGGCGCTGGAACGAAAGCAACGAAGCGTTCGAGAAGGCGGAGAAACGCGCCGAGGATCTTTACACGAAGAGTCTTTCGCGCGCCGCGGCGTCTCTGGTCACAAGCGATCTTTCGCTCCCCTATCGCGGTGCGGCTCACGAGTTGCAGTTCATTCAGTACTATCGGGCCCTCAACTACCTGGCCCTGGGCACGCCGGACGATGCGCTGGTGGAGGCGCGCAAAGCCAACGAGTACCTGTCGCGCTACGCGGAAGAGACGCAGGGGCAGGAGCACTTCCGGCAGGATGCCTTTCTCCAATACTTCACGGGAATCCTGTACGAATCGCGCGGAGAAGCCAACGATGCGGCGATTTCGCTGCGTGACGCCTGGGCGCGCTACGGAGAATATGAAGCCGCCTTCGGTGAAGGGGCTCCTCCGTGGCTCATGTCCGATTACTACGCGGCGGCCGAACACGTGGGCCGGCAGACGGACCTGGAGGAGCTACGGGCACTCGATTCCACAGTGGCTGCGCGGGCCGGGGAAGGGAACACCCACAACACCGTGGTCTACTTCGAGTGCGGGTTTGTGCCGTATCGGGAATCTGTGCGCATCACGCTCCCGATTTTCGACGGGAACACGCTCGATCAGATGGCGACCGCAGAGAAGTATGTGAATGCGTACGGCGACGACATCTACGCATACGAAAAGAGCAACGTGAAGCTCGACCACGTGCTGTCGTTCGCGTTTCCCCGGCTCGTGGAGATTCCCGCGCAGGTGGTCACGTGCGAGCTGGCACTGCCTTCGGGTGAGGTGTTTCAAGCCGAGCCGGCGATCCACCTGGCCGCGGTGGCCGCCGCAGACTTCCGACGGCGTATGCCGGAAATTCTGCTCAAGACGGTGGCGCGCGCTTTGGCCAAAGAGGCCCTCCGCAAAGCAGCGAAAAAGGAAGACGAGACCTTCGGCTGGATCGTCAACACGATCAACGTGGCCACAGAGCAAGCCGACACGCGGAGTTGGATCCTGCTGCCGGGACGTATTTACATGCTGAAGACGGAATTGCCGCCCGGGGCCCACGAATTGACCGCCCGATTCTACGGTGGCGAAGGCGAGCTGCTGGGGGAGGCCCGAAAGACCGTACAGGTAACCACGGGATCTACGAGCGTCACAACCTTTCGATGTTTCAAGTAGCCGCACCAACTCATTGTACGACAGCGAGATAGCCGGCCTCGACAGATATTCTGAAAGTATTCAACAAAGATTTTAGAAAAGCTTGACACTCGGTGAGTGCCCCCCTATTATCGGGGTTGCCTTGCAGGGCGCTTTTGCGCCCTGCTGTTCTTTGACAACTGCAGATGGAGCATAATGCGAGTGTAAGCATCTTCAACGATGCACTCAAACGAGCAACCATTAGGTTGTGGATCAAGTTACTAAGAGCGCACGGGGGATGCCTTGGCATGTGGAGCCGATGAAGGACGTGGTAAGCTGCGATAAGCCTCGGGGAGGAGCAAACATCCTTTGATCCGGGGATTTCCGAATGGGGCAACCCGGCTTCGGGTAACCGAAGTCGCGGCCGGATGAATTCATAGTCCGGCACGAGGTAACGGGGAGAACTGATACATCTTAGTACCCCCAGGAACAGACAACAACCGTGATTCCCATAGTAGCGGCGAGCGAAATGGGAACAGCCTAAACCGATTCCTGCGTCAAAGCCCGGTGGCGTTGCAGGGTCGGGGTCGTGGGACCCGATCGATCTGGCACCTGACAGATCGCACAGTTACCAAAACACGCTCTAGACGAAGCCTCTGGAAAGGGGCCCCGGAGTGGGTGATAGGCCCGTAGTCAAAAGAGTAGTGTTCTGTGTTCGGAGTTCCCAAGTAGGGCGGGACACGAGAAATCCCGTTTGAATCTGCCGGGACCACCCGGTAAGGCTAAATACTCCCACATGACCGATAGCGAACGAGTACCGTGAGGGAAAGGTGAAAAGTACTGCTGACGCAGAGTGAAATAGTACCTGAAACCGTGTGCTTACAAGCGATCGGAGTCCTGCCCGAATCTTCGGATTCGGACCAGGATGACGGTGTGCCTATTGAATAATGATCCGGCGAGTTACATGTCCGTCGCAGGGTAAGGTGAACACCACCGCACCCGTAGCGAAAGCGAGTCTGAATAGGGCGATCGTGGCGGGCAGTAGACCCGAAGCCATGTGATCTAGGCATGGCCAGGATGAAATCCCGGTAAAACGGGATGGAGGTCCGAACCCACTAACGTTGAAAAGTTAGGGGATGAGCTGTGCCTAGGGGTGAAAGGCCAATCAAACTTGGCGATAGCTGGTTCTCCCCGAAATGCCTTTAGGGGCAGCCTCGGTGTATAGCGTAGCGGAGGTAGAGCACTGACTGGGTTAGGGGCCCCACAAGGTTACCGACCCCAATCAAACTCCGAATGCCGCTCACGTGTTTACCGGGAGTGAGGGCGCGAGGGATAAGCTTCGTGTCCGAGAGGGAAACAACCCAGATCGTCGGCTAAGGTCCCTAAATTCATGCTAAGTGACAAAGGTTGTAGAGTTACTGAAACAGCCAGGATGTTGGCTTAGAAGCAGCAATCATTTAAAGAGTGCGTAATAGCTCACTGGTCTAGTGATTCTGCGCCGATAATACACGGGACTAAGCATGATACCGAAGCCACGGGCTCTTATCTTCGGATAAGAGCGGTAGGGGAGCATTCTGCCGTAGGTCGAAGGCCGGTCGTAAGACCGACTGGACGAAGCAGAAGAGATTATGCCGGAACGAGTAGCGATTATGCGGGCGAGAACCCCGCACGCCGCAAGCCTAAGGTTTCCTGAGGAAGGTCAGTCCTCTCAGGGTTAGTCGGTCCCTAAGCTGAGGCCGAAAGGCGTAAGTGATGGGAAACGGGTCAACATTCCCGTACCACCGGACAGCCGTTATGAGGTATGGGGTTACGCAGAAGTGAATGCCAGCCGGCTGATGGACGCCGGTCTAAGCGTGTAGGAGGGGCAGGTAGGCAAATCCGCCAGCCCAACTCCGAGGCGCGATGGGGAGTCCCTAGGACATAAACTGGCAATAAGCATGCTGCCGAGAAAAACCTCTATCCCAGGATGTCAGGTGACCGTACCGCAAACCGACACAGGTAGGCGAGGCGAGTAGCCTAAGGTGCTCGAGCGAACCGTGGTTAAGGAACTAGGCAAAATAACCCCGTAACTTCGGGAGAAGGGGTGCCGCCGGTAGGTGACCAGTCCTCGCGACTGGAAGCCCAAAGCGGTCACAGTAAAGTGGCCTGGGTGACTGTTTACTAAAAACACATGACTCTGCTAAGCCGTAAGGCGACGTATAGGGTCTGATACCTGCCCGGTGCCGGAAGGTTAAAAGGAGGGGTCAGCGACTTCGGTTGCGAAGCTCTGAATTGAAGCCCCGGTAAACGGCGGCCGTAACTATAAAGAACACCGTTGTAGTTACGTTAATAAACTTGGCTAAATGCTGGAAACTCCGTTGGATCCTCCGGTACTGCGCCTGTTCGGGCAGTGACAATCCGTGAGGTGCGGACAATCAGCAGGAAAGGCCTTCAGCTCCGGTTGAAGGAATCCTCAGAGACTACACGCCAAGAAGCAAGTGGCTCACTGGGAAAGCCGTCAGAGCCAATCCGCTTATGATATAGTCCGATCTCCATGGCGACATGGAGGGTTCTGTGGTCTGGAACCGTGCCGAGATGTATTCGGTGCAAACAATGATCGAACGGTCCTAAGGTCAGCAATCGCTAGCCTTAGTAAAACTGAACTATATGCGGGAAACTCCTCGCACAGCTGCCCGGTACTCGGTCCGCTTCCTGGGCCAGTCAAAATCCGGCAGACATGGGGACAATCCGCAGGGAAGGCCCAAAGTGATACGATGGGAACCCTCAGAGGCTATATGTTCGGGGTCGGCCTATGAAGCTTGCCGCTGAATGGATAGTCGGTTTTGTAGACGGTGAAGGCTGCTTTCATGTGGGGATATCACAACATCCCGGCATGACAGTCGGCTTTCAGGTACTTCCTGAATTCACCGTGGTACAACACAAACAAGATGTGCAGATCCTCCACGCCCTGAAGAAGCAGTTCGGGTGCGGGGTGGTGCGAGTCAATCACGGAGACCGAATGGCCTACCGTGTGCGCAGCCTGCAGCACCTCAATGAGCACATCATTCCATTCTTCGAAAAGCACTCCCTCAAATCAAAAAAGCGAATCGACTTCCTGAAATTCAGGCGAGTCGTGCAGTTGATGAGCGAGGGAACACATCTGACCAGCGAAGGAGTCGAGGAAATTCGACAAATCGCGGGGGAGATGAATAGAGGCCGACTAAGATAGAGTCCAGCTGTCCTGGAAACAGGATGGGTTAACTGAGCGAAATTCCTTGTCGGGTAAGTTCCGACCTGCACGAATGGTATAACAACTTGGGCGCTGTCTCAACCACGGGCTCGGCGAAACTGTAGTAGCGGTGAAGATGCCGTTTACCCGCAACGGGACGGAAAGACCCCATGAACCTTTACTGCAACCTGACATTGGGTTTTGGTGTCGCATGTGTAGTATAGCTGGGAGACTTTGAAGCCGGGCCGCTAGGTTCGGTGGAGTCAAAAGTGAAATACCAGCCTTGTGCTACCGGAATTCTAACCTGCAGCCGTGAATCCGGCTGAGGGACATTGTCAGGCGGGTAGTTTGACTGGGGCGGTTGCCTCCTAAATGGTAACGGAGGCGCCCAAAGGTTCCCTCAGGCTGATTGGTAACCAGCCGACGAGTGCAAAGGCATAAGGGAGCTTAACTGCGAGACAGACACGTCGAGCAGGTGCGAAAGCAGGGCTTAGTGATCCGGCGGTTACGCGTGGAAGTGCCGTCGCTTATCGGATAAAAGGTACTCTGGGGATAACAGGCTTATCTCCTCCGAGAGTTCATATCGACGAGGGGGTTTGGCACCTCGATGTCGGCTCATCACATCCTGGGGCTGGAGAAGGTCCCAAGGGTTTGGCTGTTCGCCAATTAAAGTGGTACGTGAGCTGGGTTTAGAACGTCGTGAGACAGTTCGGTCCCTATCTGTTGCGGGCGCAGGATGCTTGAGGGGAGCTGTTCTTAGTACGAGAGGACCGGAACGGACGAACCGCCGGTGTACCTGTTGTGACGCCAGTCGCAGCGCAGGGTAGCCGTGTTCGGAAGGGATAAGCGCTGAAAGCATATAAGTGCCAAGCCCACCCCAAGATAAGGCATCCCTCCTTTTAGGACTAAAGGCCCCCGGTAGACTACCGGGTTGATAGGTCATAGGTGTAAGCGCAGCGATGCGTTCAGCCGAGTGATACTAATAGGCCGTGAGACTTGATCCTTTTTAATCGTTGATCGTTTCGGGTGCGTCGTTGAAGGTGCTTGGGACGTGAAAGGGAGCCAGGACACAATTCTGGCTGCTTTGTCCCCTCGCATATGCTCATCTGCAAATATTCTCGGTGGCAATGGCGGTGGGGTCACACCTGTTCCCATTCCGAACACAGAAGTTAAGCCCACCAGCGCCGATGGTACTGTCCGGGAGACTGGGTGGGAGAGTAGGACGTCGCCGGGTTAATGCTGAAGCCCCCGCGGAAACGCGGGGGCTTTTGTACATACATGCTGAACGTGATTCACTTACCACCCCACAGGAGAAAACAACATGAACGGATTTACTCGGATCGCCGCCGGCCTGGTGGCTGCGGCCTTCATCACCGCGACCGCCACAGCGGCCTCGCCGGAAGACATGCTCAAGGGGGCCAAGGGTCTCGAAGTGGCGTTCCTCAAGGCCTTCAACGAAGGCAATGCCGAGGCCATGGTGCCGCTCTACTGGAACAGTCCGGAGGTTGTGCTCCTTCCGCCTGACGCCATGGTGGTCAGGGGACCGCAGGCCATCAAAGAGTCATTCGCGCAGATGGCCGTCACCATGAAAGGCTGCAGCCTGGAGATCACCGAGAGTCACCAATTGCCCGTGGGCGAAGTTGTGGTCTCCTGGGGGCTCTTCAAGCTCACCATGCCTGGCCCCGATGGGAAGCCCATGGAGATGCTGGGCCGTTTCAGCGACGTGAAGGCCGAGCGCGACGGCAAGTGGGTGTACCTGGTAGACCACGCCTCCATGCCAACGCCGCCCCCGCCTGTGCCCGAGGCAGCGCCCAAGCAGTAGGATGTCCCAATCCAAGTGGCTGGAAGAGCCTGCCACGCAGTCGCTCCTTTCAGATCGAAGCCCCCGCAGAATCGCGGGGGCTTTTGTCTGGGGTCAGCCCATGCGGGTTAGCCCTTTTGTGTGAGCGGCCAGGATGTATCTTCATATCAAGGAGAACGGACAGGGTCGGCCGGCAGGACAAGGCCCCGGTGAAGCCGGTGGCAGGCCCTCGCAATGAGTCGAACAGAAAAGAGGACACTGAGTGGCGCGAAGTAACTTTGGCTTCCAGAAGTACCAGAAAGAATTGAAACGTAAGCAGAAGAGCGATAAGAAGCGGCAGCGCGCGCTCGATAAGAAGAACCCGGCGTCCGAGACACCCCCCTCCGATTCGCCGGACGATCCCAAGCTCAACCCCGATCCGGAAAGCCCCGCACCCGAGTAGATTGGGGTCAGACGCGCAGCGTCTTACGACGTCGCGTCATTCGCAGTGCAGATGACCCCGCCAGCCTGATCGACGACCCAGGTGTCGATGGTGGGGTCCAAATCCAGATTCGCAGTGGCCCTGCAATTCCAGGTGGCACCCGCGGAAGACAGCGAATAGCTGTAGCGCGAATTCGTCGGGAGGGTGACGCCGATCGTGCCTAGATCGGTGCCGTATTGCATGTTGGCGCTGTAGTACGCCTGTTGCATGGCGTGGATCTGCCGGAGCAGCTGCTGGGCTTCTACCTGTTTCGCTTGGGACTCCGATTGTGACGGGATGGCGCCGATGCGTTCCCGCTCCTGCTGGCTGCAGGCACCTCCCAGGAGGGCCAGGATCAGAGTGGTCAGAACTCGGTGACGGTTGGACATGGGCGTACCTCCTCGACGGATCATGGAACACGGTTCCCCTGAGATTATCGGTATGGCAGGCGATCCAGTTGATTCCAATAACCGGTGGTCAGGGGGGACAATTCCAGAGGCTGTCGGCGGTGTGGTTGCAGGTGTAGCAGAGCCCGCGATCGGCGAACAGGAAGAAGTGGATCAGCCTCATGATGTCGGCCGAGTTGACCGTCCCCGAGCAATTCACGTCAGCATGGGCCTCGCAGACGGGGATGGGCTCGAAGTAGAACACGTGGCGCACCAGCAAATAGAGATCTCCATGATCCACGACGCCATCGGCATTCAAGTCTCCCGAGGGACAAGACGGGACCACGGTGATCGTGTCGGCCATCCACTTCAACGGGTACTCCGCGCCCGTGGAGTCCTGTGCCAGCAGCGCCTCAATTCCAGCTCCCAGGATCGTGTCGATGATGATGCGCCCTGTGTCGAGCGGCACCACAGTGATTCGCCAGATCTCACCTGTGCCGGTCCAGTAAGGCGACTGCGTGCCGGTGATCGTCAGGCTGAGGGAGTCAGGATTGGTCGTGCCGCCCGAGTCGACAAACGAGGCTCCGACGGCGCCCCAGGGGGTGAGTGACCAGCCTACCGTTGCCGGACCAGGGGCCAGAGAAATGGGACCCAGCAGATGACCATTGCTGAAGGCCAGCTCAAGGGGCCAGCGGATCGTCTTGAGGGGCTCGGTTCCCGCACTATCCGCTACGAAGACGATTCGACCTGGAGCGCCCTGAACCAGCGTGTCGTTCTGCGATAACGTGTGAACCCGAAGCACATACGGCGTCTGAGCCCACGCGAGTTGCGGCAGTCCGATGGCGGCAAGCATCAAAACCCGAAGGCCACAACGCCACACCTTCATGGACACTCCCACACCCCCTGCTCCACCAGCGCGCACGCATAGCAGGGTCGCGGCCCGGCCCTGAATATGTAGTTCAGCAGAATGATGATGTCGGCCGAAGTAAGAGTGCCCGTGCAGTTGACGTCGCCGTAGGCGGAGCAGGGCACAGGCGCCGGACCGTTCTTGAAGACATGGTTTACCAGGTAGATGGCATCGGCTGAGGTAATCTCGGAGTTGCTGTTGGCATCGCCCGTGGGGCAGTAGGGAACCACATGGATGGTGCGGGCCTGCCAGGTCACCGGATACGGCGTGCCGTTCGAGGAGAGGGCAGACAGGTGGTTGTAGGGCCAGATCGCCGTCGTGTCGATCACGATGAGCCCTGTGTCCGGAGGGGTGAATACGATCCGCCACTGCTCCCCGGTGCCCTGCCATAATCCACCCAGATAGTACAACGCTCCGAGAAGAACGGTATCCGGGTTGGTGGCGTAGAACCTGGGCCTCAGATTCTGTGAGAAGTTGCCCTGTCGTTTCGTGTGGTACACGTTCACGACGGCCGCGGGATTCACCACCTGCCAGAAGGAGTCCACCACGGGGCCGATAAGAGTCTCGTGGCTGTAGGTCAGCGTCAGTGCCCAGGTGAAGGCGGCCGCCGGTGGATCGCCTTCAGCGTCGATGCTGAAGAGGATCGCTCCCTCCACGCCCTGCATCAAAGTGTCGTTGCCCGTGTCGGTATGTACACCGAGGGCGTAGGGTGGCTGGGCGACCACGGACTTCGCGCTCGGCGGTGCCGCCAGAATCAGCGCGGCCACCCACAGGATTCTCCTCCTCATCTGTGACAATATAGGCATCGGCGGCACGTTTTGTGTGCTCGATGTGTCGCGACGGGATCGAGTTTCTCATTGCCAGACGATACATTTGGTCCGTTTCTAGACGGAGTATGAGTCCACGGCTCCGGTTGATGTGCGTGCTCGCGCACCCCGACGACGAGTCTCTGGGCACGGGCGGCACGCTGGCGAAGTATGCGAGCGAAGGGGTCGAGACCTTCGTGGTCACGGCCACACGGGGAGAGCGGGGTCGGTTCGGTGACGTGGAACCGAGACCCGGGCCCGATGTGGTGGGGCGGGCGCGGGAAGCGGAACTGCGCGCGGCGGCCGGCGTTCTGGGCGTGAAGGAGGTATCCTTCCTGGATTATCTCGATGCCGATCTGGACCAGGCACCTCCTCAGGAAGTCATCGAGAAGATCGCCGGCCACATCTGTCGCATCCGGCCCCAGGTGGTCGTCACCTTTGGCCCTGACGGTGCGTATGGGCATCCGGATCACATTGCCATTTCCCAGTTCACGGCCGCTGCCATTGTGCGTGCCGCGGGTGCTTCGGATGAGGGTTCTGGTTCGGACCGGTCGGCACATGCGGTGTCGAAGTGTTACCACATCACGTGGGATGAGCAGAACTGGACGGCGTACCAGCTGGCCTTCAAGAAGCTGAGTTCTAAGGTGGATGGCGTCGAGCGCCTGGCCGTGGTGCACCCCAGCTGGCTGATCACCACCATCGTGGATGCCTCCGCACACTGGGAGACCGTCTGGCGTGCGGTGCAGTGCCACAAGACACAGATGTCAGTGTACGGAAGGCTGTCGGAACTCACGCCCGAAGAGCACAAGGCGCTCTGGGGGCGACAGTCGTTTTACCGCGTGTTTAGCACCGTGAACGGCGGTCGGACACGGGAGACGGATCTGTTCGAAGGGTTGAGGTAAATGTGGTCAGAGGCAAATTAGACCGAACCGCCCCGTGGTGTCGCCCTACCGCGTGGCCGGTCTAATTTGCCTCTGACCCCATTTAATCCCATTTAATCGCCGCGCATGCCGGGGGCCGCTTCGTATTGCCGGAGGGTGGTGATGACCATGTCGCGTCGGACTGGGTCCGACTGCTGCTCGGCGGCTGCGATGAGCCCCGATTTCACCACGGGATTCAATGTGGCGGGAACCTTGCCCGGTTCGTAGAGCGTTCCGCTGTACAACAGGGGAAGCAGATAGATCGCCTTTTGAACGACCGTGGTGGACGTGACGGCCAGAGCCTCCACCACGATCTGCTGTGCCATGATGGTCCCGGCGTCGTTCGGGCTGTATGGAGAGGGCGACAGTTCCGCAAGCCAGTAGAGCCCGTCGAGAGCCCCGGAGTACTGAATGGTGTCCATGTGCCTGTACTTGTCCACGGCCCTGGCCACGCCGCCAATCTGCGCAATGGTCTTGGCCGCCAGGGAGCGGTTAGCGGGCCAGCGATTGTTCTTCGACACGAAGATCCTGTCTACCATGTCCGCAGCCGCCAGGCCGGCTCCACCGTAGCTGCCGATGATCTCCAGTAGCACAGCTGTGGCGGGCCCGTGGTTCTGGTGCCATTGTTCCAGCCGATTCGCCATGACGAGGGCGGCTTCCGCGCGCCGTAGCTCGGGGGCCTGCTCGAGCGCCAGGCGGCACACATTTTCCACGCGGTAGTCGAGCAGCCCGTCGGTCAAAAGCTCGTACGTCATAGGGTGGGGCCACTCCTGTTTGGCGGCCAGCACCACGAATGCGTAACGTCGCCGGATCTCGTCCTGGAACAGCGGGTCGAAGGTGAGAGCCTGTGTGATCTTGTCCACCACGTACTCGGGTCTCTCCGCCAGGAGGATCTGCGTGGCCACCCGCGGCCCCGAGTCGGACACCCCCTTGAACAGCCACATCGCAGTATCCACGCGGCGCTCCGGGCTGAGCATCTTCAGGTCCTGGAGCACTTCGGTGGGATGGGTCTTGTTGGGATCGTAGCGGAAGTCGCTCGAATATTGGGCGAGCGCCATGCCCGTCGCCGCAAGCCAGGCCACGCCTGCTGCCATCACGGTTCGGCTATTCATACACACCCCAATCTATTCCAATGGTTGTGCGAATCAAAGCCCTCACCAGACCGCCTGGAGATTGTGAATTGGGGTCTGACCCCAATTAAATGTGATACGTGCCGGCGGGGTCTGACCCCGCGGTTACAGGAGGGAACCGCGCAGGATGAGTGCGGCGATCGTGAAGTACAGCCCGATGCCGGACACGTCTACCAGCGTGGATACGAACGGAGCCGACGCGCTGGCAGGGTCGGCTCCCAGACGGCGCAGGAGAAAGGGCAGCATGGATCCGGCGAAACCGCCCCAGAGCACGATGCCGAACAGGGTGGCCGAAAGGGTGAGCGCCAGGGGCAGTGCGTGCTCCCCGTACATCCCGAACATCGCGTCCCAGGCCATGATGCGCGCAAAACCCAGAGCGGCCAGGGCGAGTCCGAGACCGACGCCCGACGCCAGTTCACGCTGCGCCACCCGCCACCAGTCGCGCAGTCGCACCTCGCCCAGCGCCATGGCGCGAATCACGAGAGTGGAGGCTTGCGACCCGGAATTGCCGCCCGAGGCGATGATGAGCGGCACGAAAAACGCAAGGACCACGGCCTTGGCAATGTGCTCCTCGAAGTTGCGCATGGCTGTGGCCGTGAGGAGTTCGCCCACAAACAGAACGGCGAGCCAGCCCACCCGCTTCTTGAACATCTCTCCGATCGAAAGATCCAGATACGGCTGCTCAAGGGCCGCGACACCGCCGTACTTGTGGATGTCCTCGGTGGCCTCTTCCTGCACCACGTCGACGATGTCGTCCACGGCCACCACGCCCTTCATGCGCCCCTGGTCGTCCACCACCGGCAGCGTGAGCAGGTCGTAGTCGGCGAACAGGTGGGAGATCTGCTCCTGATCCATTCCTTCGTGCACGGTGATCACTTCCGGATCCATGATCTCGCGCACATAGGCATCGGACCGTGCACAGAACAGCTTTCGCAGGCTCACCGCGCCCAGCACCCGCTGTTCCGGGTCGAGCACATAGGTGGGGAAGTCGGTCTCATCACGGCCGGTAATCTGACGTCGCAGGTAGTTGATGGCTTCGTCCACCCGCATGTCGGGCCGCAGGCGGGTGTACTGCGTGTTCATGAGGCCGCCTGCCTCGTCTTCGGCGTAGGCGAGCAGTGCGGACACGTCCCTGCGCGTGGAGCCATCGAGCAGATCCAGCCAGCCGGAGCGCTCGTGCTCGGAGACATCCTGCAGGAGATCGGCAGCGTCGTCGGGTGCCAGAAGCCGCACCCAGCCGCGGCGCTGCGATTCGGGGAGCGGGGCCAGAAGATTGTACTGGTCGGAAGCGGAGAGCGAGAGAAACACTTCCTCCGCCTCCTCTCGCGCGAGCACGGCGAAACCTTCGCTGCGCTCTTCCGACGTGAGCACCGGCCAGAGTTCGCGCATCTGGTCCCCGGACAACCGATCGAGTTCGGCTACGTCTTCCGGCGTCACGGCATTGCCTCGAGCGTCCCTGCGGACGCGGGCCCATGGCTTCCAGGCATCCCGCCAACATGGGCGGGTGCGACAGCCGAGTCAACGGTTTGCCGGTCCCCATGCGCGGATCTGGAGGTGTATTTTGTGTGAACAGTGCGGCCGGCACTCTGCAGGAGTTCTCCGCGGTTCCCGAACTACGGAGCAGGGGAGGGTCGCGCCGGAGATGATCTACACTCCGTTCACAGAAAAGGGCGCCGAGTACTACGACCGCATCTACGCCGCGGGCTACTCCACCCAGGCCTACCGCCCCGTGTACGACGCCGTGCTCGACTTCCTCGAGCGATTCGCAGGCGCCTCCGTTCTCGAAGTGGGCTGCGGCACGGGCGACCTCGGTCGGCGTATCCGCGATCTCGGCGTATCCTACAGGGGATTCGACATCTCTCCGGTGGCGATCGACTCCTGTCGTCAGGCGGGACTGAATGTATGTGTGGGCTCGGCGTACGACCGCTCGATGTACGAGCCCCGGGACTACTCCGTGATCATCGCCCTGGAGGTGTTCGAACACCTGGACGATCGCCGCGTGGTGGGTCTGTTTCCGCCCGGGGCGCAGGTGCTGTTCTCGGTGCCCGACTTCGTGGAGACCTCACATTTGCGGGCCTACCAGGATCCGGAGCGGGACATTGTCGCGTACTACGGAGGACTATTGGCCGTGGGGCAGATCCTCCCGTTTCGTTTCACGGCGGCCGACGGGCACACTCTTACGATCCGGCTGGCCCATGCGGTAGCAGGGGCCCAGGCCTGCGCGAACCCCCTGACCAGCCACAAAAAAACCGCGGCTTGAGACCGCGGTTTCAGAGAGCCGCAAGGCCGGCTCAATCCTGATCGTACGAACTTTTCCAGGCGGGCGTGATCCAGTTGGGCTCGCGAGAGCACGCCTCGAATTCGCGGTCGGTCTCCGCATTCGGCAGCACGCCGGCCAGGTAGGCTTGCCACTTGCTTTCGGGCACGGGTTGCCCCTGTACGTCGAAACACTGAGCCTTGAAGGCACCCATCTGGCGATTGAACTTCTCCGACGGCAGGAAGAGCTTCTCCTCCGGGACTTTCACGAACTCGTTCATCTTGTCGATCACCTGCGTCTGGCATTCATAGATGAACAGCCTGCGATTGTGCCCGTTCAGGTCTTCCTTTTCCTCCTTGGTGGCGGGCCGGTGCCGGTTCTCATCGTAGCGGCCTTTCAGGCCCCACACGTAGCGCCACTCTGCCATGCTGGAGTAATCGCCCCCGAACAAGTCGAGCACCTTGGGGAAGATCTCGTTGATGTAGCGCTGGATCAGCGGCCGCGGCACGACGTTGGCCTCGGTGACCCGGCACAGCCCCGACAAACCCACGAAAATATGGAACCCTTCCTCCATTAGCATGGGGCTCATGGAACTCCCCATGGGGGCAAAGGCCGAGTGCCACCACATGACGAGCTGATACTTGCCGTCGCGGTCCTGGAAGGCCGTGTAGAGCCAGAAGCCCAGCCAGTTGCGCACCTCGCCGTTGAACGCGCCCAGGCGGCGCGTGTCTTCCAGAGCGTTGCGTTCAAGCAGGCGTTCGGCGTAGCGACGTCCCGTTTCGCCGAAATGCTGAAGCAACACGTCGCACATCTGCACACCGTGTCGGATTTCCTGGGCCATGAGGATGAGAGCGTGCTTGTAATCCATGTGCGAGGGCGCATTGCCCAACAGGTGCACCTGCTGCTCCACCGAGGCGAACTCGGTGTCGCCCTGGATGTCGATGTCCTCGATGAGCACGTCGCGGGCGCGCTGGTCGGGGATGTGTACCACCCGCTCGAACTTGCGATCGCCCATGAAGTCGCCAAACTCCACGAACCGGGCCGGAATGCGCCCGTACAGGGGCTCCATCTTCACTCGCTGGGCGAGGAAGGCAATGTCGTCTCGCGGCAGGCCGCGGTCGCGTTCCCAGTCCTCGCGCAGGCCCTGCCACTCACCGATGAGTCCCCTCGACTTGATGATGTTCACTCAGGTCCTCCAAAAAGTGGAACTTTAGAACCCGGTCCCCATGCGGCCCGGGCTGGCCAAAGTATGCGCCCGACCGGCCGTTCTGCAACCGGAAAGCGTTGAAGCTGGCGCTGTATGCAGACCCATTCGGCACTCACAAGAGGGAGCAGGCGTCGCAGGGCGGGGACCCGCTCTTGAAGGTGAAGTTGACCAGCGCGATGATGTCGGCGGAGGTCACCTGGCCGCTGCAATTTACATCACCGGCTTCGGGCACGGGCTGCGGGGGAAGTCCGCTCTTGAAGACATAATTTACCATAAGCACGATGTCGGCCGAGGAGATGCTGCCGGACATGTTGATGTCACCCGTGAGCAGAATCGGGCAAAAGATGATCCGAAAATCGGAGGCCGACCACGGCCCGGTGCCGCAAGCGTTGGTGGCGTTCACGCGCCAGTAATAATGCGCAGAGTCCTGGGTGAGTCCGGACACGTTCAGAGAGGCGACCGGAATGGCGGTGTCAATCAGTGGAGCCGCGAATCCGGGATGGGTGGCCACCTGGACTGTGTATTGGACGGCGCCGGGCACCAGCGACCACTCAAGTGTCACGGTCGAATCATGGAGTGTATCTGCCGGTGGCGGCGATGACAGCACCGGTGCGGCAGCCACGTCGC
>DAIOGN010000033.1:0-275 GCA_036745245.1 Candidatus Zixiibacteriota bacterium
CGAGTCGGGCTGGGTGTCCGGCGTGCGCAGGCTGGGAAGCGAGCTGGAGACTCTCTCCACGTTTGGCTGGAATGGAAAGTCCGAAGTGTTGCGCAGCCTGGCCTCGCAAGTGCAGCAGGCGGGACCCTCTGAGATTTCGGTGCTCATCACGGGCGAGTCGGGCACGGGCAAGGAACTGGTGGCGCGTGCACTACACCGGTCCAGCCCGAGGTCCGCGGGACCGTTCGTCGCCGTCAACACCGGAGCGATTCCCGAATCCCTGCTCGAAAGCGAAC
>DAIOGN010000033.1:285-12461 GCA_036745245.1 Candidatus Zixiibacteriota bacterium
CCGCTTCGGGCTCATGGTCGGACGGTCGGCGAACATGCGGCGGACGTTCGAGCTGATCGCGCGCATCGCGCCCTCGAGCGCCAGCGTGCTGATCAGCGGCGAGAGCGGCACCGGCAAGGACGTGGTGGCGCGGACCATTCACGCGTTGAGCCGCCGCCGGCACGGGCCGTTCGTGCCCGTCAACTGCGGCGCGATCTCCGCGGCCCTGCTCGAAAGCGAACTCTTCGGCCACGAGCGCGGTGCGTTTACGGGTGCTGCAGGTCAGCGCAAAGGAATCTTCGAATCGGCGAAGGGCGGCACCGTGTTCCTCGACGAAGTGGGCGACATGCCCCTGGCCACGCAGGTGAAGCTCCTGCGCGTGCTCGAGGCGCGCACCTTCCGACGGCTTGGATCGACGGCCGAACTCGAGACGGACGTGCGTGTGATCTCGGCGACGCATCGTGACCTCTCGCAGCTCGAGTCGGCCGGCACGTTCCGTCGCGACCTGTTTTACAGGTTGTCGGCCGTGACTCTGCGCGTGGCGGCGCTGCGCGACCGCCCATCGGATGTGTTGCCGCTCCTCACCTCGTTCTGGGAACACCTGCCCGGCGCCCTGAAGCCGCCGGCCGAAATGACGCCCGGCGCCGTGCGCAGGCTGCGCGCGTACGCCTGGCCGGGCAACGTGCGCGAACTGCGAAACTTCGCGGAGGCCTCTGCCGTGGCTGTGTCGGGCCAACCCCTCACCGAAGAGCACGTGCTTCAGTACATTCAGCGGCAGGGCAGTTCCGACCGGCTACTGCCGGTTCCCGTGGGCGTGCGCACAGACGGGAACGAGCGAGAACTTCTGTTTGGCGCCGTCTGGCACCTCGGGAAACAGATTCAGGAGTTGCGAACGCTCGTGGAGGAACGGCTGCCGGCCCGGAACGGAGAGTCCGCCGCCCTCAGACCGCCGGCCGCGTCCATTGCCGACGCCGAGCGGAGAGCCATCGAATCTGCGCTTCTTGAGACCGGCGGAAACCGGCGCGAGGCCGCCCGCAGGCTGCGCATCGGCGAGCGCACACTCTACCGCAAGATCAGGGAATACGGCCTGAAATAACAGGTGCCCTGTCGCCTGCCGAAGGTTGATTGTCCTGCCCATGACCGCCATGCGAGCCGCTCCCGAATTCGATCATGGGAAGCCCGGCACGACCGGCGTCCTCCTCGTAAACGTGGGCTCGCCTTCGGCTCCCACCACGGCCGCGCTTCGCACCTACCTCAAAGCGTTTCTGTCCGACCCGCGGGTGATCGAGAATCAGGGGTGGGGCTGGAAGCTTCTTCTGCACGGTGTCATCCTGCGCACGCGGCCGAAGCGTTCGGCGGCGGCGTACCGGCATGTCTGGACGGACGAAGGCTCGCCCCTGCTCCTGGTGTCGAAGCGTCAGGCCGCGGGTCTCGAGGCGGCGCTTGGCCAACGCTTCGGCAACCCCATGCGGGTGGAAGCGGGGATGGGGTATGGCTCGCCTTCGGTGGACTCGGCCCTGGCTCGACTGTGGGAAGCCGGCTGCGATCGGCTTTTGGTGTTTCCGCTCTACCCGCAGTACGCCGCAGCCACGGTGGGCTCTGCGCAGGACGCCGTCGCCGCAAGCCTGAAGCGCACGCGCTGGGTGCGTCCGTTCCGATTCGTCAGCGGCTATCACGATCATCCCGGATACCTGGACGCGCTCTCGGAGAGCATTCGAGAACACTGGTCGCGCGTGGGGAAGAGCGATCGCCTGCTGATCTCATTCCATGGCCTGCCCAAAGTCACGCTGCTCCAGGGCGATCCCTATCATTGCCAATGTCTGGCGACCGCGCGCCTCTTGTGGGACCGCCTTGGCGTGGCCCCAGAGGACAGGCACATCGGATTTCAATCGAGATTCGGTCGTGCCGAGTGGCTGAAGCCGTATGCTGACCAGCTCCTGGTGGAGTGGGCAAAATCCGGCGTGTCGACGGTCGATGTGGTGTGCCCGGGGTTTGCGGCGGACTGTCTGGAGACTCTGGAGGAGATCGGCGATGAGTATTCCGGCTACTTCAAAGCCGCCGGAGGCAAACAGCTCCATTACATTCCTGCGCTCAACGACCGCGCCGCACACATCGGGGCCCTGGCCGACATCGCCGTCTCGCATCTGGGCGACTGGGGCACGCCGCGTGCGGCGTGGGATGCCCGGGCGGAACAAGAGCGCCTGCGGCTGCGCGGCGAGCGCGCGGAAAAAGAGAAACGCCGCGGACTCAACGTCTAAAGAGTCCGCTGCAGCGTAACATCTTTCAGGGAGAAGAGAATCGATGTGCGGCATTCTGGGGTACTGTGCACCCCAATGGGATCCGAGCCTCGCGAAGTTCTTTGGCCTGCAGGGCTTCAACCTGCAGCATCGCGGCCAGGAAAACTTCGGCGCCACCTACTCGAATGGGCGCAAGTTCGGGCACTTCAAGGACAAGGGGATGGTGTCCCAGGTGTTCGACAAGACGCGCCGCGACGAGTTTGTGCGCCGCCAGCCCCTCATCGCCATCGGCCAGACGCGCTATGCCACGGCCGGTGGCACCGACGCCATGTCGGCGCAGCCGCACTGGATGACCCTGCTCGACGGCTTCTACGCCAATGCCTGCAACGGCGACCTGCCCATGCTTCAGCAAGACATTGAAGAGCTTGAGGCCAAAGGCACCGTCATGCTCTCCGGCAACGACGGTGAGGTGATTCTCAAGAAGATCCTGCACGGCGCGCGTGACCACGGCGGTGACCTGATCGAAGGGATCCGCGTGCTCATGGAGACCACGCCCGGCGCTTATTCGGGCTGTCTCATGACGCTGCGAGAACTGTATGTGTATCGCGATCCCTGGGGCTTTCGTCCGCTGTACATCGGCCGCTGGCGCGACGCCACGGTGTTCGCGTCAGAGAGTTGCGCCTTCCACGAACGCGACGCGGAAATCGAACGCGAGGTGCTGCCGGGTGAGGTAATCCGGGTGGACATCGACGGCGGCCGGGAGGAGCGTCGGCTGGTGAACGCGGGGCACCCGCGCCAGAAGTGCATCTTCGAGCCGATCTACTTCGCCCGCCCCGACAGCCGGGTGTACGAGGACAAAAAGGACGTGGGCCTGTTCCGCGACCAGCTCGGCCGCCAGCTGGCGCGCGAGTACCCTTTGAAAGACGTGGCGGTGGTGCCCATCCCCGATTCCGGCCGCTTCGCGGCCATGGGCTACGCCAGCGAGCTGGGCCTGCCCATGCGCGAGCTGTTCATCCGCAACCCTTACATCCCGCGCACTTTCCAGATGGCCGGGCAGTCCAATCGCGAGGACCTGGTGCGGCTGAAGTTCACCGTGATGCTGTCGCTACTGGAGGAGTACCGCCGCTTCGTGATTGTGGATGATTCGCTGGTGCGCTCCACGACCATGCGCATTCTCATCGAAATGTTCCTGCAGGCCGCCCTCGGCGCCGGCCTGAAACGCGAAGACCTCCAGATCCACGTGCGCATTGCCTCGCCGCCCATCGTGGGCTGCTGCTACTACGGAATCGACACGCCGGAGTTAGACGAGCTGGCGGCTTCGCGTCACTCCGTGAAGGAGATCGAGAAGATGATCGGCGCCGATTCGCTCGCGTACCTGTCGTTGCCGGGCCTGGACTCTGTAGCGAAGCAATTCGACGATCCGAAGAACTTCTGCCACGCCTGCTTTACGGGGAACTACCCCACGCCGTATCTCGTCCGCAGCCGCTGACGGAGGCCGAGAACAGATCACTTGATGATGACGAGTTTCCCCACGTCGGTCCCGAACCGGCTTTCGACAGACCAGATGTAAATACCCGTCTTCACCGCCTGGGTATTTCTGGTGATGAGGTCCCAGCGGACCACGGTGGCTTCGGAGTTTGTCGGAGCTTCGGCATGTTGCAACCGCCTCACCAGGTCGCCGTCCAGAGTGTAAATCGACACCACGCAAGTCTCGGGGACATTGTAAAACGTCACCTGCCGGGCTCTCTCACGGTCGGGCTCCAGCCCGCGGCGGTTTTCCCAGGCGTTTTCGTAGTAGCCGTCGGCCTGTCGATAAGGGTTGGGGTAGACGCCGGGTGCCGGTCGTTCGTCGTTCACCACCGCGGCCGAATGGATGGGCCAGAGTTCCGTGGCCCCAGTGTTCACCGAAGATTCCAGGGGCAAGAGGCCGATCTCGGCATCGCCATGGTCGAACGCCGTAAGCGAGAAGAACACGGGTTCAGCTACCGACAGCCCATCCATGACATACTCGTACTCATAGTAGGGCTCAAAGGGCGTCGCGTCTTCCCGGTACATCGTGTCCCCAGGGATCGCATCGGGGTAGAGCTTCCGGATCACTCCCAACACGTCCAGGCCGGCGGCCTGGGCCGCCGCAAGCGCCCGATCATCCGGCGTCTGGTTGGCCTCATAGGGAGAGAAGGTGCGGTACAACGAATCCACACGATCCGGCCGGAGCGAGTCGATCCTTACCTCCAGGAGTGCTCTTTCCAGAAGGGGCACCGAAAAACTATCCGGATGAAACGGAAAGCCGTAGCTGGAATCGGACAGCACATCATACAGGTGCTTCAAGGAGTCCAGGGTGAATGGACGGTCGTTCACTTCCCAGCGCTGTCGCCCGCTGTGCCAGGTGTGACGGGCGTAGTTGAAGACATCACGCTGGGTCAACAGGGCCCAGTCATCGGTGCGACCTGTACGACTCATGTAGATTCGGTAGCCTTCGAAGGTCATCGTCTTGGAAAACAGGCCGAGGCGGGTTTCCGTGGAACGACCATTCCAGCGCATGGTCATCCGTTTGGCGCGCGTCTCGACCCTGGGCTGAGGCGGATTGGGGGGCAGGCCCACCGCGAGATCCTTGACGCCATCTCCCGCGTAGTACACCGTGTCAGAGCCTTTCACCACGTACCGGCCTGAATAGCCGTCATCGTCGGTGTCTCGTCCGGGAGTATCGTACACCCACTTCGCCCACTGGGCATTGCGCAGCAGATCCGAGTAGTCGAGGCCGCTTTTGTAGATGTCCGGATTCATCGGATCCAGGGTGCTGAGATTCGACGGGCTGGTATGGAAGTGCTCTCCGCCGATCACGGCCAGGGCCACGGTGACAAGAGAGTCGGGAGCCAGATTCATCGGACCCACGGACAGCAGGTATTCAATGCCGAACCCATTCGCAATGTCCTTGGCGAACGCCTGATTGGCGGGCGGGGGCAGCCAGTGAGAGGCCGAATGGTCTATGGCCGCTTCCCATTGGGGATAATCGATCTCGAGATTCGACATGACCTGATACTTGGCGACGTCACCCCTGGGGTAACCCAGATCGGCGTTCGGGAACCGCACGGCGCTCTGCAGTCCTACCGGTCCCCATTGGTCCTCGTCCGTCCAATAGTGGGTCCACCAGTTGAACCCCATCTGCGTGTTGGCCTGGGAAACATGCAGCAGGGCACACCCCACGATACTGGTGGCGGAGCGAACATCGAATCCGGAACCGGAAGGATCGCCGTCGTTGTCGGCCACCCAGGCCAGGGAAAAGTCGGAAGTCACCTCAGGCATCTGGGGTGAAGGGGCCGTACGCACCAGGCCCACGAAGTCGTCCCAGCTGTTGTCCTCGGACCTGGAGTTGATCGACCAACCTTCGGTGGACACTCCAAACCAGAGGTCTCGAATCGTATCCCGGCGGACCGCTCCGGGAGTCCCCACGTTGCGAATCACGAACTCCACGATCACGAAGTTTTCGGTGAACCCCGTGGACCAGGCGAACGATGATTGTGTGATGTCGAGGCCCAGCGGAGCGTGCCTGCGCCCGTCCACCGGATCCGTGTAGTTCTGGTAGTACAGGGTGGTGTCATTGTAACGGACCACGATGTCTTCGTAGGAGATCGCGCTGTCCGATGGCTGCAGGGTGCCGCACCAGCCCCGCGTCAGGTCGGGCAGGGTGGTCTCGACCGTCACGCAGCCCAGGGGGTCGGGGAGTGCCGGGCGGAACTCCGGATAGCCCACACTGCTTGTCCAGTTGATGCCCGTGGACACCAGGGTGTCATCGCCCCGCACGCCGCCGAGCCAGATCTCGCTCATGCCGTAGGTAGACCCCGAATAGATAGGGAACTCAACCCCGTACTGGTTGTCACCGGCGGGCCAGCAGGTCCCCCCGGCCGCCCACCCCAGCACTCCGTAGCCCTGCACAGGCAACCGGATGGTGCCGACGCCATGATCGGAGCCGGTAGCACACTGCCAGGGCCGTTCCGCACCGACCGGGCCGTAGAGTGAGCCGCGCTGGCGTCCATCCCGTCTGATGGACTCCCACTGTGCGAAGGCGGTTCCGGAACATAAGAGAAGCAGGCACACACTGCTTCGCAGAATTGGGGGACACCTCACGCAGGTAACACAGCCTCCTCAAAACGGGGGATCAACAAATCAAGCTAGCGAATCCACCGCAAGGCAGCAAGGGGGCTACCGAATCGGGGCCGGCAGAATCAATGACTCAATGTACGCCGGATAACTCCGAGCGACACTCCGCACCCGAAGTCGAACGCGTGTGCGACTCGAGGGCTACTTTCCCGCCGCTCCCACGATCTGCTGGAACAGCCGATCGGAGGCCTCGTCGTCCATCATCTCGGGGTGCCACTGCACGGCCAGCACGGGTCGCTCGTCGGCCGGCTCCACGGCCTCGATGATGCCGTCGGGCGTAGACCAGGCCACCGCGCGCAACCCATCGGCGATGTCTTTGATCATCTGGTGATGCGAGGTGTTCACGGTGAACTCGTCACCGTTGATCACGCGAGCCAGCCGTGAATCCGGGATCACGCGAATGGCGTGGGTGCGGCCGTACTGGCGACCTTCACGACGGTGTTCTGAAGCGTGTGGGAACTGTGCCAGGTCCTGGTACAACGTGCCGCCCAATGCCACATTCAACGTCTGGAGTCCGCGGCACACAGCAAGAATCGGCCGCTTCTCGTTCCAGAAGGCGCGCACCAGCGGCAACTCGAACTTGTCGCGCTCATCGCTGATGTGCAGAGTGTCGGTCTCGTGGTCCTCGCCGTACTGGCGCGGATCCACGTCCTCGCCGCCCGACAAAACCAGCACGTCGATGCGCTCGAGATAGAGCTCAGGCGACACCTCCTCAGCCACGTTGGGCAGCCACACAGGCAGGCCGCCGGCGCGCGCTACCCGCTCCGCATACGGCGAGAACTGGTAGTCATAGGGATAGACGTTGTGGTGCTTGCGAGCGGAGTCGTACGGCTCGTGTCGGGTGGTGATGCCTACCAGGGGCTTACGCATTTGGCCATTCCTGTGTCGAGTGTTCCTGTTGGATATATCGGCTCCGAAGCGCTCCGGGCGCAAGTCCGCGGCCGCCTAGAATGCATAGCCGATCGACACGTGGATCTGCCCACCGGGCTCCGCATCCACGCGCACCACGCGGCGGCCGTAGTCGAGCCGGATCGGACCGATGGGCGAAATGAACTGCACTCCCAGCCCCGCGCCCATGTTCCATTCGTCCCACTTGAAGTCCTCGGCGGTGGCCCACAGGTTTCCCACGTCGGCGAAGAGGCTCATCCAGAATCGCCCCCACAGAGGCCTTCGCCACTCGATGTTGCCCACCACGGCCAGTTCACCGCCCACGGGCGTGCCGTTTTCATTCCGCGGCCCGATGGAGTTTTCGGCAAAGCCGCGCACCGTATTGGCACCGCCGAGAAAGTACAGTTCCTGCGATGGCACGGACGCCGGGCTGCCTGTGCCCTTCAGGTAACCCACCAGCAGACGGTGGGCGAAGATGTTCCAAGAACTGGCCTTGCGATAGTACCGCGCCCACGAACCCTGCACGCGTATGAAGTCGTTGTCACCGCCCAGGAAACCGCCCGCGTACTCCAAAAGTGAGTTGGACAACGAACCGCGGGTGGGCGCCAGCGGTGCGTCGCGGTGATCCCGGAACAATCCCAGCAACAGAGAGTGCGTCGTGGAGAGACCGCTGTCGGCGCGGAACTTGTCGTCGATGGTGAGGGCGTCGGAGAAGATGTCCACCTTCTCGTACTTGAATCCGAGCCAGGCTCGTGCCTTGCGTGACCATCGCTTCTCAAGCGTGCTGGAGATCTCCCAGCGGCGGATCTCATACTGGCGAATGGGGTCTTCCACGTTGGGCTCGTACGCCACCTCGAGAGTGAGCGGCAGTGGTTGACCCAGTGGCCAGGGCTCGGTGTACGCGGCGGCGAAGCGGTATTTCAATTCCCGGAGCAGCGCGTCATTGTACCCCAGAGCGAAATCCGCCTCCGCGGAGCCCCGGATCTGGCGCCCCGTGCCGAGAAAGTTACGGTCGCCGCCTTCCAGCTGCGTGCCCCAGATCAGGTTGTAGTTGAGGTCCTGCTTCAGCCCGGTCCCGGCATTGATGAAGAGAGGTTTGCGTTCCTGGCAGCGGATCTGAAACGCCGGGACGGTATCGATGGGCGAGGTCGGATCAGCTTCCAGGGCCACGAAATCGAAGAGGCCGGAGGTGTACAGCCGGTCCTCCGAAAGCATGATCTGCCGGCGACTGTAGGTGTCGCCCGGCTTGAATTTCAATTCGCGCGTCACGGCATGGGGGCGCGTCCAGCGCAGTTCAGGGAGACGCACCTCTCCGAAGTGCACCAGGGGACCCGCGCGGCACTCCAGGAGCAGATCGAGCTGGGTCCCGTCGGACGTGGCCAGCGAATCGATGGCGATGTCCGCGTACGGATGGCCCAGGTTGGCGTACGACTCTTTGAGATCGTACTGCACCTGCCTGAGCACAAAGGGATTGAAGGGCTCGCCGGGAACCAGCCTGCGGCGGTGACGGTCGAAATCGATTCCCGCCAGGCTGTCGATGGCGTGGATCTCCACCAGCCGGAGATACGTGCGGGGCCCTTCGTTCACGTACACGTTCACCCTCGCCGTGCTCCGAGTTGTGTCCCGAAACTGATAGTCTATGCGCAGGCGCGCATTGAGGTGACCCTCTGTGGCCAGCCAGTGGAGAAGCGATACGGAGTCGAGCCGGTCGGAGTCGCGGCGCAGCTTGCGCGCAGAGACGAACGGGAGCCAGTCGAGCGAGCTGCTTTTCTTGGAATGCAGGTGCGAACGCACGTCGTCGGCCGAGACGATGGTGTTCCCGCTCACGTCCACCTGCCGGATCACGGGCTTCTTCGCCAGCACACGCCGGCGGTCCTGCAGCACCGAGTCGGGTCGCAACTGCGCCCACGCCTCCGGCCCGACGATCCCACTCCAGGCCACCGCTGCAAGGACAACGAGTAGACAACGATGGGGGCCTATTTGTCGGCCTCCAACTTCAAGTTGAGGTCGAACTCAAACATGTTGTCGAATCCGCGGTGGCCCTGGAGTCGGAGCCAGTTTTTGAGTCGATATTCGAATCCGTACTCTGTGCCCTCGGCCGGATCAATGCTGCTCCCGCCGTACACGTAGATGTCGGGGAGGAGGTAGGTGCCGATCCGCAGCCGTGCGTCGCTCCAGTCGTATCGCCCCGTTTCCGCGGGCCGCACCTCGAACGTCTCCACCCCGAGGGTGCGAGTTCCAAATCGCTCGAGTTCTCCGGTAATGAAGTCGCCGGCCCCCGACTCGGGATTGTCCAGCGGATACAGTGCGCGAAGAAACTCGGTTTGGCCCATGGACGACGGAGGAATGATCTGTGGTTCGGACAGTCGGCCCTGCACCTTCACGGTGACCTCGTGGTAGGTGATGCCGCCGCCCCCCGCCTCCGACGAGTCGCCGAAGGGCAGATTGACATCGGCCTCCAGATCGAGCACGGGGTCCACATCATGCACGTCGTCGAAGATGATTGAGCCGCGAAGGTTGCGAAACTTCCGCCCGAACAGGTAGTATGATCCCCGCAGCGGCTCCAGCCGGCCCAGGTAGTTCCACTGCCCGCGCTCCCGGATCACGCGCAGGTCGCCCGACAGCTCGACATTCACGTCGTCGTTTTTTACCCAGGCCCCGTTGGGCATGCTCACGTCCAGATTGACGTTCCACGACAGGGTGTCGGGAGCCACCTGTTCAGCCACGAGAGCGAGCGAGTCGGTGGCCTCCAGCGGGTCGCCATAGTAGGCCTCGCGCACGCCCAGTCGCCCTCCCACCAGGGGGATGGAGGTGCCGCGCACCCACACGTTCACGTCGAACCGTCCGGTAAAGTCGGCGTACTCATACGACAGGGGAATGTCGGTTCCGCGGGCCGTAAGATCGTACTCCACCTCGGTGAGTCCGTGGAAGATCAGGCGCCCGCCCACCACGATGTCACGGGATTCGTCCTGCACCCTCATGCGCACATCGGTGAGCGTGGCCACGCTGTCTTCCAGATTCAGCTCGAAGCGTGAAGGGCTGAAGTGCTCACGCAACGACCAGACTTTCAGGTCGCCGTCGGTGAGGAGAACGTGGCCCTCGAACTGCGGATCGTCCAGCGTGCCTTCCACCGTGAGGCGCCCCTTCACCGTGCCGCGCAGCGACTCCACTTCGGGTAGCACCATGCCGATGAGGCGCAGTCCCCGCCCTTCGGCGGATAGTGTTGCTGACAAGGGGCCTGTGCGATCGGGCTTCCAGGCCCCGTCGCCTGCCTGGAGGGGCAGCTCTCCGGAGGCCCTGTAGGTGCCGTCGCCTGAGAGCAACACGACACTGTCGAAGCGCAGCGCCTGAGGTGAGAGCTGACCTTCCGCCAAAAGGTCGCCCAGAGCAAAGTGCTTGTACTCCGTCTCCTGCATGCGCAATCGGAAGTCGAGCAGCGGCTGGTCGGATGTGCCTTCCACCCGCAGCTCTGCGAAGAGTTTTCCGTCGAGGGTGGACCCGGGATAGAAAAGATTGAGCCACGGCCCCAGGCGGGCGTCTGCGGCGGCCAGGGTGAGATTCAATCGTCCGCCGTATATGAGCCAGCCGTTCGCCGTGACCGACCCCGAGTCCTGCGAGAACGAAAGATTGTGCACGAAGAGTGTATCCACACCCACGGTGAACTCGGCGGGCCAGGGGAGATGCACGGGCTTCCCCAGAGCGCTGGCGTGAAGACGATCGATGGTCAGGTTGCGCGAGACAGGGTCGAAGCGGGCCGTGGCAAACAGCGAGTCGGCCTGACGGTGGATCGCAATGGTGTCGAATCGCAAGATCTCAGGCGACCAGTCGATGGCGATCTGAGTGCTGTCGAGCTTGAGGCCGCCCACGGAAAGCGGCGCGAGACGGCCGCTCACCCTGCCGGTAGGAGCACGAAATGCCTGAGCCAGCCGGGCGAACACACGCCCCTGGGGCGCCTCCAGAATCTTGTAGCGAAGAGAATCCACGCGCAGGTCGAACGTGAGGGTGGGATCTTTGGTTTGATCTGTGAGCACGAAACGCCCCTGCCCCTGGGCGTGCGCTCCGGGGAAGCCCAGATCCCCCACGAGTCGCTCCAGGTCGTGGGTGCGCACGTCCCCTGAGACGGCGATGCGGTCGACAAACTTCATCGCGCCGCCGAAGTTCAAGTCGAGGTCGAGATAGCGCGCGACAAACCCGGGGTGCAGGTACAGGCTGTCGGTGGTCACGGTCAATGCACCCGTGGCGTCGCTGAATTCGATGCCTGAGAGCATTCCCGAGGCGGATTCGGCCACCACGTCCACGCGCAGATTCGCAGCCGACGTTCCACGACCTGCAACGTCGAAGTAACCGCTCAGGTCTGAGGAGAGGGCTCCGGGCACCAGGTTTCTCAGGTCGAATTCGCCGAGGCGGGCCATCAGGCCGTACGAGATGGGTCGTGTCCCGGCATCGAGCCGCCCTTTCCCCTCCACGGCCGCCCCGAGGGCCCGGCCGAACAGGGTGTCGAAGTGAACCACCTTTTGATCCAGATGAAAGGACACACCCATGGCGTCGAGGCGCCGCGAGAGGATCTCGCCGTGAACCGTCCCGCGACCCTGCAGAATGCCCGATTCATACTGAAGTTCGAACGCCAGCCGCCCGCGGCCCGGCAGATCCGCCCGGATCCAGCGCGACAGGTCGTTCCAACGCACGGGGTCGAGTGTGAGCGTAGCTCGCGCCCACAGGGCCGAGTCGGTGTCGACATGGGCCGTGCCCTCAATGCGAGTGGAGTCGAACACCAGGAGTAGATGATCCGCGAACCACTCGCGGCCGAACCCCACCAGGCGGAGGTCGAGCGTGTCCACCGTGAGTAACTGATCGGTCTCGAGTGTAATGTTCTGTCCGTGCGCCTCCACGGTGATGCGCTCGGAGCCGATGTTC
>DAIOGN010000033.1:12471-26554 GCA_036745245.1 Candidatus Zixiibacteriota bacterium
GTGTCTTTCGAAAGCCATTCGGCGGACACACGCCTCAGATCGAGGCGCTCGATTTTCACCTGGGGAAGGCGCAGCGTGGCGGGCTTTGTCGTGTCGGGTTCGCTCCACCAGAACGGGCGTCCCTCGGCAGGGGGTTCGTATCGGCCGCGCACACCGGCCAGTGTGGCCCGCTTCAGGTGCCATTGCTGTCCCAGGAGATTACGCCACAGATACTCCACTTCGATCGTGTCGATCACCAGAAGGGGATAGAGCGAATCGCCCCGGATCTCGTCGACTCGGACGTCGGTGAGCCGCAGCTGACGCCACGGCTCGCCGCCGATGTCGCCCACGCTCACGACCACCGGCCACTGCGATGAGAGAAAGCTGTCGAGCCAGGCGTTCACCTGCTCTTCAACCAGACTGGTGCGCGTGGCGATCCAGTACGCAAACCCGGTGGTGACCACGAGGGCCAGAAACAGGGCGAGAAGAATGCGCAGGGACCAGCGTACGATCATGGGGCGGCCCCGGGCTCCAATGTCCGATCGGCCGGCGATAGAAGCGCGCCGGCGGCGATCACGATCTGGGAATCAATTTGAACGCCCGCCATCCCGAGACTCACCGCCCAACATAGCGCTGTGGCGGCAGAAGCGTCAAGGCCGGCGGTGCGACGTCAGGGACGTTTGCCCTTGGTCTTGAGCGCGCTGATCTGTTCTTCGAGCCGGCGGATTTCGGCGTCGACGGTGGGTTGCGACGCGCTGGCAGCCGTGGGGAACGCGTCGGCCTCGAGGGAAGCCGGTACCGCCGGACGCGTGGGAAGCACCTGCGGAAGCTGCCCCAGCACGGCAGACAGCTGATGAACCCGGCGGCTGCGGATCACGGTGAGACCCACCTCCTCGCCGGGGCAGTGGTCGGCGAGAGTCATGCGCAGCGCCTCTTCATCCGGCACCGGGCGTCCTGCCACCTCCACGAGCACGTCGCCCGAGAGCAGACCTGCCGTATAGGCCGGCGAACCGAAGCTCACAGCGCCCACCAGGAGTCCGTGTGAGATCCCCAGTGCGCGGGCCAGCGTGGGCTCGACCGGCTCCGGCCGGATCCCCAGAAACGCGCGTCCAACGTGACCCTCTTCCACGATCTGACGCGCGAGGCGCATGGCGGGCGACGCCGGCATCATGACGGCGGTGTGGCCTGCGAACTGGGCGAATTCCGGAGCGGGTCGTTCGGAGAGTGCCGCCACGATGAGTCCCACCACTTCACCGGAGGTATTCACCACGGGGCTCCCCGAGGCGCCAGGCGCCACGGTGACACCCACCTGCCACATTCCATCGTCGCGCAATCCTGCGGCCACGCCGAAGGAAACCGCGCCGGAGAGTCCGTAGGCATTGCCCATGACCAGAAGCATCTGCCCCGGCACCAGGCGGCTGTCGGTGTCGATCTTAGCCGGAGGCGCCAGAAGCCCGGGTGCACGAAACACAGCCATCTGGGCGTCGCTGTTGTATTCCACGAGTTCGGCCGGCACCGGAACCTGGCCCGGAGCTTCGATGGAGTAGGCGGCTCTCTGCGCCACCACGGAGGTGGTGGTGACCACCCAGCCGGAGTCGAACACCACTCCCGACCCCACGTACACTTCTCGCAGCTCCGAGCCCGCAGCGCCCAGGCGGATGGCCCGCACGGTGACGACAGACGCGGAGAGATCGGCCGCGAGTTTCTGGATTTCGGTTTCGAGCTGGGCGAGCAATCCGGCCGCATGTGCGGAGCCGGAGGTGAAGATCACCGCGCTGAATGCCGCCGCCCGCACCACACGCCCCACGGCAGAAGCCCGCGGTCGCGCGTGGCAGGGATCAATAGATCCGATCGCGTTCGACAGTTCGTGTGACCACGGGAAGCACATACTGCTCCAGAGACCGCGGACGCACATTGCGAAAGTTCGATTCGCCCGGGGCAACCACCGTTCGGAACGGATCCCCGGTGTTGCCGGAGGTCCCGAGGGCGGGGGGCCATTCGAAGATCACAGTGGACGCGGGAGTACGGCGGGCACGCAGCACCGGAACATACCGGGGACGCTCGGCCACCGACACGACGGGCGGCGCCGTGGAAACAGTGGGTGCCGCCGCCACCGGCACGGGGGCCGGTGACTCGGGAAGAAACATGAGAAAGCTCGCGACGGCCGCCGCGCCAAACAGTGCCGGCACGTACACCAGGGGCCAGCGGAAGGACCGGCGCGCAGGGACGGCCACGGGCCAGGCCGAGCGCGCTTCGCGCAGGCGGATTTCAGCCACCAGGCGTTCGTTGAAATCGCCGGTCGGCTGCCGCATGGAGACCTGACTCTTGGCCGAGAACAACTCGCGGTAGTAGAACGATTCGTGGCGACAGGCGCTGCAGTCTTTCAGGTGTCCTGAGAGGTCGCGGCGGAGGTCGTCCGAAAGCGTCTCGTCAAAGGATACTACTAGGCAGTAGCGGGCTTTTCGACAGTCCATAGTAGCGTTCAACTTTAGGTTTGAGTTCATCTTTCAATAGGTTGCGCGCGCGGTTCACACGCGACTTCACCGTGCCCACAGGCACGCCCAGCACATCCCCGATTTCGTCGTAGGAAAGTTCCTGCAGGTCGCGAAGTTCGAACGCCTCGCGATACCGCGCCGGGAGTTTTTGCACCGCCCGATCGATGAGTACGGAGAGGCCACCTGAGTGTTCGGCCTGCTTGTCTTCCACCTCGATCGGGTTGTTCTCTTTGTCGAACAGCGAGAGGAATCTCACCTTGCGGCGTTTGCGCAGCTCGTTTTTGCCCAGGTTCATGGCGATGGTATACACCCAGGTGGAGAAGCAGTAGCGATCGTCGAAGTTGCGACGATGCTCCCACACTCTCACGAACGTCTCCTGCAACAGGTCCTCGGCTTCGGACTCTGAATGCACCATGCGCACAAGCATGGTGAACAGCTTCCCCTTATAGAGGTTCACCAATTCATTGAAAGCGTCCAGGTCGTTTTGGGCGACCCGCGCCATCAGCTGGTGATCACGTTCTTTCTTGTTAGCCATAGTTGGGACCCTCTTCGGCCTCTTCAGTTCTTGATACACCCGGGCGAGTCCGGAGTTCCGGTCCACACCCAGTTAACTGTCGCCCTGAGGTTTACGCAACTGGTGTGCCGGAAAGCCGCCCGGCGGAACCGGGGGCTTGATTCAGGGGGCCTCTGGCCCCTTTCCTTATAACTCGGTGGAGTAGGGAGCGCCATGGGGCCTGCCGGGGGCCTTTTCGGGGGCCTCCTGCACAGACTCCAAGTTGTTGCCGTGTTTGTAGTTGGACACGGCCTCGTCGATTTTCTGATTGATCCGCACGACGGCCCAGCAGAGCACGATCACCGAGATGCTGATCCAGATCACTGAGAGTTCGGAAAACATTGTGGCCTCTGTAGGAGAGTTCGGCAGGTCAGGGGCGTTTCATAAGCACTCTTCATGGGCCCCCGGGTGCCCTGCCGCACTACTTAGGTGCGGCCCTGCACAGCCTGCCCTCCTCAATGGCCCGGCTGCCGGTGCCGATAGACCCCAATAGAGCGGGTGCCCGAAGCGCCCCCTCGCTGAAAGGGCGAACTCCATGACGCTGAAGCAGATGCTCACCGAGATGCTGGCCCGCAAGGCCTCCGACCTTCACCTGCGTGTCGGAATCCGGCCGCACCTGCGCGTGGATGGCAGTTTGGCTCCGATCGAGGGGCCGGTCATGACGCCGGAGGAGATGGATACCATTCTCAATCAGATCCTCACGGAGAAGCAGAAAGAGCGGTTCGTGCGCCGTCAGGAACTGGATCTGGCTCTGTCCGTGGCGAAGATGGGGCGGTTCCGTATCAACATTTACAAGCAGCGCGGCACCGTGGCCATGGCCATGCGTGCGGTGAACACCATCGTCCCGGGCTTCGAAGAATTGCATCTGCCCGAAGTGATTCGCAAGCTCGCCGATCTGCGGCGCGGCCTGTGTGTGATCACAGGCACCACGGGCTCAGGCAAGTCCACCTCTCTGGCCGCGATCATCGAACACATCAACGCCACCCGTTCCGACAACATCCTCACGGTCGAGGACCCGATCGAATACATCTATCGCGATCAGCGTTCCATTATCACACAGCGCGAAGTGGGCGGGGACACGGAGTCCTTTTCGTCGGCCCTGCGCCATGCGTTCCGCCAGGACCCCGACACGATTCTCATCGGGGAGATCCGCGATCTGGAAACCATGTCGATCGCGCTCACGGCGGCGGACACCGGGCACTATGTGCTCACCACGCTCCACACGATGAACGCCGTCGAAACGATCTCGCGCATCATTTCGTTTTTCCCGCCGCACCAGCATCAACAGGTACGCCTGGTGCTGGCCGGCACGCTGCAGTCGATCGTGTCGCAAAGGCTTCTGCCGCGCAGCGACGGCCCCGGCCGCGTGCCCGCGGTGGAAGTGCTCATCAACACCGCCGCCGTGCGCGAGTGCATCATCGACCCGGCCAAGCAGGGCGGGATGATGGATCTGGTGGAGACGGGCGGCATTCAGTACGGCATGCAGACGTTCGACCAGTCCATCATGAAGCTGTATCGCGAAGGCGTGATCAGCTATGAGGTGGCCATGGAGAACACCACCAACCCCGACGACTTCGACCTGCGCATCAAGGGCATCACCGGATCGGCCGACCGCGGCTGGCAGGGGTCGGGCGCTGCGAAGGCGAAGAGCACCCGCTAGAGCGGGTGGTGTGTTGAGGGTGGCGTCGGACGCTTACGGCGTCTGGCCCAGGGTCTTGACCACCAGGGATCCCATGCCCAGCTCGACCGTGCAGTCGAGCGTGATTTCGGCCTGGTGATAATTCTCCGATTCGTACACATCGCCGTGCCGGTCGAAGTTGCGGTCGACGTTCACGGACGCGAGTGCCTTGTCGGTTTCGATGCGCACGCCGATGTTCTCAGGCACCCACAGGGTAAGTTCTCCCAGGCCCACTTCGAACGTGGCTTCGGCGGAGTGCGTCCACTCGCCTGAGAAGTCGAGTTCGAAGTCGCCCAGTCCGCCTTCAAAGCGAAGGCGTTCGAAGTGCGCGTTCCCAAGCCCTTCCATGCGCAGCGAGGACGCTCCCGACTGCACCTCGAGATCCACCAGCACGTCCGGATTGGGTTCGTCCCAGAGGATCAGGCAATCGGCCGCACCCACGTCCACCTGCAGGTCGGTGATCGACAGCCCGGAGAGATCGAGATCGGCTTCCACAGCGCCCAGATCGAATTCGAGATCGAGAGGCACGCCACGGGCCAGGCCGATGGTCCAGTGGTTCTTGAACTGGCCCGATAAGTTGCCTTCGTGCACGTCGGTCGTAATATCGAGCACGCCGCTTGCACCGCGACGGCGGTAGTTCACCAGCGCCTCGAGGTCGTCTGTGTCCGTCTCGAACGTGCCTTCCATGAGCTGCCCGCTCGAGGAGCTGGCCAGATCGAATTGCCCGGCGCCGAACTCCACCCGCACCTCTACCGACGTCGCGTCGTCGAGCGGAACCGATTGGGATGTGGTGCGCAGACGACCTGCGAAGGCCAGCGCGCACGTTCCCACGATCAGCATGAATACCGTGATCCATCTCGTCATGATGAACTCCTTTGTGCGCTTCAGGTGGAGGACATGTCGGCGGCCGGGGGAGCCTGCGGCAGGGGCGTGCGGGCCGGCTGCATTCCCAGGGGACCCGCCGTGTGATTCGCCGTCTTCTGCTGGTTCAGCGAGCGCGTGCCCAGACGCGAGAAGATCGCTGCGCCCAGCCCGGCCGTGTACACGATGTACAGGAGACACAGGCCCACGAAGTAAAGCAGGTTGACGAACAGGAAGAGACCGTCCCCCAGTTCGGAGCCGGTGAGCGCCAGTAGCGATGCCAGGCCCAGCGGGGCGCAGAGTGTGAGCGCTCCCACGCCAAACTGCACCACGGCGGGGCGCCCCGCCTCCTTGCCCAGCAGGCTCTCCCCCACGATGCGCGAACACGCCACGAATCCCAGAAGGCAGCCCACCACGATCACGAACGGCAACGCCAAAACGGCCAGGGGGATGCCCACGACGGTGACCAGTAGAAGTACGAAGATGGGGAGCGTGAGTATCTGCACAAGCACTCCGCCGAAAAATGACGCCGCGGATTTCACACGCAAGCGCTCGGCCACGCGGGACACGTGATTCGGCGCCAGGGCCAGAGTCAGCCAGCCGAACAACAGCGAGAACACGATCTTCGCCAAAGCCGCCGTGGCGGCCAGCATGAGCAGGGCCTGCGGCCCCTCGTTCACCCAGGGAAGACGGAACAGCGGAATCTCTTCGATCGTGCCGCCGATCGACGCCTCATCTTCCGTGGTGACCGATACACCCACCACGTCCCCTTCGATCTCTGCGTTTTGGCCCACGTACACGTCGCCGAAGGGAGCCACCACATTTCCGCTCACGGTGCCTTCGACATAGACGTTGCCGCCCACGGAGATCACGTCCTCATCCACGTGACCCTCCACGTAGACGTTGCCGAGAATCGCCACAGCGGGCCCGTCGATCCAGTCGTCGTGATTGATGTAGAGGTGGTGGAAGTACGTGACTTTCTCGCCGCGGGACTTGATGGGTGCCCGGTCGTCCGGATCCACGATCACGACCCCACTGCGGTCCTGGTTCCACAGCACTTCGCCGGGATGGTCGGGATCGAGAAGAACCACGTCGGGGAGGTTCGGCAACTCGAGCGTGTCGAGCGCTTCGAGTTGCTGCTGGAGTGCTTCGATCTGCGCGCGCACTTCGGGGTCGTCGGTGCGATCGACTTGTGCTTCGAGCTCGGCGATGGTCTTGCGCAGGGACTCGATGTGTTTTTTCAGTGCCGCCGTGACCTGTGCATCGGTGTCGATCTTGCGAGTGGATCGATCCATGCGATGCCGGCGGACATTTGGATCCGCCTGTGGCGCCACCGACGGCACCGGCGTGCCCGGCGGCTCCGGTGGCACCGGCGGGGCCTGGCCCCGGAGTGGCGAATGAGCCAGGGAGACCAGGGCGACCACGAGCAGTACAGCAATGCGTTTCATGCGTTTCCCTGCCTTGTGTAACGTAGAACGGGGCCGGGAGTTGCGGCCTCGCGCAACGTTCGGGAGGTCAACGGATCCCCCTCAGCTGCTTCTTGAGCAGCTCTCGCGCCCGGAAAATGCGCGCCTTTACGGTGCCCACAGGAACCCCCAGCTGGCGGGCAATCTCGTAATAGGGCATGTCCTGGCTGTGACGCATCACGATGACTTCGCGGTACTTCTCAGGAAGTGATTCGATCGCGGCCGCGATGGACACGCTCTGACGATTCTTGTACAGCGTCTCCTCGGGATTGTAGGTCCAATCGGCCAGTTCCACCTGGATTTCGCCGTCGGGCGTGGAGACGGGACGATCGAGACTCATGGCGTCGATCCTGCGTTTGCGCAGAAAGTCGATGGCGCAGTTGGCGGCGATCTTGTAGAGCCACGTGGAAAACCGGTACTCGAACCGGTAGCTGGCGAGCGCGCCGAAGGCCTTGATGAAAGCCTCCTGTACCAGGTCTTCCGCTTCCTCGGGACGCCGCACCATCTTGATGACGATGTGATAGAGGGCGCCGCGGTACCGCTCCACCAGGGCAGCGTAGGCCTTCTGGTCGCCTTCGAGTGCCCTGCGAATGAGTTCGTCGTCGGCGGTAGTCACCACCCTGGAAGCTCCGGGTTCGGCAGAGGCTGGATTGCGTTCATGCGGCTTGCCGACGAGGGCGAGGGCGCAAGATACCCGTGTGGCCGCCGCCGTACCACCCAAAAACCCATTGCCGAACCGACTGCACGGCTCTAGGTTGCCACACCGGGCGACCCGTGGTGCGAATCTGCACCGGGGGCCACCCGAACAAGGACGGGAAGATCGCCCCGGCGCGATCCGCCCGAACCGCTGCCCTGGAGGGGGGAAGCGCACTTGATGTGGCGCGGCAGGTGGCGCCTTGGGCCGGCCCTGGCATGGATTCTCATATCCAGTGCAGGCAAGGTCGAGGCACAGACGTCAGACGTCCCGGCAGACACGCTGGATCCGCTGTTGGCTCGAATCAGTTCCTGGGTGGATGCGAATCCGGTGCGTGCGTACGGTTACGCCGCTGTAGCGAGTGGCGCGGCGTTGTCCATCGGTTACAGTGTCGACTCAGGCTTCCATCTCCCCACGTCCCTCAAACTGCTCTGGCCCGCGAACCTGATTCTGGTGGCCGACAGCGACTATGTGCCGGTCCAGCCTCACAATGTGTCGTCCGCGCAGAGAGAGATTCTTGCGACCTTGCACAATGCGCGCGGGGCTCTGCTTCTCACGTCCAGGCCCGTGTACGTCTACGGCGCCGACAGTTCGCTGGGAGAACCCTGGTTTTTTGTGGCGATCGGCGGTCCCACGGGCGCGGACTCGGCCTTGTGGGACGCGGCGGATCTGAAACGTCACTGGTGGTTCTGGTGCGACGAGCCCGGGGCCAATACGATCTGGCCCAGGCCCGAAACGGCGCGCGCGCCGCGCGGACGCAAGGCGGTACAGGACGGCATTCGCCATTGCGTGCTCGCTGCGCGTCCGCGTCCGGGGCGGATTTCCACCGGCCTGGCGGTGTACGAGTTTCTGCCCTCCTCGCCCGGCCATCCCACGGAGCTCTTGCGCCTCTCTGCCATTCGCAAAGCCGCGGCGCGTTATCTCCAGGAGGAACTGGAATTGTGGCCGCCGACCGAGCGCGAGCCTGTGAAGCTGGCGATCTACCACCTGGAAAAGGCCGCCGTGGCGTTTCGGGAGCTGTCCGAGCGAGCGTCCGACTGGCAACTCACGAGCGATGTGCGGAGGGAGGAATTGATCTCCGCCCTGTCAGCTCACGAAACCGGCGCCGCTGTCGCGCTCGATGGATTGGTCAGTCCGAGGCAATGAGTGGCCCCCGGATCGGGCCGAATCTGCCGGCTCACAGGGCATGCCAGGATGAGAATCGTGCGTAGGATCTGTTCAGAACAGAGTGTGCGGCCGATGCATCGGGCGGCCGTCGTCTTGCACGGTCGTTGTGTCGTGCGGCAGATTCTCCTGTTCTGCATCGGGTCCGCCACGGCCCTGGCCGACGGTGAGTGGCGGCTGAATTCCGATGTGTCCGGAGCCTACCAGGGCTACGCCGCGAGTGCTTCAGCCCCCGACGGCCGGACGCTCGCCGTGTGGGAGGATGCGCGCACGGGCGGCAACGACATCTACATGCAACGATTGTCGCGCGACGGAACGTTTCTCGGCACGAACGTGCGAGTGAATGACTCGCTTTCCCCGGAGCAATTCGCGCCGGCCGTGGCCGCCGATCCCACGGGCGTGTTCTGGGTAGTGTGGCAGGACTTCCGCGCCTCCGGCTATCCGCAAAACGGCGACATCTATCTGCAGCGCGTGCGTCCCGATGGGAGCAGGGTGGGCACCAACGTGCTCGTCAACGATGACGGCTCGCTCGTGACGCAGAAGGAGCCCGAGATCATCGCCAACGGCAGCGAGGTGATCGTGGTCTGGTCGGACATGCGCCGTGGTGAATGGGACATCTATGCGCAGCGATTCGACTTCAACGCGCACGCACTGGGGCAGAATGCGTTGCTCAATGACGAAACGAATGCGGCTCCGCAGCACGCACCGCAGGTGGCTGCACTCGCCGACGGCCGGTTTGCGGTGGTGTGGTACGACGATCGCGAAGGCGACGAGGACATCTACCTGCAGCTGGTGAGTGCCGTGGGTGGGGTGCTGCTGGGAGAAAACGTCGCGGTGTCGACAGCTCCCGCCGGCTCCCGCCAGCGTTTTCCCACAGTGGGTGCGGGTCCCGACGACGGCTTCACCGTGGTGTGGGAAGACTATCGCGGCGGCGTGTACCCGGCCGGGGCCCGGTTGTATGGCCAGTCGTTCACCTCTGCGGCGGCCCCGTTTGGCACCGACTTTCAGGTGGACGGCGGAGATGACCAGGTAAGGCCGCGCTTCGCCTCGGATGCCGCAGGGAACCGCGTGCTGGTGTGGGAACAGAAGGAGGGGGCGTCAAGTTCACTGCGACAGCGCAAGTATCCGCAGGATGCCGACACTGCGTTTGCCACCGGACCCGTAGGTCCCGACACCGCCGGCGGCGAACGCACGCGGCCGAGAGTTGCGCTGGGAGCCGGCGGCATCCTGTACACATGGACCGATCGCCGCAGCGGCAACTTCGACGCCTGGCTCGCCCGCGAGGACTATCGTTTTCCCACCTTCCTGCCGTATCCCTCGGAGCTGATCTTCGAGCGGCCCATTCGTGCGCTGGACACCACGTTGGCCGACACGGTGCGCGTGCAGGCGGTGGGTTTCGTGCAACGGCGCATCGCGTTTGCGGGCGCTCCGAGCTGGCTGTCCATCACACCTCCGGCGGCCACGACCCCGGCCGAATTCGAATTCAGCATGCAGGGCTCGGGCGTTTCGCGAGACACAACGGTTGCCGTGTACGCCATAGACCTGGACGACACGTCTGCCAGGGAACCCGTGCTGGTCACGGTGCGCGTGGTTCGGCCTGAGCTTCTGGCCACGCCTCCCACAGTCGCGCTCGACATCTCGAACGGCTCAGGCGATTCAGACTTCGTTGTCATTTCCAATCGGAAGCCCGGCGCCCTGGATTGGTGGCACCAGTCTCTGCCCTCACCCTGGTGGGTGAGACGAGCCGGCGATTCCGTCTGGGTGGGACATCCGGGCAGCCTGGCGGCGTCTGTTATAGAGGACACGCTGTGGATCGTGGACACCCTGGCAGTGAACTCCCCCCTGGCCGTGCCAGTCTCCGCCGACGACGGCAAGGTCCCCCCGGCGCCTCCTTATCTGGTGGTCATCCCGTCGCTGGTGGCCTGGCGGTCCACTGCCGGCAACGCCACCTCCGACTCCGTTGCCGTGCTGATTACGGCCAGTTACGACACCACCCTGGCTGTCAGACTAATCGATTATCCCCCTTGGCTTTACGTAAGCGAAACCTCCGGGTTGACCCCCTGGACAATAACGCTTCGCGCCGCCTACGACTCGATCCCGCTCGGGGTGTACCAGGACACAGTCTGGATAGAGGCGCCCGAAGCCTCCAACAGCCCCTACGCCCTTCCGATCGTGTTCACCGCAGATGTGATTTCAGGCCTTGGCGAGCCGGGCTACGAGGCACCGTCGCCGGTCCTCTTAGCTCGCCCTAACCCATTTAATGCAAGTGTGTTAATGCAGTGGCAGGGAATGGCGGGCGGCACCGAAATCGAGATCCTCGACGTGCTCGGAAGGCTGGTGGACAGACGGCACGTGACAGGTGGGACCTACAGATGGACCCCCGCGCCAGGTCAGGGAAGCGGTCTCTACTTCATTAGATTGAGAGGCCTGGGCCGGACTCTCTCCACCCGGCTCCTCTATCTCAAGTAGCAACTGGAAGCCCGGTCCACGTCCGGGTGTGGAATCGCGGGATCGGCGCAGAAAATGCGTCTTTTCGTATTGACAAGACTGAGGGGTGATCTATATTGGAACCGTCCCACCGGGAAAACCCGGACTAAAGTTCCAAGCCTTTTACTCTGAACTCGGTGTACTTAAGAGCATAGAGCGTTCTAACCTCAGAACGGGAGAAAGTCAGGAGCAAAGCGACAGCTTTTCATCTCACCTGAGTCACACACTCGATAGCGCGCCGGGGGCTGTACACTCCTGGCAGAGTGGATGAATCAGGTTCTTACCTCTCAAGCACAGCCGACTAAACGCTAGTTAAAACAACTGAGTAATCGCACCGGGGCATCGAACCGCCCTGGGGAAGCGCCCTGACCAACAGGGTGAAGTCACGTTTGACCGTACTACGAATGACACAGCGTTCGGCGTATCCTCTACGCCATTCCACGCAAGGGACCATTCCCCGCCAAGGGGCGGTGTCGTATGCGGTTCGAACCGGTGCGTTCCACGAAGTCGCAATAAATGAATTGTCCTTAAGATGATTATGAACCTCAACCGCATTCACTCAATCGAAGGAGGTGGTGGCCCACTTACTGCGGAAGCAAAAGTACATAACCTCTTGGAGGGGGGTTGGAACGACGGCTCAGCTCAACCGGGTGAACCCGAGTTCCATAAAAACAATCCCGAATGGAAAGTGTGTTGAAACCTGTTAGGAGCAAAACCAATGAACCATACAATTAGAGCATTGTTTGTAATGCTCGCGCTCTGCGTCCTCGCCGCGCCGGCCTTCGGGGCCAATGCGGTCGGTGGAGCGGACGGTCCCCGCTTCTCGGGGCTACCGGCAACGGTTACAGTGACAGTGGAAAACGACCTCGCTCTTCGCGGCGTCGGATTCAGCTGGGCACTGAGCGCGGGAACAGCCACTTCCGCCACCATGAACTCGGTTACGGATGTCACTGGCGCTGGGGTTCTCGATCAAACGAGAATCTCCGCGGCGGGTGCCTCCGGCACCGTGTATCTGGCCGGACGGAATGGAGCCGATGATAAGGCCATTAGCGGACCCACCAACGCCGTAGACTTCAACATTACGGTGGTAGGTCTGGCCGGCGATGCGGCTACACTCACGATCTGTGGTGTGGATTGCGACCCGTCCAGCGTGGTCTTCGTTGACACCAACGACGACCCGGGCCGGATCGATGTGCCATGCCTCGTGATCCCTCTCACCATTGGCGACGACCCTGTGACGATCAACACCATCGTGAATTGCCCCGCCTCGACGTTTGAGGGCGGTTCCGTGGCTCATCACATGCAAGTCGACATCTTCGACGGTAACTTCGTATCGTTCGACTTGGCGCTGATCAAGAAGAACGGTGTGGTTACCGCCCCTGCCAACGCCCCTGATGTGGTGGGCGTAGGGCTGGTGGACACGCCCAATGCCACGGAGATCATCACTTCGTGGGTTCCGGCGGCCGGCGAAGCTGGCACGTGGGACTTCTGCTATGCGGCGGCCAATGATCTGGGCGATGTGGACACGTTGTGCGTCACGACGGTCGTAGCGGCTCCCGGCGTCGATCACGCGTTCTGGAACGGGCCGTTCCACTACGAGTTCACCCCTGGTGGACCGTTTGGAACCAGCCTGAGCTGGAGCCTCACGCACACCACGGACGACGTCCAGGGTGTGGTGGGACCCTTCGTGTTTTCGTCGGCTTCGGGCGGTGCGTTCTTTGACAGCCCGGTGCTCGGCGACGGCTCGATGGGCGGCGACATCACGCCAGGCCCGGCCTACGCCGGCTTTGCGTCCAAGAGCGACAATGATTACGGCAACGATGCGATCTCAGCCGACTCCGTACTGGGCGGTCTGGTGTCGTTCGGTGGGGCTGTGGCTTCGCCTGCCACCGACGTGCCGTTCCTGATTGCTGCCTCTTTGAACGATGTCGAAGGCGTCATCCGCGTTGACCAGGCGGAGCTCCCCGGCTTCCCGCCGGCCAACATGTTGTCCTACAACGATCCGCTGGGCGGCACGATCTTCCCGACGTACAGCCCCGGATGCTACGCACTCACAATCATCCGAAACATCTCTCCGACGGTACAGTGCCCGGTTGCTTCTGTCGGACCGATCATATTCGGAGACCCGGTCTCGATTCCCGGGTTCTCGTATAACGATCCGGATGCGTCCCCCGGCCCGTATACGTTCAGCGTGGTGAGCATGGAGAAGGACGGCAATCCCGCCGTTCCGACCAATCTCCCCAGCTTCGCAGGCGACACGTTCAACTGGCTGACGTCCAACGCCAACCAGGATGACGTGGGTCTGTGGGAGTTCTGCGTGCAGGTCCATGACGGCGCCAACAACTCCACCAATACCTGCTGCTTCACCGTCGAGGTGATTGCCCAGGTGCCGGTGGTGTGCTTCGAGTTCGGCTGCGTGATCGACGTGCTCACGGGCTCCACCGTGTGCGTGCCGTTGACGATCAACAATATCGATCCGTGCCTGGAACTGGGCGGGTTCGATCTGTTGTTCACCTACGACGCGTCCGTGTTGCGGCTCTACGTCAACGGTGCACCGTCGGGGACGGCGGTGGTGGCCGGGACGATTCCCTCCTCGACGGGCGTGCTGCGGATCGGCGGCAACAGTGTCTGGGCCGAGTGGTTCACCGGCCAGATCGACGAGGTCCGTGTGTACAACCGCGCACTCAGCCAGGCGGAGATCCAGTC
>DAIOGN010000034.1:0-18976 GCA_036745245.1 Candidatus Zixiibacteriota bacterium
GCGCGTCCGTTTGTCGCAACGCCTTGCCACTGAAATCCAATTGGAAGCTGGAACGCGCTGGGCGGGTTCGTCGTCCACCCGACCCTCAAATCCAACGTCAGGAGGAATGAGGAATGGCCGCACGTCATAGACTCGCCGAGGCGTTTCTTTTCCTGTAGACACCCGGAGGCGGCATTTCTACTTTCAGGGCCGTGCAAAGGTACTGGTGTGAGTGGATGGGACGGTAGCCAGGGGAAGGGTTTCATTTCATGAGTTCAGGACAAATCAGCAAGTTCATCAAGCATCATTTCCGGCATTTCAACGCGGCCGCCATGGTGGATGCAGCCGAGGCCTACAGCCGCCACCTGTCACAGGACGGCCGGATGATGGTCACGCTCGCCGGTGCGATGAGCACGGCGGAGTTGGGCCTGTCGCTGGCCGAAATGATCCGCCGCGACAAGGTGCACGCCATTACCTGCACGGGCGCGAACCTGGAGGAAGACCTCTTCAATCTGGTCGCACACGACTTCTACGAGCGCGTTCCGCATTACCGCGACCTCACGCCGCAGGACGAACAGGGGTTGCTGAAGCGCCACATGAACCGGGTGACCGACACATGCATTCCCGAGGAAGAGGCCATGCGACGGCTCGAAGGCGCGCTCCTCGATGAGTGGATGAAGGCCGACGGAGCGGTCCAGCGATACTTCCCGCATGAATTCATGTATCGTGTTCTGCGCTCCGGCTCACTGAAGAAGTACTACCAGATCGACCCGAAGGACTCGTGGCTGGTGGCCGCCGCGGAGAAGAATCTGCCCGTCTGGGTGCCCGGCTGGGAGGATTCAACGATGGGCAACATGTACTCCGGGCACTGCATCTCAGGTGACGTCAAGAATGTCCACACCGTCCGCACGGGCATCGAGTACATGATAACACTCGCAGAGTGGTATACGGAGACGTCTGAGAAACACTCCATCGGATTCTTCCAGATCGGCGGCGGGATTGCAGGCGATTTCCCGATATGCGTGGTGCCCATGCTGCATCAGGACCTTCGCCGTACCGATGTGCCGGTGTGGGGCTACTTCTGCCAGATCAGCGATTCGACCACATCCTACGGCTCGTACTCGGGCGCGGTGCCGAACGAGAAAATCACGTGGGGAAAGCTCGCCATCGAGACGCCGAAATTCATCATCGAGTCGGACGCGTCGATCGTCGCTCCACTCATGTTCGCGCTGGTGTTGGGAGAATGACACCTCTTGCAGCGCCCGGCTCATTCTGACGGCGCGTCTGTACCGGTGAATCACGCAGGAGGGAGTGGCTGTGGCAGTTGAAGGGCTCCCCATCGAAACGCGTTCACTTCTGATTCGGCACCTGGTTCCGGCGGATACTGCGTCCGTTCTCGCTCTCAGCCAGGAGTCGGCGTACCGCACCTGGCTTCCAAGTCAGGTGTACAGAGATCGTGATCACGCCACCATGGCGCTCGAGTTCCTCATCCGCCAGTCTCTAGATCCGGGGCACCCGGGCCGAGGCCCGTATGTTCTCGCGATCGAGCATCGTGGGCTTGGTGCGCTTCTCGGTCATGTCGGATTCAGTCCGCATGACAGTGACGTTGAGATCGGCTTCGCCATTGCACAGGCTCACCAGGGCCAGGGCTATGCCACCGAGGCCATCGTGGCCGCAACCCGCTGGGCATTGCAGGCATTCGAACTGGCTACGATTGTCGGCATAACATCTGCCGCGAATGTTGCATCGAAGAAGACTCTCCTTCGAGCAGGGTTTGCGTGGCAGAGAGATCAGGCGATGGAGTTCCAGGGCACCGAACAGGACGTGAGTGTCTACATCATGACTCGTAGCTCGCCGAGCGAGTCAGGGGCTGGAACATAATTCCTGGGTGGCGGACCGCGCCCGGCCAGGACCCTCAACCAATCATGCGGAGAATGCGAAATGGCATCGATCCGGTACTTCGTGAGCGACGTGGACGCTGCGATTGCCTTCTATACCGAGACGTGTGGATTCAGGCTGGTGCAGCAAATGGGGCCAGCCTTTGCCTACGTGTCAAGGGACGACCTTACACTCTGGCTGAGCGGACCTCAGAGTTCGGCGGCTCGCCCCATGCCTGATGGACGCAGGCCGGAGAGTGGCGGATGGAACCGAATCGTGATCGAAGTCAGGGACCTCCCCGCGCGTGTCGCTGAAATGAAACAAGCCGGTGTCCGCTTTCGAAATGAGATCGTCGTCGGACCGGGAGGGAAGCAGATCCTGGCCGACGACCCGGATGGCAACCCCGTGGAATTCTTTGAGCTTGCTCAGTAGATTCAACCACACCACCAGCCTCTGGAGCCAACCAATGCACGCACGAACCAGTGTCGCCTCACTCGGACTGCTGTTCCTCATGGGCGCGCCCGGCATCGCAGCCGCCGAGACACCGACAACAAACGAACAACGCGTCCGCGCCTACGTGTCGGCCTTCAACCAGCGAGAGATCGACACCATGATGAGCATGGTCTCAGACGACATCCAGTGGCTCAGCGTGGCGGGCGACACCATTGCCGTGGAGACCGAAGGCAAACCCAGGCTGCGCGAAAGCATGGCGTCCTATTTCAAGTCGATGCCGAGCGCCAAATCGGAGCTGGAGTGGGTGCAGGCGACGGCGTCCAGGGTGGCGGCATTGGAGCGCGCTTCCTGGGAGGGCAAATCCGGCCCCAGGTCTCAGTCGAGTTTGTGCGTTTATGAGTTCCGCGACAGTCTGATTTCGCGGGTGTATTACTACCCTGTCGAGAAGTGAGATCGCTGCCTGATCGGGAACCGCAGCGATCAGCGTACACATGACAACCTCTCAAGTCTGGCTCCGGATACCCGCGCTCACACGAGCCGTCGTGGCGGGTCTCGCCGTGGGCCTCCTGGGCACAGGGTCGTGGGCAAAGTTGATAGGCACGAACCTCAAGCATGGGTCGCAAGTTCCGTGGGCGGCGCCAGTGATGGCTTTCGTTCTGGCCGTGTGGTGGCTGTACTTCGTACGGGGGCGAGGCTGGCCCGCTGCTACGAAAGATGCCCGATGTCTGGGGGCACGCGCGAATTCAGTGCCGGAGCATCTCTGGGGTCCGGCGATTGGAGCCGGCGTACTTGGCCTGATCGGTGTTCTGCTTCTTCAAGGCGTTCTGGGTCGTCTCGTCACTCTACCACAGCAGCAAGAACTGGATCCCTCGAAGTACCCGCTGGCGACCGTGTTTGCATGGGTGGTCATGAGTTCTCTCGTGGCCGGGATAGTGGAAGAGACCGCGTTTCGCGGCTACATCCAGGGCGGAATCGAGCGGCGTCACGGTCCCCTGATCGCAATTCTTGTGACGGGCAGTTTGTTCGGACTGGCACACTTCGGCCATCCGGAAGTTGGGATCGTGCTTCTGCCCTATTACATCGCGGTCGCGGCGGTCTATGGGGGATTGGCGTACGCAACCAACTCGACCTTCCCGGGCATGGTGCTCCACGCGGGCGGGAACATGCTGTCCGCCTTCAGCCTGTTTACCCAGGGCCGGTCCGAGTGGCAGCTGGGGACGAGTCCATCGACGCTTGTGTGGGAGTCTGGCATCGACGCGGCGTTTGTGGGAATCGTCGTCCTGTTGCTCGTCGTTGCCGTGGTGGCCGGCCTGGCCTTCAGGTCGCTTGTTTTAGCTGGACGCGCGGCGCAACAGGTGTGAAGGGGACAAGCATGCGGGCACCCGAGGCCGGTGTCGCTGTTGGATAGTTGAACGCGGCGATCGGGTACTGGGTCCGACTGAGGCAGCTCCCATCGTGGTTGCCTGAGCCCGGGCCACCCACAACCTTGCCTTCCATGTCGGCCTACAGGTACGACCATCGAGTCTCGACCATGAGACTGGCCAGACCCATGGCCCTGGCCGGCTACTCAGGCACTCCTCCTGGCCTTACCCTGACTATGAATGAAATGCGGAATCAAATCATATGAAAACAATCGGCATTGTCGCGCACAGCGTGGAGGGAGCCTCCCTCTGCTATCTCACCGCGTGTCATGAAGGAGCCAGGCATCTCGGGCTTCACATGCATCCGACGATCGTCATGAGTTCGGTGCCCATGGGACTGAGCATGCCGGGCTGGCAGAGCAACAACTACGCGGCCGTTGCGCGAAACCTTTCCCAGGGCGTGCAGATCGTCGCAGACGCGGGAGCCGATTTCTACGTGTGCCCCGACAACACTGCCCACATCGTGCTGGAGAAGATCGCTCGCGACCTGCCCATCCCGGGCCTGCACATCGCCGAGGTCGTGTGCCGCGAAATCGCGGCCGGGGGCTTTCGACACATTGGGCTGCTCGGCACCGAATGGACCATGACAGGGCCTGTGTACGCACAGGCGCTGGAGAAGCGCAACCTCACCTGTTCCATCCCGGAGGCCTCCATTCGGGAGAAGTTGCATGCGGCCATCTTCCACGAGTTGTGCCAGGGGGTCTTCAAACCCGAGACGATTGCATTGTTCATCGAAGCGATTTCGGATCTGCGCCACAGAGGGGCCGAGTGTGTCATTCTTGGATGCACGGAGATTCCCCTCATCATCACGGCCGCCAATTCGCCGTTGCCGGTGCTCGATACGACGCGACTCGTGGCCAGGTACGCCGTTGCAGAGGCGCTCGACGACCGACCTGTCTCGAATTCGACCGGCTGGTTGGCCGAACCCTGATGGCCCGGCCCATCCGGGACTGACTTCGAGGCGCTGGAAGCCGGATCACGGTTGCCCGTGGGGTCGTTTCCTACCTAACGTTGGAGTGCACGCACTGCGTGCCGTTTGCCAACCGTCGCGATTCTCGCGAGAAAGGGAGCGTGCTATGAACTTTCTATGGTTTCTCATCGTGGGTGCACTGGCCGGATGGCTGGCGGGGGTGATGGTGAAGGGTGGCGGTTCGGGCCTCGTGACCAATCTCATCGTGGGCGTGATCGGTGCGCTTCTGGGTGGGTTTCTGTTCAGCCTCGTGGGTGCAACAGGCGGAGGCGGACTCCTGGGCAGCCTCCTGGTCGCCACCATCGGCGCGGTGATTCTCCTCTTCATCGTGCGCAAGCTTAAGAAAGCGTAACGCGGCGCACATCCGTGCAGGCAATGGCCCTGCACTCCGCTCGGATGAGTACGAGGCGTCCCTGATGAAAGCCACGGAATGAGCCGATTCGTCGCATTGCTTCGCGGAATCAACGTGGGTGGCAAGAACATCATCAGGATGACCGACCTGCGAAGCTGCTTTGAGAGTCTGGGGTACGCCGATGTGGATACCTACATCCAGAGCGGCAATGTGGTGTTTACAGCGAGTTCGACGAGCCCGGCCCGGCTGACCTCGGCCATCGAGACATCGCTGAGCGACAGATTCCGCTACAACTCGAGGGTGTGCGTGGTGTCCGCCGCATCACTTCAACGCATCGTGGCCGAGGCGCCGGACGGATTCGGCGGGGATCCGGATCGCTACCGTTACGATGTGATCTTTCTTCTGACCCCGATCACCTGCCGGGAGGTGATGGCCCAGGTGACGGCCAGAAGCGGTGTCGACACAGTGGCCCAGGGAGGCAGCGCACTCTACTTTCGCCGACTGAGCAGCAAGGCGGCTCAGAGTCAACTCAACAAGCTGATTCAGCAGCCCGTGTACAAGCACGTGACCATCCGCAACTGGAATACCACCACGAAGCTCCTCGACATGGTGTCCGACGCCGAGGCTCCGAAGAAGCGCACAAAGGCCAGCTCCAACCCGACAAGGAAGAACACATGATGGGCCTCAAGTTGCCGGTGCTGTTGCAAACCGTCGTCCTCCTGTCACTCTCCAACGTCTTTATGACCTTCGCGTGGTACGCCCACCTCAAGGAACTGAACAGCAAGCCGTGGGTGGTGGCGGCTCTCCTGAGCTGGGGCGTGGCGCTGTTCGAATACCTGCTTCAGGTGCCGGCCAACCGCATCGGGTATACGCAGTACAGCGTGGGCCAGCTCAAGATCCTGCAGGAGGTGATCACGCTCGCCGTGTTCGTGCCGTTTTCGCTGTACTATCTCCGTCAGCCGCTGAAGCTCGACTACCTGTGGGCCGCCCTGTGCATTCTGGGAGCCGTGTACTTCGTGTTCAGGGGAAGCCAGCCCGCGGTCGGCGCCTCGCTCTGAGTGCGGCGCAAGGGCACGCACCCGCCCGGGTGTTTCTGTTGACCCAGGTGCCGACGCCTCCGATCCTCTCCCCGAATCGCTCCTACGGACAGCAGGAGCCATCCACATACAGAGGATTCGCATGACGGCCGCAGACATTTTGAAGCAACTCAAGCCCCTGGGCAGCGAGACCTATCGCAAGGTGATGCGCGTCCACGGGATTCCCGAGCCCTTCTATGGCGTGAAGATCGAGGACCTTAAGAAGTTTCAGAAACGCATCAAGAAGGACTATCAGCTCTCATTGGATCTGTACAACACGGGCGTTTACGACGCCATGTACCTGGCCGGTCTCGTCGCCGATGAGGGGCGCATGACCAGAAAGGACCTTCAGGCCTGGCTCGACAAGGCGAACTGCGGAGCGCTGATCGAGTACACGGTGCCTTGGGTGACGTCAGAGAGTGCGCACGGATTCGAACTCGCGAACAAGTGGATCGAGTCCTCCAAGGAGCGCGAAGCCATCGCCGGCTGGGCCACCTGGGGGAGCCTGGTGTCGATCACATCCGACGATGAACTCGATCTGGCCGAGCTGAAACGACTTCTCCAGCGTGTGGAAAAGACCATACACAAGCAACCGAATCGGGTACGCTACACCATGAACGGATTTGTCATCGCGGTGGGCGGCTACGTTAAGGATCTCACGAAGACCGCGCTCGAGGTGGGAAAAAACGTCGGCAAAGTGGACGTGGACATGGGTGGCACAGCCTGCAAGGTGCCGTACGCGCCTGAGTACATCCAGAAGATTCAGAAGCGTGGAACGATTGGCAGGAAGCGCAAATCCGCGAGGTGCTGACCCAGGGGAGGATGGAGCAGATGGAGTCGGTGAGGTCGTGGGTCTTAACACTTGCGGTGATCGCAGTCTGTATGTCGCTTGGCGGAGCCTGCTATGAATCGGTGGTGATGGCTCCCAATTATTCGGTGAACGTGCCGGAATCGTTGACGCACGCGCGGGGCTTCCTAACGCAATCGCACCCGGGGAATTACTTCCGCGTGCTTGCGCCCGCCACCCAGGTGCTTCTGCTGCTGTCGGTGCTTCTCAACTGGCGGACACGCAAGGCCCGCTGGTGGCTGGTGACCGCCTTCGCGCTCATGGTGCTCACGGATGTCATCACGTACACCTTTCACTATCCACGCAATGACCTCATGTTCGTGCAGCCGCTCGAGAACTCCACCCCCGAGGCACTGGAAACCGCGGCCCGGGAGTGGGGCACCGGGAACTACGCGCGCATTGCGCTCATCGCCGGTTCCGCTGTAGTTGCCTTGCGCGGATTGAAAGCCTGCTGGGGCGCCGCCATGGAGGCGGCAGGTTGAGAATGGGCGTGCTCCTCCGGACCCGCTCACGCTTCGTACTCAAATGAACGTCGGAACCTCAAGATCGGAATCGAAATCATGCAAAAACTGAAGAAGTACTCACTCATCGCCCTGGCCGTTGTGGTTGTGGGGTTCGCTCTCTGGACGTTCGTCGCGATGACGTTTTCCTATTCCAGCGGCGACCGCGTGGGCTACGTGCAGAAGATCTCCAACAAGGGCTGGATCTTCAAGACCTGGGAAGGCGAACTCGCCATGGTGAACATGCCCGGCGCCTTGTCGGAGAAGTTCCTCTTCTCCGTGCGAGATGACGCGGTGGCCAAGAGCCTTCAGGACACCATGGGCAAACGCGTGCGGCTCAGCTACGAGGAGCACGTGGGCATTCCGGTATCCTGGTTTGCGGAAACGCGCTACTTCGTGGTGGCCGTGGACGTGGTGGAGTAACCACTGAATGCTCGATGCAGCCCAGGCGTTGATTCGCCTCCGTGCAGGCAATCAGCGGTTCGTCTCCAATCAGCTGGAGGGGCGAGGGCCGTCGGAGGCGACGCGACGCGCCCTGCTCGTGTCCGGCCAGGAACCACTGGCCATCGTCCTCGGTTGTTCGGATTCACGCGTGCCGGCCGAGCTGGTGTTCGATCAGGGCTTCGGAGATCTGTTTGTCATCCGGGTCGCGGGCAACATCGTGGCGCCGTCGCAGATTGGCAGTGTGGAGTTTGCCGCCTCTCGTTTCAATACGCGGCTGGTGGTGGTCATGGGTCACTCGCAGTGCGGCGCCATCCTGGCGACTCTGGATGAATTGCAGGGGAGAGCGACTCAGCAGTCACGCAATCTGCGCTCCATTGTGGATCGCGTGCGGCCGGCGCTGGAGCCGATCTTAGCCAGCCAGCCGGCTGACGATCCGGAGGAGCTGTTGCATCAGGCTGTGCGCGCCAACGTCCGCGCGTCCGTAGACCAGCTTCGTCACGGCTCGGAGCTGCTCGAGGACATGATCCGGACCGAGGGCCTCGTCATCGTCGGCGCGGAGTATTCGCTGGAGACGGGGATTGTGGATTTTCTTGAGAGCCGGCCTGGCAGGGCGGATGTCACCGGCTGATCGCGAACCCGGGGCACCTGGCCCCCTTCACCCGGGAGAACCGGCAGGACACCGGCTGAGCCCCAAAGAATAGGGAGACCCTGCGCATGGCCCCGTTCGGTCCGCTGGATGAGCTTCTGGGTACGCTGCTTGAAACCTGGGAGCAACGCTATGAATTCAAACTCGATCGCGAGAAGCGCCTGGCCCACTTTATCCGAGAGAACCGGCAGGTGGACGTGAGCGAGCTTTCCTCAGGCGAGTTGCGCGTGACGTACGCGGGTCTCTCGGGAAAAGAAGTCTCCGAGGTGTGCACGCCCGAGCGGGCGGCTCAGCTCGTGGAGACCGTGCTGTTTCGTTAGGGCACGCTCGGGAATGGGGCTTGCCGTCACCGGCCGGGTACAGCACTAGTGTACAACTTGAGATGTTCCTGACGAGGAAGGAGAGGGCACGGCCATGAAGATCGGCGTATTGGGCTCAGGTGATGTGGGGAAGGTGCTGGGCGCGGGTTTTCTCAAACACGGACACACGGTCATGATGGGCACGTCGAATGCGGCCAAGCTGGCCGACTGGAAGAAAACGAACCCACAGGGTCAGGTGGGCACGTTTGCGGAGGCGGCCCGATTCGGAGAACTTGTGGTGCTGGCGGTGAAGGGTTCCAGGGCCGCGGAAGCGCTTGGGCGGGCGGGTGCGGACACGATCAGAGGCAAGACCGTCATCGACACCACCAATCCCATTGCGGATGCGCCTCCGGAGAATGGCGTGCTGAAGTTTTTCACCGACCTCGATCGGTCGCTTCTGGAGCAGCTCCAGAGCGAGTTCGCCGGTGCACACTTCGTGAAGGCCTTCAGCTGCGTGGGAAATGCTCTCATGGTCGACCCCAAACTTCCGGGCGGCAAGCCCACCATGTTCATCTGCGGCAATCATGACCCGGCCAAGAAGGCAGTGTCGGGCCTCCTCGACCAATTCGGCTGGGACGTGGAAGACCTGGGCAAAGCGGAAGCCGCCCGCGCCATCGAACCGCTCTGCATCCTCTGGTGCATCCCGGGGTTTCTGCGCAACGACTGGATGCACGCCTACAAAGTCCTGAGACCTTGATTCCGATGTAGGGTTGGAAAGGCGTAATTCACGTTGTCCACGTCTTACTTGATCACCGGCGGTGCCGGCTTCCTGGGGATCAACCTCACGCGCCTCCTGCTGGAGAAGGGAGGGCGCGTCACCTCCGTGGATGTTGCCCCGTTCGACTACGAAGACGTGAAAGACCGCGTCAGGGCGATCACGGGAGACATCCGCCACGCGCCCACCATGAACGCCGCCATGGAGGGAATCGACGTCGCGATCCATTGCGCGGCCGCACTCCCCCTCTACAAGCCGGAAGACATCTACTCCACCGACGTGGAAGGCACGCGCAACGTCCTTGCGGCGGCGGCAGCGAATCGCGTGGAACGCGTCATCCACATCTCGTCCACGGCCGTGTACGGAATCCCTGACCATCATCCTCTCGTGGAATCCGATCGACTCCACGGCGTGGGCCCCTACGGCGAAGCCAAGATTGAAGCGGAACAGGTGTGCCTGGAGTTCCGTGCGAAGGGTCTGTGCGTTCCCATCCTCCGCCCCAAGTCGTTCATCGGGCCCGAACGTCTCGGCGTATTCGCCATGCTGTACGAGTGGGCGAAGGACGGCAAAAACTTCCCCGTGCTGGGGAAGGGCAACAACCCCTACCAGTATCTGGCCGTCGAGGATCTGTGCGACGCCATCTGGTTGTGCGCCACGCTTCCCGCGGAGCGTGTGAACGACACGTTCAATGTGGGCGCGAAAGAATTCGGCACGCCCAGGAGCGACTTCCAGGCCGTGCTGGACGAGGCAGGGTTCGGCAAGCGTGTCGTGTCTATCCCGGAACGACCGGCCATCCTGGCCTTGCGGATGCTCGAGAAACTCGGATTGTCCCCGTTGTACGAGTGGATCTACGAAACAGCCGGCAAAGAATCCTTCGTGTCCATCGACAAGGCCGAGCGCGCACTGGGGTACGCACCAAAGTACTCCAACCGCGAAGCGCTCATCCGCAACTACCGCTGGTATCTCGAGAAGGCGGACACGTTTGCGAAGGCGTCGGGAGTCACGCACCGCGTTCCCTGGAAACAGGGGGCGCTGAAGTTGGCTAAGTTCTTCTTCTAGGGCGGCTTGCCTCATTCGATCCGCTGCGACTTCACGGCGGGTCGCAGAATTGTATTGCAGTCGTTCAAGGTCGGCAATACTGTGCGAGTGTTCACGGTGTCCCAAGAGGGACGAAGAGGGAAAGCGGTGAGAATCCGCTGCAGCCCCGCTACTGTGAAAGGCAACGACCGCCGCACGTTTCGCTCAGTCGAAACAGCCACTCGAACAGGGGAAGGCGCGGCCAGTAGGATAGAGCCTTAAGCCAGGAGACCTGCCGTGTGCGTGGCATAGATCCACACCTTCGCGGGAGAGGTCGGCTTTGGCTCTGCTTCGAAGGCCGTGCGTCGCACTGTCGCGACGGCGGCCGATTTCGTTTCTAACCGTGGCGCGCGCCCTGTGCGTGGGCGCGGCACTCTCCCTTCTGCCACTCCTCGCTTCACACGCACTGGCCGCACGTCCGGTGTCGGGCACGGTGCGCGATGCACACACCCTTCTGCCGGTGCCCAATGCACTTGTCGAGTGGCGGCCCACAGGACAGGTGGTGCAGGCCGATGAAGGCGGTCGCTTCTGGTTTGAGAGCGTCCCCGACGGTACCTACAGCCTCTGTGTGCGCCGTATCGGCTACGAGGATCGCTGCGACATCAGCGTTACCGTCGGTCCCGAGGAGACGCTCGAACCGGTGGTGTACCTGGATCCACGCGCTCTCGAGGGCACTCAAGTAGAGGTCACCGAGAACGCGCTCTCCTCGACGCCGTCGCGCGTGGTGGTGAGCCGGGAGGACATCTCCCGATCAGGCGCCTCCACTGCGGCGGACGTGCTCACTCACACCCCGGACGTAGAAGTGCTGCGTCAAAGTGACGGCTCAGCGCGCGTCTCGATTCGCGGCAGCCACCCGGAGGGGGTGAAGGTGCTGGTGGACGACGTGCCGCTTGCGGCCAGCGGTCAGGCAGCGGATCTGTCCACCATCCCCGCCCATGACATCGAGCGAATTGAGATCGTACGCGGGCCGGCAGCATCCGCGGCGGGCGCAGACGCACTGGCTGGTGCTGTGCTGATCACCACCCGCAAAAGTGCGGCTACGGCGAGCGCCTACGGGCACGGCGGCATAGGCTCCTATGACAGCCGCGAAGGAGTGATAGGAACCGAAGGCCTGCGCCTGGCAGGCCAACAGCTCAGCGCCTCGCTTTCCACGTCTCGAAGTGAAGGGGATTTCGAGTACTACGACGATCAACTGGCCACAGACACCACAAGGACAAACAACGAGTCAATCCGGCAGTCCTGGTCGCTGCGCGGATCGGGGGCCGTGAGCCGGGGATTGCAATGGTCGGCCGGGTTTCAACAATTCGATCTGGATGCCGGGGTTCCCGGACTTGAAATGGCGCTGACGCCCGGGGCCTCACGGTCACAAGCGAGATCATCCGGTTCGGGGCGGCTCCAGGTTTCGGCCGGAGTGGTCGGAGCGTTCCTCGCATACGCAGCGGCCGACGATTGGAACTCCTACGTCGACACGGGTACTCTCCCGGACAACACGGAAAGGCGCGCTCACTGGTATCAATGGCACGGCGGCGCCGAGGTGACCGCCGGCCCGCTCGTGCGCTTCGCAATGGCTGTGGAGCTGATGCAGGAAGATCTCTGGGGAGAGGATCACCTTCGGCCCGCCTACAGCTTTGGAACGGCGAGACGCCGAAGTCACGCTGTGAGTGCCAATTGGTCTCCCAAAGTTGAGTTCGAAAACCAGGCGATCCGCGAGGTGTCACTGCAACTTGCCTATCGCTACGACTACACTCACACGGAGGCCGCTTACCCTCGCACCCCCATCTCCCCTGTCTTCGACCCTCTCCAGCCCGTGTGGGAACTCGGTAGCCCCAACGTTTCCGGCGGCGTGGTGGGGAAGCTCTCGAGTGTAAGCTGGAGTGCGCATGCCTCCTACGGGCGCGCTTTCAGACGGCCGCCGATCCTGGACCAATTCTGGGTGGAGCAGTACCAAAGCCAGGGCAATCCGGGCCTCCGGCCCGAGCATTCCGAGCAAGGGGAGGTGGGGTACGCTCTGAACTGGCCTGAGGTGGCCAACGTCAAATTCGAGCAGCGCTACTACTGGGGCGAATACCGCGATCTCATCTACTGGCGTCCCAGGTCGGCGGGAGGCGCCTGGCTGCCGGAGAACATAGACGGTGCACGCATCGACGGCCGCGAGGAGAGCCTGGAATGGGCCGTGTTCAGGAAGCGACTGACGTTTCGTATCGACCACCTGTTCGCCGATCATGAAAACACCGCGGGGGAGACCAACACGAATGGCGATCCGCTTCCTTTTCGCTACCGCCACAAGGTGGTCCTGGGCACCCGCGCCGATGTCGACTGGGGGTGGCTCGATGTGTCCTACCGCTCGTTCGACCGGCGCTATGTGCGAGAGGACGCCATCAAATACATCGAGCCCTATGACGTAGTCGATGTAGTAGCAGGACTCCGTTACAGTTTCTGGGGAGTCGCGGTCGAGGCCGTGGCGCGCGTGCAGAATCTCGGGGCCAACGAATACGAAGTCATCGAACGCGATCCCATGCCGGGCCGCAATTTCATCCTATCCCTCAACCTGTCCTCATCGCTTCGCTGAAGGAGATCCAAGCCATGCGAATCCGACGCGTCATCACCGTAACCGCACTTCTTCTTTGTGCCTCCCACACCTGGGCCCTGGAGCGCAGCCTGTATGTGATCAACGGCCTGTCCGAAACGCTGAGTCGCGTCAATCTCGAGACCGGGGCGGTGAGTAACAACATCCAGATCCTGGGCCTGGTGCCCAACCAGGTGTTCATCGACAACGCAGGGCGCCGTGACGGCGTCGCCTACGTGCTGAACTCTTCCAGTGACGATCTGCAACTGGTGCAACTGGATCCGGTGGCGCTGCTCAATACCATTTCGCTGGGGCCCGACCGGAATCCCTACAGCCTGGCGTTTCTTAACGACTCCGTGGTGGCCGTGTCGAACCTGCTGGCCAACACGATCACAGAGGTGAACACGAACTCCGGCATGATCGACACGGAGTACGTGGTGGGGATGGCACCCGAGGGCATGGCGGTTCACAACGGCGAACTCTTTGTGTGCCTGACGTCGTTCGATTTCGGGACCTTTGCGTACGGGCAGGGCCAGATAGCCGTGGTGGATCCCGATCTGGACCAGGTCGTCGCCACGATCAACGTGGGGACGAATCCGCAGGCCGTGCTCCTGGACTACCAGGATGAACTGCTGGTGCTGTGCACGGGAGACTTCTTCAGCTCCTTCGGGATGATCTACGTGATCGATCCGGTCACGCGCACCGTCACGGACAGCATTGCCACCGGCGGTTCTCCGGGCCATATGGCGCTCGCGCCATCCGGGGTGGTGTATATCGCCGCCGGTGGATGGGTGGGTTCAGGCGAAGTGTACACGTTGAACTCCGACGACAATACGCTCATGCGGGGCTCCGGGAACCCCGTCGCCGTGGGCACGGGCGCGGTGGGCATGGCGGCTGACCTGTTTGGCAACGCCTACGCCTGCGCTTTCTCCGTGGATCAGGTGAACAGGATCGCGGGCAGCACGGTGAACCAGACCTACGCCCTCGGCGACGGACCGGGATTCGCCGCCGTGTTTGAACCGTGGCCCGCAGGAGATCTCGATGAGTCGGGCACTGTCACTGCTGCGGACGTGATCTATGCCGTGAACTTCGTGTTCAAGGGGGGGCCGGCACCGGCGACCCTGACGCTGCTGGATGTGAATCGCAGTTGTTTGGTGACCGTCAGCGACGTGATTACCATGGTGAACTATCTGTTTCGAAGCGGCCCGCGGCTCGAGTACGGCTGCTACTGACGAGCCGCCCAGGCAAAACGTGAACTGGAATCTGACAGAACGAAGAGACCATCTGCGGCGGGTGCTGGAAAGCAAGCACGGCACCTTGAAGCTGGACGGCGCCATGGGCACGGAGCTGTGGCGTCGAGGTGTGCCCACGCCGCTGCCTCTCTGGTCGGCCGCGGCCAACGTGAAACACCCGGACGTGGTTGAGCAGATTCATCGCGACTACGTGCGCGCGGGCTGTGAACTCATCACCACCAACACCTTTCGCACATCGCTGTACACCATGGAGCGCGCCGGGCTGACTGAGGCCTGGCAGGCCTGGAATCGACAGGCCGTCCGGCTGGCGCGGCGTGCGGCAGGCCACGACGCCTGGGTGCTGGGATCCGTGTCCACGCTGGAAGATTGCTACAGGCCCGACCTGGTGCCCGACGCGTTCACGGTTCGAAGCTATCATCGCGCGCAGATCGACTTGCTTGTGGAGCTGGGTGTGGATGGGCTGCTTCTGGAAACGTTCAACTCTCTTCGCGAACTGGACGCGGCTTACAAAGAGGCCCGTCGGCATTTGCTCCCGGTGCTGGCCTCGGTGGTGTTGCGGGACGAGTCGCATCTCTACGACGGCATGGACGTGTCGCACCTGGCGGACTGGGCGCGCCGGGCACGGCCGGACGTGCTCTGTGTGAATTGCGCGCCGCCGTCCATCCTGGATGTGGCCCTCCTGCGCCTCCGCCGGCAGCTGGACCTCCCGCTGGGGGCGTACGCCAATGTGGGGCGACCCGGTGGCGAAATGGGCTTCGAATTCACGCACGCGTGCACGCCGGTGGAGTACGGCGTGTGGCTTGCGCGCTGGGCGCGCCTGGGGGTGAAGATTGTGGGCGGTTGCTGCGGAACGACGCCGGCTTATGTTGCCAGCGTACGCGCGGGAAGCGCCTGACGAATGTGGTGTTCCACCACGATGTCGTCACGCAGGGACGCCGACACGGAGCAGTACTTCTGCTCGGACGTCTCGATGGCCTGCTTCAGCTTCACCGGGTCGAGGTTCGCACCCCGGTAGGTCCAGGTGAGTTTGAATTTCTTGAACGCCTTCGGCGGCGCCTCATCGTGTTCGAAATCAACGTCCACCGACAAGTCGAACGGTCCCTGGCGCATCTTTTCGAGTATGCCCACGGCCGTGACGGCGATGCAGCCCGCCAGGCAGAAGGGGAGAAGCTCCGACGGCTTGAGCCCGTCCCACTGGCCGCCGAATTCCGGCGCGATGTCCATGGTGAATGTTTTATGTCGCTCATCCGTGCCGGTGAACTGGCGCGGACCGGTTTTTTCAAGCGTGACCCGATTCATTCTGGTAGCCCCCAGGATTGAAGTGTACAGGTTGGCGCCGACCTGCAAGCGGCGCTTCAGCTAGTCATCGAACCCACCACAGCCTCCTCCGCCGGGGTGGCAGCCACACGCACCTCCGCCGGACATCCCGGCATCGCTTCCGGAGCCCGTCGCCAGTGCGGCGAATGCAGACAGGAGTTTCGTAGCGGGTGCGCCGCATTTTGTGCAGGACACGGAGTCTTCCGCCCGCGTCACTAGTTCTTCAAATTGGTGAGCGCAGGCTTTGCAACGGTAGTCGAAGATCGGCACGTTTGATGTCTCTCCTTACAATCCCAATATAGGGGTTCCGGGTCGCGACGGCTGCGTCCAAATCAGGCGGTGCGCGGCACCGAGCGATAGATCAGATAGGCGGCGCCTACGGTGAGGAGCAGGAAGATCACCGCCTCTGAGCCCTGAATCAACAGCTCGCGTCGGCAGTCGCTCTCCACCAAGTCGAGCTGCGCCACCGTGGGCCGCACCGGGAGCGGATCGAGAGGATACGGCAATGTGCCGGGGAAAGGTGCCTCGCCCCGGAACTCGAACCCGGGATCGATCGACTCCACGACTCTCGACACGGCCGTGGGGTCGAGCGTTACCCAGAGCGTGTCGTGCTGGCCACGGAAGATCCAGGTCCAGTTGTCCATGTCGTACTGGCCGAAAGGCGATTGAACGCGCCGTGTCACAGTGGGAAAGCGATTGTGCGACAGCACGAGCGGGTGATCCATGAGCTGCCTGGGGATTGCGCCCTTCCAGGTGGAGTCCTTCGCCATGTTGTCGAAATCTTCCCACAGGGCCGACACCTGGTCGTTGAGTTGAAGGGCGATCTGTGTGCTGCGGAGATCCAGCTGTGCTCTCCTCAGCTCGGCCAGCTGGTCGGTCTGCCGCACCTGTTGCGTCATCCACCACGACACCTGGGCCACGCACACCACCGCCACGGCCAGGAACAGCCTGAAGGCGCGTCGTGCGCGTCCCGTTCCCCCCGCGGCAATTCCTCCAGCCGACGTTTCGCTCATCGTTGCTCCATTCCCTTCGTTTCGGGGCGCAATATGCGGCAGCGGGTCCGGAGCGTCAAGGAGACCCCGCTTTCGGCGGCCCCTCCCGTTGCGTATAATGACAAGGTGTCTGAACCTGCGGAAATCCCGGTCGACGAACTGCGGCGACTGCTTTCGGGGGATGCGCCTCCGCTTCTGATCGACGTGCGGGAGGCGTTCGAGCGCACACGAGCAGCCCTCGAACCGTCCCTGCACGTGCCCCTGGGCTCGCTGGCCGTGGACATTGTACGCGTGGCTCCGGATCGCGCCCGCGACGTGGTGGTGTATTGTTCCAGGGGTCAGCGATCCTCGCGCGCATGCGATGAACTGCGCAGACTGGGGTACACCAGGGTAAAGTCTCTCCAGGGCGGCCTGGAGGCGTGGAACCGTGCCACCGATCCTGCCTTCAGCGACCCACACGATCAGGCCTTCCTTCCTCGCTATGCGCGCCAGGTGGCGCTTGCGGAAGTGGGACCGGAAGGACAGCGCAAACTCGCCAATTCTCGCGTGCTCATTGTAGGAGCCGGTGGGTTGGGGTCGCCTTCGGCCTACTACCTGACGGCGGCGGGCGTGGGAAAGCTGGGCCTGGTGGACTTCGACGTGGTGGACGAATCGAACCTGCACCGCCAGATTCTGTACCGTACGTCCGACGTAGGCCTGCCGAAAGTCAAAGTGGCCCAGCGCGAACTCTCGGCACTCAACCCGCATGTGCAGGTGATTCCCTACCAGGAGCGACTCACGTCGGAAAATGCAGAGCGCATCGTGCGCGAGTACGATCTGGTGCTCGACGGCGCCGACAACTTCGCCGCGCGTTACCTCGTGAACGATGCGTGCGTCATGCTGGGAAAACCGAATGTGCACGGCTCCATTCATCAGTTTGAGGGCCAGGTATCCGTCTTCTGCCGGCCTGACGGGCCCTGCTACCGCTGCCTGTATCCGGAGCCCCCGCCCGCCGGCTGGGTGCCGTCGTGCGCGGAAGCGGGCGTTCTGGGATTTCTTCCCGGGCTCATTGGCACGATGCAGGCTGCCGAGGCCGTGAAGCTGATTCTCGGACGGGGAGAGTCGCTCTCCGGCAGACTCCTCCGCCTGGATGCACTGTCCATGACCTTCGAGACCTTTGAGGTGTTCAGACGCAGCGACTGCGCCTACTGTGGAGAAGGCGCCGCCTTTCCCGGCCTGGTGGACTATGCCGAACACTGCGGACCTTCGTGAGGCCCGGCAAGTGCGCGGGCCCCACTCGCCACGCCCCGCCCGTTGAAGAGGACTTTCTGAGATGACCGAACTGTCCACGCTCAAACTCGAACCGGTACGACCCGATCAGCTCGACGGGCTGGCGGAATTGCATGCACGCTCGGCTCGCACACTTGGCGACCCGCTGGAGCTTTCACGTCAGGACCTGGAGACCTTGCTCACGTGGGAGCGGATCGGTCCCACCGGCGTGCTCGTCGTGCTCGATGACACGCGCATCGTGGGCCTGTTGCGCTACGGACGTTTCCTCGATGCGCGCGAGCCCACCGTGCTGGCGATTGTCACTGTGGATCCGGAGTTTCGCGACGCCGGCGTGGCCGACTGGGTGTACGAACAGGTGCGGTCCCGCGCACGCGCCGACGGGGCGAAGCTGCTCGACACCGTGATCGACAGCCGGGATCGCGACGCCCGAGAGTTCGTCTCCAACCGTGGGTTCAAGGAACTGGTGTCCATCTGGACCCTGGAGGCCGATCCCGATTTCGCACCGGGAGAGATGCCCCGCCCGCCCATGGGGTATCACGTGCGTCCGTACGTGGTGGGCCAGGATGCGCCGCTGGTCGCCGCGCTCATCAACAAGGTGTTCGCGCAGCACGCGAGTTTCGCCCAGGTGAGCCCTGCGGAAATGCAGAATCTCGAGAGTCATCCGTCCTTCAGTTCCGGTCTGACCTTCTTTCTCGAGTCGGACGCGGGCGAGGTGGTGGCGTTTGCCCGTAACACGCTTCGCGGCGACCACCGGGACGCCTGGGTCGACATGCTCGGGGTCGTGCCCGAGTATCAGGGGCGGGGCCTGGGCCGGTTTCTGCTGTTGCAATGCATGTACGTACTGGCGAAGTCGAAACCGCGC
>DAIOGN010000034.1:19022-25529 GCA_036745245.1 Candidatus Zixiibacteriota bacterium
ATCCGTTTGAACGTGGAAGGCACCAATGAACGGGCGCGTGCGCTGTACGATTCCGAAGGCTTCATGGAGCTGCGCACGCGGGTTCGCTATCGCAGGTCGCTCGACGATTGACCGACCCGGATCGCTATGTCATTCCGGCGACGCGGGGAGAGGCCACGATCGTGGAGAAACGTTCGCGGTTTCTCGCTCTCGCAGCCCCCGTGGCGACGTCGGAGGAGGCTCTGGCCCTGGTCGCTGACCGCCGCAGGGAACACCACGACGCCGCGCATCACGCGTATGCGTTCCGCGTGGGCGCAGACGAGAGAAGCTCCGACGACGGTGAACCCTCCGGTTCCGCGGGTCGGCCGATCCTGAGTGCCATCACGGCCGCGGGCGTGGAGTCGGTGGCGGTGGTGGTGACGCGCTACTTCGGCGGCGTAAAACTCGGACCGGGAGGACTGGCGCGCGCCTTCGGTGAGGCCGCCCGGGACGCTCTGACACAGGCGGGGACCGAGGTTCGGTATCACTGCCGGCTTGTGAACGTGACCTTCGACTTCGATCTGACGTCGCCGGTGCATCACGTGGTGCAGAAGTTCGAAGCACGCACCGTGAACTCTTCCTATTCGAACCGGGCACACATGACTCTGGAACTGCGACGCTCGAGGCTCTCTTCGTTCATTGAAGCGCTACGGGAAGCGACCGCAGGTCGTGTGGAGGTGGCGGATGTCGCCTGACGCACGCGTGGTGGGCCTGGGCCTGTGCGTGTACGATCTGTCGCTTCTGGTAGATGGAACCCCCGTGCCCGATACCAAGGTGGATGCGTTGGACGTGTGGCACGGCGGCGGCGGTCCCGTGCCCAATACCCTGGTCACGCTGGCTGGCTGGGGCGTGCCGTGCGCCTTCGTGGGCACCGTGGGAGACGATCTGTGGGGGCGCGCTCTGCGCGATGCGTTCGTGAAGGCCGGGGTCGACGTGTCGGCCCTGTCGCTTTCTCCAGGTCGGGCCACGCCGGTGGCTTCGCTTCAGGTGAATGCCTCGACCGGCGAGCGCACCGCCATTCTGGGGGGAGATCCAGCCTTGCCACCTCCACCCATCCCCGCTGGTTTGATCGAGCGCGCGAGCCTGGTGCACTTCGACGCACGACATCCGGCCAGTTGCCATGAAGCCGTGGGTCGCGCCCGACGCGGCGGCGCGGCGGTGTCGCTGGACGTGGGGTCTCCGCGCAGGGAAGGTCTCGAGCTCACGGATGAAGTGGATCACCTGGTGGTGGCCGAGCGATTCGCGCACTTCGCATCCGGGCAAGGGCGCGTGGAAGACATGTTGCGCACACTGTGGCGGCCGGGCCATCAGTCGGTGGTGATCACGCGTGGCGAACAGGGTTCGGTGGGGCGCGATCGCACGTGCGAATTCGTGACGTGCGACACATTCGAAACGAATGTAGTCGACACGACCGGCGCCGGCGACGTGTACCATGCGGGGTATCTCCTCGGCGTGCTGGAGGGCTGGGACCTCGCGCGGCGCATGGAATTCGCTTCGGCGGCCGCGGCGCTTGCCTGCACGCGCCTGGGGGAGCGCGGCTGCCTGCCGTCTCTGCCCGATGTGGAGGCGCTTCTGGCGAAGCGCCGGGTGTCGGCGTGATGGATTGGCTTCTTGGCCTGGACACGGCCGTCTTTCATTTCATCAATGTCACGCTGGCTAACCCGGTTACGGATGCGGTGATGCCCTTCGTCACCAACGGCGAACACTGGGTGATTGCAGTGATTCTGTCCATTGTGGTGCTGGTGCACTCACGCGGAAAGGCGAGCTGGCCCGTGCTCCTGGGAGCGGCCCTGGTGTTTGCCGCCTGCGACCAGGCTTCGGCGCACCTGATCAAGCCACTGGTAGAACGCGTGCGACCCTGCCATGTGGTGCCGGACGTTCATCTTCTGGTGGGCTGCTCCGCATCGCGCAGCTTTCCCTCGGCCCACGCCTCCAACGCCTTCGGCCTCGCCGTGTTTCTCAGCTGGGCGCTGCCCCGGCTGCGCTGGTGGTGGGTGGGGTTGTGCGCTCTCATGTCGCTCTCGCGCATCTTCGTGGGTGTGCACTATCCCGGCGATGTGCTGGGCGGTTTCGCGGTGGGCGCCGTGGCCTCGTTGAGCGTGATCTGGGCCATGAGGGCGCTGGGAATGGGTGGGCCGAACGATGTGCATCGCACAGGACCAGGAACACCATAGCCATCCTTCCCCAGCGGAGACGACAAACGTGAAATGCATCTGGACGTGGTGCGGCGTGCTGTGTCTCGCCGCCCTGGCCTGCTCCAAATCCGAGAAGCCCATGTTCTTTCTGGCCGCGAGCCTGGCGGACGTGGCGACCTCGTGGCAAACGGAATACGGTGGAGGCTTCGACACCCATACGGGCGCCTCGCTTCTGCTTGCCCAACAGATCCGCGGTGGGGCAGAGGCCGATCTTTTTCTCGCGGCCGGAGCGTCTGCGCTCACACAGCTTCTGGCGGATGGCCGACTGGCCCTGGTGGATTCCACGTATCTCCGCAATCGCCTGGTCCTCATCACGGCCGCCGATGTAGAGCCGCCCTCCGATCTGTCGGACCTCCGCGACCCGCGGTTTGCGCGCATCGCCATCGCCGATCCTGAACTGGCGCCGGCCGGTGGCTACGCGCGTGCGGGCCTGAAGCAGGCGGGGCTGTGGGACGAACTCTCGCCGCGCTTCATCTACACGGGCGACGTGCGCATGGCGGCGGAAACCATTCGCCTGGCCACCGCGGATGCGGCGTTTGTGTACGCCACCGACGCGGCGAGCCTGGACATAGCGGCCTGGCCGCTCGACACCACACTGTTTCCCATGGTGGCGTATCCATTGGCTATGCTGGCGCCGCGCGGGCCTGCAAAGGATTCTCTCTGGGACTTTCTGCACTCTTCGAAAGCTCGTGAACTGGCAGCGGCGGAAGGATTCCAATAGTGGATCCACTGTGGGTGCTCGTGGTCCGTTCCGTTGCGGTGGCGTTCCTCGGCGTGCTGTTGTTTTTCCCTTTGGCCCTGTGGCTGGGTTGGCGGCTGGCACGCACGCCGTTCCCCGGCGCCGCCGTCATCGAAACGATCGCGATGCTCCCGCTCGTCCTGCCGCCCGTGGTCACGGGGTTTGCCTTGCTCATGTTCTTTTCGCCGGTGTTTCCACTGGGCCGGATGCTTGAAGACATCTTCGGTCTGCGTGTACCCTTCACGCTGTCGGCGGCCGTGCTGGCGGCGGGCCTGGTGTCGTTTCCGCTTCTGCTGCGAGGGATCAAGACCGGCTTTGCGGGCGCCAGCACCGCCTGTGAGGACGCCGCGGCGACTCTTGGGTGCACACGCGCTCAGGTGTTCTGGCGTGTCACCTTGCCACTGGCACGACGCGGTGTTGCTGCGGGGGTGATTCTGGCCCTGGCGCGCGCATTGGGCGAGTTCGGCGCCACGCTGGTGGTGGCGGGCAACATTCCGGGCCGCACGCAGACGTTGCCTCTGGCCATCTACCGCGTCACACAATTGGGCGACGTGACCACCGGATGGTGGCTGGTGGGGCTTGCCGTGCTTCTGGCCCTGGCCCTGTCGCTTCTGGCCCGCCCCTTCGAGCGCTGATGCAGATCGAGTGCGACCTGTCCCTGGATCGCGGCCCATTTCGGCTGCATGCGCGCCTCGAGTCGGGCGGTACGCGAATTGGTTTGTTCGGACCGTCTGGGGCCGGCAAGTCCACGCTGATCCGAGTGCTTGCCGGACTCGAGCCCGCACGAGGCCGGCTGCGCGTGAACGGTGAGACCTGGCTCGATTCGGACACGGGTGTGAATCTGCCCGTGCGCCTGAGACGAGTGGGTTGGGTGCCCCAGGACAACGCGCTCTTCCCGCATCTGAGCGTGGCCGACAATCTCGCCTTTGCACCGGAGACGGATCGCCCCTGGCTGCAGCAGGTGGTGCAGGCGCTGGAATTGCAGCCGCTTCTGGCTCGCCCCACCGCAGGGCTTTCAGGCGGCGAAGCCAAGCGCGTGGCGCTGGGCCGCGCACTGGCCTTTCGGCCGCACTGGCTGCTCCTGGATGAACCACTCGCCGGGCTCGACTGGAGAATGAAGCAGGAGTTGCTCGGTTTGCTTCTGAGGCTGCAGAGCCGCTTCGATACGCCGTGGGTGTTCGTGTCGCACGATCCGGCGGAGGTGGGGCTCTTCTGTCGCGAAGTGTGGCTGATCCGGGACGGACAGATCGAGGCCCAGGGACCCACGGAGCAGGTGTTCCTCCGTCCCGAGTCGGAGGCCGCCGCGCTGGTGGCGGGGCTTGAGAATCGCTGGGAGGGCACCGTGCGTGCCGTGGCCGATTCCGCAGCGCAGCTGGACGTGGGCGGGTTGCTGATACACGCCGAGTACAACGGCTCCGCCGGCGATGCCGTGGTGGCGATGGTGCCGGCCTCCGAGATCCTGCTCGCTTCGCCTGGCCGCGCCGTCACGTCGGCACGAAATGCGGTGTCGGGACGCGTGACCCGTCTCGAGCACCGGGTACACGGCATCCTGGTCCGCGTGGCTTGCGAGGGGGCACCCGCAGGTGCGGACCCGGCCGCTCTTACTTTGTGCGCACTGGTGACGCCCGCGGCGGTGGAGGAACTCGGATTGCGCGCCGGTGACCCGGTGTCGGCCATCTTCAAGGCCGGTGCGGTGCGCGTGTTCGCCGTGTAACCAACCGGCGGGTCGCACTGCAACACCGCATGTGGTAGACGGCCGCCGCCCCACCACAATCTGCTCCTGCCTCCAAATGTGATCCTCAAGCCTCCAATGTGATGGCGAAGGATTTCGGCAACCGGTACGCTGGTTGAAGCGTAAGCCATGTGTCTATCCGCACGGGGTTCCGTGTCACAACTCAGGTCACAGCATCACAGGAGGGTTTCCATGTCCAAGACTCAGGCCGTTCCGGAAGGCTGCGAAGGAATCATTATTCACCTGGTGGTCGACAACGCCGCCAAGGCACTCGACTTTTACACCCGGGCGTTCGGTGCGCAGGAGATCTATCGCGCAGCCACGCCCGACGGCTCCAAGGTCATGCACGCCGAGTTTCGCATCGGCAAGAGCGTGGTCTACCTCGCCGACGATTTTCCGGAATGGTGCGAGGGGAAGTCGCGCACACCCAAGGCGCTCGGGGGCTCACCGCTGAACATTCACCAGTACGTCCCCGACACCGATGCGGCTGTGGCACGCGCCAAGAAGGCCGGCGCCACGGTCACGATGGAACCCGAGGACATGTTCTGGGGCGACCGCTACGCCAAGGTCACCGATCCCTTCGGCCACGAATGGGCGTTCGCCACGCACCTGCGCGACGTCACGCCCGAGGAGATGGAGAAGGCCGCAGCCGAAATGTTCTCCGGCGCCGGCCAGGGCAAGTAACCGTCTCAGCATTGCAGCCAGTCCGCCGCGGATCTTTGTCCGCGGCGGTTTTTTTGCGACGTCCCCGATCCCGCCGGGTCCTATATTCTCCGTTCGGATTTCGCGGAAGGCAGGAGGCCTTCCGCTTCTGCATCCTTGCGAGGAACCATGCTTGAACTTGGATTCACAGTGATCGTGGTGTTGGTGCTATCGGCTTTCTGCAATATGTCCGAAGCCGTGCTCTACTCCGTGCCCATGTCTCACGTGGAGCGCCTGGCGAATTCGGGGTCGCAGTCGGGGAAGGCTCTGCAGAGGTTGCGGCGCCGAATGGACCGTCCGATCGCGGCTCTGCTTACGCTCAACACCATCGCCAACACGGCCGGCGCCGCGCTGGCCGGCGCGCTGGCAGAACGGCTCCTGGGGTCCACATCGATCGGATGGTTCACGGCCGGGCTGACGCTCGCGATGATGACATTCGCGGAGATGATCCCCAAGACCGCGGGCGTGCAGTACAATCTCGAACTCTCCCGCGTGCTGGCGCGACCCATCGAGTGGCTCGTGCGAATCATGTATCCGCTCGTGTGGCTCTCGAGCTGGGTCACCCGCCATTTCCGCTCGGGGACCGGGGAGGCGCAGGTCTCCGACGACGAAATCGTGGTCATGACCCGGCTGGGACTGCGCCAGGGATTGATCGACGAGGACGAAGCCAAGGTGATCCATAATATCCTCGAGCTGGAAAAGCGCTCGGTGCGCGACGCTCTCACCCCGCGCACGGAGGTGTTCGCTCTGCCGGCCGGCACGAAGGTGGGCGATCTCCGAGCTGAGAGCCGCGTGTTCACGCACAGTCGCATTCCGGTGTACTTCAAGGGCATCAACGACATCGACGGCGTGGTGAAGGGACGAAGTCGATCGTGCGGTGGGACGGGCCGTTCGGCGTCGGCAAGGTAGTGACCTGGGCGTCCAGGTTCGCCATGTAGGTGGCTAGCGTCAGCCGATACTCGGGATGCACGCTCTCGGCGACCAGCACTGCCCCGGCGGTAGGCTTGCGCGGGTCGGCGATGTTATTCTCGGTGGCGATCGGCCGCCATTGACGTGGGTCCCCGTAGAAGAGCCCCGCTTTCACCCTGATCGCCGTGCTGTCCCTGGCCCTGGGCATCGGC
>DAIOGN010000035.1:0-9959 GCA_036745245.1 Candidatus Zixiibacteriota bacterium
CCGACACGCGCTCAGGGTGCTCCTCGGCGTAGGCGAGCGCGAGTGTGGAACCCCAGGACCCACCGAACACCTGCCACCGTTCGATTCCGAGGTGCACGCGGAGCGCCTCGATGTCGGAAACTAAATGCCACGTCGTGTTGTCCACCAGCGATGCGTGCGGGGTGCTCTTGCCGCAGCCACGCTGATCGAACAGCACGATTCTGTATTTTTTCGGGTCGAAGAATCGTCGCTGCTTGGCGTCGGTGCCGCCGCCCGGCCCGCCGTGGAGGAATACGACCGGCTTGCCCTCCGGATTGCCGCTCTCTTCGAACCCCCAGTTGAGAAGCTGCACGGGATAGTCGGACAGCTCCCGGATCAGACTTTCGGCTTCACACACGTGCAGCAGGTTGAACGGCGCCCCGGTGGCGGCTCCCAGCACACGCAGATCGTAGGGTCGGCCCCAGGCGTCATAGGCCGCCTCCGTCATTCGCGTGCGCGAGGCCCATTGCGTAGTGGCGAAGAAGATTCCGTCGGCGCCGGCATGCAGTGCCTCCCGGACGAACTGCTCGAAGGTTTCCGTGATGGCCGACAGTGCGCTCGCCACCCGGTCAGGATGTTCCTGAATGTGGCGCACGAGCACGCCGTCGTCGGGCACCAGGTCGCCGGCGATGGACAAAGGCGAGAACACTGTCATGAGCACCGGGTCGCCCGCAGCCTGCTCGACCACACGTGACACGAGGTTGAGCTGTTCACCCAGCGCACCCTCCGTCACGGGCCGGGGCGTGATGCGTTCCCAATCCTGTGCCGTCTGCACCGGGAAGTGTTTCTTTACCGGCTTCTGAAGCGGGTGTGTGGAGGGCTCGTACAGAAACCCCCAGTCCTCCAGGTGGTAACTTCCGCGCGGATTGATCTTGATCCAGTCCCAGGAGAACTGGCGGTGGAATCCAAGGAGTGCATCGGAGAGCCGCCTGGGATCGTTCTCTTCCGTGTAAAAGTGCCGCCAGAACGAGACCGGCGGTCGATCGGGACGCTGGCCCTGCACGATGGCTGTGAGGCGCTCACGTCCGGCGGATGTTCCCTGGTTCATGCTCTCTTCCAACCGTGCACGAACGCCGTATGCCGGATCAGGGGCCTGCCCAGGTGGAATCGACGCTGCCGGCTGAGCCCAAAGACGCCAGAGCGGGCCACAGAATCTCCGGGAACACGCCCAGAATCACGGTGCCTGCCGCGAGCAGCAGCGCGGCCACGGCCCAGACGCGCGGAGAGGCGGTGAGTGCGCGGTCGGATTCGCCGCGCATATAGAGATATACCACGACGCGCAGATAGTACGCCACGCTCACGAGCGTGCCTGTCACGGCCACGATCACCAGGATCACGTGGCCCGAAAGGACCGCGCTCTTGAAGATCTGGAGCTTGCCGATGAAGCCGATGGTGCCGGGCAACCCCGCAAGCGACACCATGAACACCGTCATGCAGAGCGAAAGAGCTGGTCTCTGATACCCGCGGCCGGAGATTTCGTCGTAGGTGGCGGCCCCACCGTCCCGCTCGTACACCAGAAGCACCACGAAAGCGCCCAGGGTCATCACCGCATAGGCCACCAGGTAGAAGAGCAAGGCCTGCGTCCCGCCCGAATCGGGTGCCACGAGCGCCAGAAGCAGATACCCCGCGTGTGCGACCGACGAGTACGCCAGCATGCGTTTGAGTCGCGACTGCACGAGAGCGCCCAGGTTGCCTCCCAGAATCGTGAGGAAGGCCAAAGCAGAGCAGAGCGCCACGGTGCCTTCGGACCCCGCCACGTGGTTGGCTGTGGCCACCCAGCGGACGAGCGCCAGAAACCCGGCGGCCTTGGGAGCGATCGCGAAGAATGCGGTCACGAGCGTGGGCGCGCCCGAGTACGCGTCGGGGGCCCACATGTGGAAGGGCACAGCCGCCACCTTGAATGCCAGCCCCACGAGGATGAGCAGAAGCCCCGTGATGGCCACGGGGGCGTGCGCCGCAGCATACACGCGCGGTATGTCGAGCGTGCCGGCGGAGAGAAACAGGAGGGCCATGCCGTATACGAAGAATGCGGACGCGAACGCCCCGTAGAGGAAGTACTTCACACCGGCTTCGATGGATGCGGAGTCGGTGCGCTCGTACGCGGCCATCACGTACAGAGGGATGGACATGGTCTCCAGGCCGAGAAAGATGATGGCGAAGTTCTGCGCGGCGCTCATCACCATCATCCCGAGCGCGGAGATGTACAACAGGGACAGGAACTCGGCGTGCCGTGCCTTCACGAGCGCCCGGCCGCCGGCGGCGAGGAACGTGAGCACCAGCGCGGTGACGAGGAACAACCCGCGCGCGAAATACGCGGTCCCGTCGCCCCCATACTGGCCGCCAAAGCTCACGGCGGCGGGGTCGGCCTGCCACCAGGCGACGATCGCCGCCAAAAGCAGCACACTTGAGAGCGGGCCCACGAAGCGGGCTTCGCGCGACAGGGCGCCCGAAAGCAACGCCACCAATGCAGCGGCGCCGAGCAACAGCTCGGGAAGAAACGCAGCCAGGTTCAGATCAGGGCTGCTCATACGTGATTCCGGCCGGTTCGGACGGAGGTTCGGACGACGGCCCGGCCTGTGCGGTTTGCCTCGCGTACACTTCGCCCAGGAGTTTCTCGAGCGCGGGCGTCACCTTCCCCAGAAAGGCGTTGGGGGTGATGCCCATCCAGAAGATGAGGGCGATCAGAGGCACCAGGAGAAGGCCCTCCCGAGCGGAGGTATCCCGGAGGTGTTCATTCTCCGTTCGCGTGATCTTTCCGAACACCACGCGCTGGAGCATCCAGAGCATGTACACCGCGGCCAGCACGATGCCGAAGGTGGCAAACGCCGCCGCTGTGGGATGCACCTTGAACGTGCCGAGCAGGATAAGGAACTCGCCCACGAAGCCGTTGGTGCCGGGCAGGCCGATCGATCCCAGCGTGGCGATGATGAGGGCCGTGGTCCACAGGGGCATCACGGCGAAGAGGCCACCCAGTTCGTCGATCTGACGGGTGTGCCTGCGCTCGTAAATCATGCCCACCACGAGAAACAGCATCCCCGTGGTGACGCCGTGGTTGAGAGATTGCAACAGGCTGCCCGACAGGCTCTGAAGGTTCAGCGCGCACAGCCCCAGCATCACAAATCCCATGTGAGCCACCGACGAGTACGCCACGAGACTCTTTACGTCTTTCTGCACCATCGCCACGATGGCGCCGTAGAGAATGCCTGTTAGCGAGAGCACGATGAGGACGGGCGCGAACTGCGCGAAGGCCAGCGGAAACCACGGTATCGCGAAACGCAGAAACCCGTACACACCCATCTTCAGCAGGACCCCGGCCAACAGAACGCTGCCTGCCGTGGGCGCTTCGACATGTGCATCGGGCAGCCAGGTGTGAAACGGAAACAGGGGCAGCTTGATGGCAAACGAAAGCGCGAACGCCAGAAACAGCCACACCTGGACCTGGTACGGGATGTGCAATTGCGAGAGCGCCTGCAGGTCGAAGTTCCAGAGACCGGTGGCTTTGAAGTTGGCCACCGCCAGGTACACGATCGCCACCAGCATCAGCAGGCTGCCCAAAAGCGTGAACAGGACGAACTTAAGTGTGGCATAACGACGGCGTTCGCCCCCCCAGATCCCGATGAGGAAGTACATCGGGATGAGCATGGCCTCCCAGAACACGTAGAAGAGCGCCAGGTCGCACGCTACGAACACGCCGATCATCGCCGCTTCGAGCAGAAGCAGGCAGGCGTAAAAGCCGCGCACGCTCTTCGTGACGGAGTGGAACGACGACCAGATCGCCAGAGGACAGAGCAGCGTGGTGAGCAGCACCAGAAGCACGCTGATTCCATCCACGCCCACGTGATAAGCGATGCCCAAAGACGGCATCCAGTCCACTGCGAACTGGAACTGGAAGAGAGCGTTCGACTCGAAGTCGAACCACAGCACAAGGGACGCGGCAAACGTCACAAGCGAGGCGGCCAGTGCCACACCTCGTGCCCAGGCGCCGCTGCGCGCGGGAGCTGCGGCAATGAGCAGGGCGCCGGCGGCGGGCAAGGCCAGAAGCCAGTTGAGCAGAACGTGATCCATCATCGTGACAGGGCCAATGCGTAGTAGCCCAGCACCAGCACCACGCCGAAGGTGAACACGAGGATGTAGTTGCGCACTGCGCCCGACTGCAAACGTGACCCGACCTGCCCGAGGAGACGGGCCGTGTGACCCAGGCCGTGCGCCACACCGTCGATCAACCCGCGATCGCCCAGCTGCCAGCAGGCTCTGCCCAGACCCACCAGCGGCCGCACGAACAGGGCGTCGTAGATTTCATCCACGTAATACTTGTGCGAGAGCAGGCTCTTGAGAAGGCGCAGGCGGGCCGACCAGGCGGCCGCAACAGCCGGCTGCGTAAGATAGAAGTGACGCGAGGCCAGGATGCCGAAGGTCACCACCACCAGCGTGAGCGCCATGAGAAACCACTCCGTCGACATGGCCGCGTGCGCGCCTTCCGGCAGGGGCGGCCACACCGGTTCGAGGAAGTGCGCAAAGTGATCGGATCCGCCCAGGGCATGCGGCCAGCCCACGAATCCTCCCACCACAGACAGGAAGGCGAGAACCAGGAGCGGCCTCACCATGACCGCGGGAGATTCGTGCGGATGCAGTCCGTGGGGCCAACGAGCCGGGCCGCGAAACGTGAGGAAGTACATCCGGAACATGTAGAACGCCGTGAGCACGGCCGCCAGGAGGCACACACCCCAGATCACGGTGGAGTGGAACGGCCCGCCGGCAAAGGCGGCCCAAAGGATCGCGTCTTTTGAGACAAAGCCCGACAGGGGAATGATGCCGCAGATGGCCAGCGTCGCGATGAGCATCACCCGGTGCGTCTGCGGCATGGCTTTCGACAAACCGCCCATCACGGTCATGTCCTGCTCATGGTGCATGCCCATGATCACCGAACCCGCGCCCAGAAACAGAAGGGCCTTGAAGAACGCATGCGTCATCAGGTGGAAGATGCCGGCCCCGAAGGCGCCCACCCCGCAGGCCACGAACATGTAGCCGAGCTGGCTGATGGTGGAATAGGCCAGCACCTTCTTGATGTCGGTCTGCGTAATGGCGATGGTGGCCGCGAACAGGGCCGTGGCCGCGCCTATGGCCGCCACCACGCCCATGGCCTGTGGCGAGAGGACAAAGAGGGATGCGGAGCGCGCCACCATGTACACGCCCGCCGTCACCATGGTGGCCGCGTGAATCAGGGCCGACACCGGCGTGGGGCCCTCCATGGCGTCGGGCAGCCAGGTGTACAGCGGGATCTGAGCCGACTTGCCGGTGGCGCCCAGAAACAACAACAGGCAGATCGCTGTGATGACGCCGCCGCCCGCCACAAACACAGTGGCCGCGCTCTGTGACACCACTCCGAAGTCGAGCGAGCCCACCTGCCAGAACAGGAGAAACAGGCCCAGCGCAAATCCGAAATCGCCCACGCGATTGACGATGAACGCCTTTTTCCCCGCCTGCGCCGCGCTCTCTTTGGTGTACCAGAAGCCGATCAGCAGATACGAACACAGCCCCACGCCCTCCCAGCCCACGTACATGAGCAGGTAATTGGCGCCCAGCACCAGCGTGAGCATCATGAACATGAACAGATTCAGGTACGTGAAGAAGCGCACGACGTCGGGGTCGTCGTGCATGTACCCGATGGAATACACATGAATGAGAAAGCCCACGCCCGTCACCACCAGCGCCATCACCATGGAGAGCGGATCCACGAGGAGCGCGGCTTCCACGGAGAACCGTCCCACCGTGAGCCAGTCGAACAGCACAAGCTTCACGGAGCGCGCTTCGGGTGGCAGGCTCAACAGATCGGCGAACACCCACACGGCCGTGGCAAACGACAGGAACACCGCCCCCGACGCCAGCTTCCCTGCCCACGCATTGGGCCAACGCCTTCGGCCCACTCCGAGGAGCAGGAATCCGGCCAGCGGGAACATCAGGATCCAGGGGACGAGGTTCATGTGCGAGGCATCCTCAACCCGACAAGGTCTTGAGCGAGTCGAGATCGAGCGACTTCGTGCGCCGGAACATCGCGATCACGAGGGCCAGTCCCACGGCGGCTTCAGCGGCCGCCACGGTCATGACCAGGAACGTGTAGATCAGAGCGTCCTCCAGCCCCCAGGTGCGTGCGCCCACCACGAGCACCAGGTTGCCGGCGTTGAGCATGACTTCGATCCCCATGAGCATCACGATGGCGTTGCGGCTCACCAGAACGCCCACGGTGCCGATGACGAACAGGAGCACCGAGAGGGACACGTACCATGAAGCCGGCACAGGCATCAGGCGTCTCCCTCACCGCGACGCGCCAGAAGCACGGCGCCGATCATGGCGGCCAGAAGCAGAAACGAGGTGAGCTCGAAGGCCAGCACGTGACGTGAGAAGAACACTTCGGCCAGGCTCCGGGCGCTGCCAAACTCAGACGTGGGCGGGTCGGCCGATCTCAAGGCTCCTCCCAGAGTCATCAGATATCCGAACAGCACCGCCCCCACCACCATGGCCAGCACCTTCTGAAATTTGCGCCGGTCGGGCCCCATCTCGTCAGAGTGCACGTTGAGCAGCATCACGACGAACAGGAAGAGCACCAGAATGGCGCCGGCGTACAGGATGATCTGGAGCGCGCCGATGAACGCCGCATCCAGCTGGAAGAAGAGCACGGCCACCCCGGTGAGCGCGGTGATGAGGGACACCACGGAGTACACGGTATTCCGGAACACGAACACGAGGGTGGATCCCACCAGCGCCATCCCCGCGGCGACAAAGAACACGAACGTGTGCACGGCTTCAGTTCCCCCCGCTCCACGCCGAAATCGCGGCCGTGGCCATCACGTTGAACAGCCCCGCGGGCAGGAGCACCAGCCAGCCGAACTTCATGAGCTGGTCATAGCGCAGGCGCGGCAGCGTGGCGCGCAGCCAGATGTACACGAACAAAAACGCCAGGACCTTGATGAAAAACCACGCCAGAGGGGGCAGCCACGGTCCGTTCCAGCCGCCCAGAAACAGGGTGGTCGCCACGGCCGAGATGGTGACCATGTTGGCGTATTCCGCCACGTAGAACATGGCGAACTTGATGGACGAATACTCCGTGTGGTACCCCGCGACGAGTTCGTTTTCACACTCCGCCAGATCGAACGGGGCGCGATTGGTCTCCGCCACGCCGCAGATCAGGTAGAGAAGAAAGCCCAGGGGCTGCTTCCAGATGAACCAGTCGGCCACGGTGGCCTGCTGGGCAACGATCTCCGTGAGCGACAGGCTCCCCGACAAGAGAAGCACGCCCACCAGCGACAGGCCCAGTCCCACTTCGTAGCTGATCATCTGCGCCGAGGAGCGCAGCCCGCCCAGGAGGGAGTACTTGCTGTTGGAGGCCCAGCCGGCCAGCACCAGCGAATACACACCCAGCGAACTCACACCGAGGATGAAGAGCAGACCGATGTTCAGGTCGCTGATCACGCCGTCCAGCTGGTAGCCCCACAATGTGAAGCTGCCGCTCCAGGGGATCACCGCCACGGCCAGAAACGCCGGGATGAAGGCCATGAGGGGTGCCATGGTGAAGAGCAGCCGGTTGGCGCCCGAGGGCACCAGATCTTCCTTGAAAATGAGTTTCACCAGGTCGGCGAGGGGCTGAAGCAGGCCCTTCGGTCCCGCGCGGTTGGGCCCGATGCGCGTCTGGAAGCGCGCCACGAGCTTGCGTTCGAGCAGGGTGGTGTAGGCGCACAGGGTGAGCAGGACCACCAGGGACACCACGATCTTGCCGAGCACCAGCGCAAAAGCGATCAGGTCCACAGGCCCGCCTCGGCCCTCGCGACGCCGGGAGCGGAAGGATCGTTGGCGTGCGCCGAGGGAACGATTCGCACGTAGTCGGCCTGCGCCTCACGCTGGCAGAGCACATTGGGATTGGCCTGCGGATAGTGCACGGGCACCAGCACCATGCCACGCGCCACCATCGGCGAGGGGCGTGCGGTCACTTCGATTTTTCCGCAGTCGTTCTTCAATTCGATCCATTGTCCCCAGGCGATGTTCAGCCGGGAGGCGTCGTCGGGATGCAGAAGCGCGTAGGGCACGCCGGCGAAGCTCATGATGTGCTCCGACTGGTGCGTGAGATGTCCGAAATGATGCCCGAGGTTGGCCGTTTGCAGGAGGAACGTTCCCTCCGGTCCGGGAGCGAACGCAGGTGTGAGGCGGCCGAGGGCTTCGCGCGCCGATTGATACAGGGTGTCCTTATCCTGCGTGGCGGGCTGCAAGGGCAGCATGACTCCAACGCTGTCGCGGAGCGTAGCGTGCGAGGTCCCCGCCAACAGAGGCACGGCCCGGGTCATTTCTAGATACACGTCCTGCGACGAGGCGAAGGGCCAGGGCTTACCCAGAGCCGCCGCGAGTTCTCCCAGGATCTGTCGCGCCGGGCGCGTCTCTCCGGCCGGTTTCACGGCCGCTTCGAAGTATTGAAGTCGGCCTTCGCCCGACACGAACGTGCCCGACTCCTCGTGCACCGTAGCCGTGGGGAGAAAGTAGTGCGCGCTCCCCTGCCCCAGGTCGAACTGTCCCAGCACCACGATGCATTCGAGCCGGCCCAGCGCACGCCGAACCCAGGCGGAATCGGGATAGTGGAACAAGGGATGCGTGTCGATGAGCACGAGCGCCTTGAGCCGGTCGTTGACGGCGGCTTCCAGCATTTCGGCGGCATCCCAGCCGCCGGCCGTGGGCAGGGCGCGTCCCCACAATTCGGAGAGCGTGGAGGCATGGGGTGTACTCTGCCCCTCGATGGCGCCGGGCAACACTTCCGGCTCGGCCCCCATGAGCGTGGCCCCCACCGCGTTGGCATATTCGGCCGACAGCTCCAGGGCGGCTTTGTCGCCGTCGAATCCCAGCGCTTCGGCCAGCGTGAGCGCCAGATCCACGATGGCTTCCTGGTCGGGCGACTTGCGGATGTCGCGGCCCAGGTACACCACGCACGATTCAGCCGTGGCCAGCTGCGTGGCCAGGCTCTTGATGTCGGCCGCGGATACACCTGTGCAGAGCGCCACGGCCTCCAGATCCACTTTCGCAGCCTCCCGGGTCAGGTCCCCCGGCAGCGGTCGCGCGCTCTCGTGTTCGAGAGCGCACTTCAACAGCCCGGCCAGAAAGGCGCGCTCGCTTCCCGGCGCGTACAGGAGCTGGGTGTCGGCCTTGCGCGAGAGGCGCGTGGGACGGTGATTTGCCAGCACGATCCGGGCGCCGAACGTTCGCTGCGCCTTCAGCGCGCGCAGGCTGGTGATCGGGCGCTCGTTTTCCAGATCGCACCCGAGCGCCACGATGAGGCGCGTGCGATCGAGTCGCGCCAGCGCGCGTGACACGCGCGGGAAGGCGCGGTGACGGCGGCGGCGCTCCGGGTCGGAGAGCCACTTGCGATCCACGCGCCAGTCCACCGAGTTGCTGCCGAGAACGTTGCGCATGAAGCGCTGGAACAGGTAGATCGTTTCGTTGGACGACAGGGGCGACACCAGCCCGCCCACGGCGCCGGGGCCGTGCGTGTCGAGCACGCGGCGCAAGGCGTCGGCGGCTCCGCGGGTGGCCTCTTCCCATGAGGCCTTGCGCGGGGTGTCCCCCGGCTTGATCCGCGGCGCAAGCAGGCGGCTTTCCGAGGTGGACCGGAACAGTTCCCGCCGGTTGTTCCACAGCGTGAGGTTGCAGCCGTCGGGACAGAGGTTGCAGACCGAGGGCGTGCGGTAGCTCACCCACGGGCGCGCGGTGTACCTGAAGTCCACCGACGTGAGGGCCCCCACGGGACAGATCTCCACCGTGTTGCCCGAAAAAAGATTCCCGATTTCGCGGTCGGCCAGCGTGTCGATCTCGGTGTGCCAGCTCCGATTGAACACCCCCAGGTCGCCTTCGCCCGCGACTTCCTGCGTGAACCGGGTGCAGCGATAGCAGCGGATGCAGCGGTTCAT
>DAIOGN010000035.1:9969-13690 GCA_036745245.1 Candidatus Zixiibacteriota bacterium
GAATGATCTGAGGCCCGATGGGAGTATCGTCGAGGAAGGAGTCGGCATCGCGCACGAAGCGGTTCTTGGTCTCGGTGAACCGGCTGCGGTCGAGTCCGTAGTGGTACACGTTGTCCTGCAGGAGGCACTCGCCCCCCTTGTCGCAGGTGGGACAGTCGAGCGGGTGATCGATGAGCATGAACTCGAGCACGCCGGCACGAGCCTTCTTCACCGCGTCGTTGTGGGTGTGCACCACCATGTTCGGAGCGGCGGGCGTGGCGCAGGCCACCACCAGCTTCGGCATCTTCTCCACCTGCACCAGGCAGATGCGGCACGCCCCGACGGGGTCGATGTGCGGGTGCCAGCAGAACACGGGCACCTCGATGCCCATGCGGTTGGCCACCTGGAGAATGGTTTCGCCTTTGCTCACGCCGGCCGTGCGGCCATCGATCTGGATCTCGAAGTCGCTCATGCCCCCACCCCCGCCTCCTGCCCGGCAAACGACCACGGTGGCGCGGCCACGCGTCGCCGGCCCGCCACCGCGTCGTCCCACTCGCTCTTGAAATGGCGGATGGACGACTGGATGGGCCAGACGGCGGCGTCGCCCAGCGGACACACCGTGTTGCCTTCGATGTTGGAACAGATGTCGAGAATCAATTCGATGTCGTTGGGCTTGCCGCCTCCTTCGAGGATGCGGTCGAAGATGCGCGCCAGCCACCCCGTGCCTTCCCGGCAGGGGGTGCACTTGCCGCACGACTCATGCTCGTAGAACTTCAACAGTCGCACCGTGGACCACACCATGTCGGTGGATTCGTCCATGACGATGCAGCCGCCCGACCCCAGCATCGAGCCCGCAGACGCGAGCGATTCGAAGTCGACGTTGCAGTTGCACTTGTCCGCCGGCAACACCGGCACCGACGACCCTCCGGGAATCACCGCCTTGAGCTTCCGGCCGGCCGGCACGCCGCCTGCCAGGTCGTTGATCAGTTCGAGCAGCGGGGTTCCCATTCTCACTTCGTAGTTCCCGGGACGTCGCACGTGTCCCGACACCGACATGATCTTCGTGCCCGGGCTCTTCTCCGTGCCCAGGGCCTTGAACGCGGCCACGCCCATCTCGAGCAGTCGCGGCAGCGTGGCGAGAGTCTCCACATTGTTCACCACGGTGGGACAACCGTACAGCCCCACCACGGCGGGAAAGGGCGGCTTCACGCGCGGCATGCCGCGCTTCCCCTCGAGAGATTCGATGAGGGCCGTCTCCTCGCCGCAGATGTACGCTCCGCCGCCGCGGTACACGTGGATCTCGCAATCGAATTTCGAGCCCAGGATGCCGCGTCCCACGAATCCGCGTTGCTTCGCTTCGGCCAGGCACGTCTCCAGTAGCTCCGCCCCCGAAGCGAACTCGCCGCGCGCATAGATGTAGCAGGTGGCGGCGCCGATGGCGTAGGCCGCGATGAGGCACCCTTCGATCACCAGGTGCGGATCCTTGTCGATCAGCTCCCGGTCCTTGCACGTGCCCGGTTCCGATTCGTCGGCGTTGCAGAGCAGATAGATGGGCTTGCCCGTGTTCTTGGCCACGAAGCTCCACTTGAGGCCCGTGGGAAAGCCGGCGCCGCCGCGGCCTCGCAGCCCCGCGTCCTTCACGAACGCCACCAGTGTCTCGGGCGTGAAGTCGCGCAGGGCGCGCGCGAGCATGGTGTAGCCGCCGCCCGCTTCGTAGGTGCGGATGTCTTCCTGTTTCGCGCGCTCGAAATCGCGCGTCACCAGCTTAAGCTCGGGCACGGGCCTCCCGGGCCTCGCCGGCGGCCTTCGATTTGCACTCTTCCAGGAGGCGGTCGAGTTTCTCCGGAGTGAGGTTCTCGTGATAGGCGTCGTTGAGTTGCAGCATGGGGGCCGCCGCGCAGGCCGCGAGGCACTCCTCGCCCACCAGGGAGAAAAGCCCATCGGGCGTCACCTGCCCGCGTTTGATGCCGTGCTTCTGCTCGAGGTAGTTCATCATGTCGTACGCCCCGCGCAGCGCACAGGAGAGGTTGTTGCACACCTTGATGTGAAATCGTCCCACCTTCTGCTTGGGGAAGAACGTGTAAAACGTGGCCGCCTCCCACACCCACACCGCGGGCACGTCCAGCACGGCGGCGATCTGGCGGCAGAGATCGAGATTCACGAAGCCGAAGCGGTCGTACGCGATGTGCAGGCCCGGCAGAATCGCCGACCGGCGGTCGGCGAACCGCCCGATCAGTGCCTTCAGGCTCCCTGTGTCTTCGGCGGTGAGTTCCAGAGTGGCCGTGCGCGCGTCCATTTAGCGATCGATCTCCCCCAGTACGATGTCGAGGCTGCCGATCACCGCCACCACGTCGGCCACCAGCCGCCCCACCACAAGCGAGGGCAAGGCCGAGAGGTTCACGAAGCAGGGCGGGCGACACTTGGCGCGGTACGGCTGCACGCCGCCATCCGACACCATGTAGAATCCCATCTCTCCCTTGGGCGACTCGATGGGCACGTACGCTTCACCGGCGGGCACGGCGAATCCCTCCGACACCCATTTGAAGTGGTGAATCAGGGCTTCCATTTCCGTGACCACGGCGGACTTGGGCGGGGGCGTGACGCCGCGTTTGCGCGCCATGAAGTCGCCTTCCGGAATATCGCCTGTCGCCTGCTCGATGATACGAAGCGATTCGCGCATCTCGCGCATGCGCACGCGATACCGCGCGTACACATCGCCTTCCGTCTCGGTGGGAATGTCGAACTGGTAGCGATCGTAGCCGGTGTACGGCGAGGCTTTCCTGCAGTCATACGCCAGGCCCGACGCGCGCAGCGCCGGTCCGGTGAGGCCCAGGTTGAGCGCGGTGGCGATATCGACCTTTCCTATGCCGCGCGTGCGCTCCCTCCAGATGGGGTTTTCGGCCAGCAGGCCCTCATAGTCGTCGATGCGCGAGGGAAACACCTTCAGGATCTCGCGCACGCGTCCCGCGAAATCGGGCGGGATGTCGTCGGCCAGTCCGCCCACGCGAAAGTACGACGACATCATGCGCTGTCCCGACACCAGCTCGTAGATGCCGAGGATCATCTCGCGTTCGCGAAAGGCATACAGGAGCATGCTCATGGCGCCCATGTCGATGGCGTGCGTACCCAGCCACACGAGATGCGAATTGAGGCGCGTAAGTTCGGTGAGAATCACGCGCACCACCTGTGCGCGTGCGGGAATCTCCAGGTCGAGCAGCTTTTCGGCCGACAGGCAGAACGCGAGGTTGTTGGACAGGGGCGCCAGGTAGTCCATCCGGTCGGTGAGCGTGATGGCCTGGGTGTACGTCTTGTTCTCGAGCGTCTTCTCGATTCCCGTGTGCAGGTAGCCGATGTCGGGGGTGGCCTTCACCACGGTTTCGCCATCGAGCTCCAGCACCACGCGCAGAACACCGTGCGTGGAGGGGTGCTGGGGTCCGAGGTTGAGCGTCAGGAAGGACTCGGTGCCGTCCTTCTCTCTCCGCCGTTCGAGAAGCTCGAGTTCCATGCTGCGGGAGCCGAAGTTCGCGCCCGACTAGGGCGTCGTTTCCTCTGGAGGGCGCCCTTCCCACCCGGCCACCGGCTTGCCTTCGGGGCCCTGACGCGGCACGGAGATCTGCGGCAGACCCTCGCCGTACGAACGGTTGCCAAACCAGCGCAAACCCTCTCCGAGCCATTCCGGACGTTCCGAAAGATTGTGGGTGAACTGCGGCAACTCATAGGAGAGCGGGAAGTCTTTGCGCAA
>DAIOGN010000035.1:13700-24986 GCA_036745245.1 Candidatus Zixiibacteriota bacterium
GCGGCGAAGGTCGGGGTGTCCGCTAAACGGCACACCGAACATGTCGTACACCTCGCGCTCCAGCCAGTCAGCCGAGCGCCACACGGAGGTGACCGTTGGCACCGACTCCCCTTCGCGGACGCGCACTTTCAGCCGAAGCCTCAGGTTCTTTTCGGGCGAGTAGAGATTGTACACCACGTCGAAGCGATCTTCGCGCGCGGGCCAGTCGACGCCCGCAATATCGGACAACAACGCGAAACGCCACTCGGGGCTTCCCTGCAGGAAGCGACACACCTCAAGCACCGTCGCCGTCTTAAGCACCAGCGTGGTCTCCTGGCGATAGGCGGATTGCTCCAGCACGGCTCCGGGGCAGGCGGCCTCGAGCGCGGCCGCGATGACGGCAGGCTCCGGATGGCGGCTGAGATATTCGGGGCTCATGGAGGGGGACGGCTGCGCTCGGTTCAATGGCCGTAGTAGGTGCGCTCGATCTTGCGCACCCAGGGCGCGAGCTTCTTGTGATCCGACACCGACTGGCGCTCAATCTTCTGCATGAGTAGTTGAATGCCGTCGATGAGTTGCTCGGGGCGCGGCGGACAGCCGGGCACGTACACATCTACCGGAATCACGCGGTCCACGCCCTGGACGAGCGCGTAGTTGTTGAACACGCCGCCGCAGGAAGCGCACGCTCCCATGCTGATCACCCACTTGGGATTGGGCATCTGGTCGTAAAGTCTGCGCACCACGGGCGCCATTTTCACCGACACGCGCCCCGCGACGATCATGAGGTCGGCCTGACGCGGTGAGGCGCGCATCACCTCCATGCCAAAGCGGGACAGGTCGAAGCGGGAGGCGAAGGTGCTCATCATTTCGATGGCGCAACAAGCCAGCCCGAAGCCGAGGGGCCAGATGGAGTTCTTGCGCGCCCATCCCGTGACGGCATCCACCGTGGAGAGCAGGATGCCGTCCTTCAACTGACCTTCTAACCCCACTCGAGGGCCCCCTTCCGGACGATGTAGAGATACCCCGTCAGCAGCACTACCACGAACGCCAGCATCTCGACGAACCCGAACCAGCCCAGTTGTTTGTAAACCACCGCCCAGGGATAGAGAAAGGTCGCCTCCAGATCGAACACCAGAAACAGAATGGCCACGAGGTAGAACTTTACGTCGAACCGGCGCTGGGCCTCCGTGACCGGTCGGATACCGCTTTCGTAAGGCTCCTGCTTGGCCTTGTTATAGCTCTTCCGCCCGAATAGCGAACCCAGGAGCAGCATCGCTACCCCGATCGCGCTCACCACCGCCAGGTGCAGTATTAACGGACCATAAACCGGCGACATGCTTACCCTGTGGGGGCTCCGAGACCACTCGTCACGGCCCCCGGCTGTGGAGTATAGAAGGGCTCCACAGGGGGGCCAAGGGCATTCTCGGAGGCGTCGCCGGTCCGGTCATTGCACACGCCCGCAGGACGCCGCTCTCTATTCGAGCACGTGGATATTGCGCTCGCGACAGAGGTCCTTGAGCACGCGCGGCCACACCGTCACGCTGCATTCGCCCAGATGCGCCTTGCGCAGGAGCATCATGTACGTGCGCGACTGGCCGATCCCGCCGCCGATCGACAGCGGCAGCGTTCCCTGCACGATCCCCTGGTGGTACGGGTAGCGCAGGAAGTCGAGCTGTCCCGTGAGCTCGAGCTGCTTCCTGAGCGCCACGGCGTCCACGCGGATGCCCATGGACGAAAGCTCGTGACGACGCTTCGGGACAGGATTCCACACGAGGATGTCGCCGTTGAGCCCGTGCACTGGCTTGCCGTCCGCCGACTTCGTGGGCGTGGACCAGTCGTCGTAGTCGGCGGCGCGCATCTCGTGCGGATAGCCGTCGGCCAGGGTCCAGCCGATGCCGTAGATGAACAGGGCCGGATGCTCCTTCAGGATGGCGGTCTCACGCGCCTTGCGCGGCAGATTTGGAAACCGCTCCAATAGCTCCTCGGCGTGCATGAATTTCAGCTCGTCGGGCAGCTCCGGGTAGGCGCGCTCGTGCAGGCCCGGGAAATGCTCCATCACATGCTGCTCGGCGCCCTTGAGCACCTTCCAGATCCGTTTCACGGTGTCCGTTAAGTAGGCGAGGTTGCGCTCCTTCGCGGTGATGTGCCGCTCCCAGTCCCACTGGTCCACGTAGGCCGAATGGTCGTGGTCGAGGAAGTAATCCTTCCGCACGGCGCGCATGTCGGTGTAGAGCCCCTCCCCCGGGCCCAGGCTGAATTGCTTCAGGGCCATCCGTTTCCACTTGGTGGCCGCCTGCACCACCTGGGCGTCGATCGGATGCTTGTTGTGGTCGTTGTTGATGTGGAACCCCACCGGGCTGCGTGAGCCGTCGCGGTCGAGGTAATCGTTGATGCCACTTGTCTCATCCACAATGAGCGGCACTTCCACGCGCATGAGGTTGAGTTCGCGGCAGAGGCCCGCCTCGATGTAGTTCTTGGCGGCCAACAGCGCCTCTTGTGTCTGTCTTGGGTTGAGCAGTGACCGGTAGTCGCCGGGCAGAACGCCCTTCAGGTCATCGTAATTGCCGATGCCCGGGCCGGCCAGATCGGCCCGTTTCTCGGCCGTAGCCGTGTTCTTCATGGGTAGCCCCCATTGTTGTGGGCCGCCCGCGACGGGCGGCCGCGTTGTTCTAATGAAGATACCCGCGCGGGGAGAGGCGGGCAACGGTGCGAACGACTGGTCCAGCCGGCCTGATAGAGGGCCGCCACGGCCCCGGCCGGATCGCGGATCACCGCAAAACGGCCGCCGCCCACCGTGCGCGGGCCGTCCAGCACCCGGCCGCCCAGCCGGGCGCACTCCGCAAGAGAAGCCGCCAGGTCGCTCACCACGATGTAGATCAGCCACGCGGCAGGGACGTTTGCATTGGCCCCGCGGCTGTGGCAGACTCCCGCCACCGCGTTGCCGGAAGCGTCCGACATGGTGTAGTCGGAGTACTCCCCCATGGACACCGGGGACGGCGTCCAGCCCGTCACGGCGGCGTAGAAGTCGCGCACGGATTCAGCTTCGGGTACCGTGAGGTCGGTCCAGCCGATGCTGCCCGGCGCAGGTGATTGTGTCATTTCATGACTCCTCGCAAAGAATTGGGGTCAGACCCCAATTTCCTGATTGTGATTGACCACGGAACATCAATGACTCCCGCCGTCGCTTCGCGCGTCACGACGAGCGTCCCGCTTCGCCACCGTCCGGTCCGTAGAAGAGCACCCAGAGCACGAGATCGTCGGTGAACTCCTCGAAGCGATGCACCACACCGGCCGGCGCAAAGAGAAAGTCGCCCGGCCCGAAGGGCTGGCGCCCTGCGTCGGACACGTACGTGCCGCTGCCCGACACCACCACGTACACTTCGTCGCGATGATGTGGTGTCTGCCGATCGATGCCCCGCGGCGCATAGACTTCGACGTCCAGGCTGCCATGCCGGAAGGCCAGTGTAAAGCGCTGTCCGTCTGGGCCCGGGATCTTCCTGAGAGCCTCGGCCACGGTGACGCGGCGGGCTTGATCGAAGCGGTCCAGGCTCACGTTCGCAGCCACCGTGTCACACGCCCGATCGCTTGCGCCACCCGAGGATGTGCGCGGTGTGGTGCTGTCCGTGCCAGGCGTACAACGCCAGCATGAAGTCGAGATTCACCGCACCCTGCTCAGGATGATCCAGCGTACGCGCAAAGGCGGCCGTGTCCATGCTGCGCAGCCGCGTCACCCAGCGTCCGTGAAGCGCCTCCAGGAGTTGAATCGACACGTCCACGGGAAGCGTGCGTGCATCGGGCTCCTCCGCCCAGAGCGCCTCCTTGTACGTCTTGATCCTCGGGTGGTCTTCCGTCAGGACCAGCTTGAATCTCTGATAGGCGTTCAGATGGCTGTCGGCGACGTGATGCACCACCTGGCGCAAGGTCCAGCCCTGCGGCCTGTAGGTTTCGTTCAATTGAGCCTCGGAGAGGCCGGCAACCGCCCGGCGCAGATTCGCCGGCGTCGCATCGATTCTGTCGATACACGCCTTTCGCTGGTCCGGGGTGAGAGTTCCGCTGTAGCTGAACTTGCCGATCGGGTATTTGAGTTCTTCCATGGTCTGCTCCGTTTGCGTGAAGTGCTCCGCTGGCCCCGTCATTGAACGGGTTGAGGTCAAGATAGGATGGATACGGCGCAACGCCCAGTCACAGTCGCCGAATAGATTTCGTCAATTGGAGTCTGACCCCGATTCCGGGTCAGTGCTGCGAGAGGTACGCGAGGAGACGCTGTGCACCATCTTTGCCTGCCGGGCCGAGTTCGCCCGCGGGTCCCACGCAGGAGGGACAGCCGCTCTCGCACGGACACCCGCGCAGTACGTCGAGGCAAGCCCGGAACAAATCGCCCCGAATGGCGAAGAGCTTTTCCGCGAACCCCACTCCGGCAGGGATCGCGTCGTAGATATAGAGCGTGGGACGCTCCGTAAACGGCGACCGCACGTGCTCCAGCGACCGGATGTCGCGTGGATCGCACAAAAGCCACAGAGGCGCGATCTGCCGGAGTAGATTCGCCACCCCGCGCAGGCCGGCTCCCATCGCGTCGCCGTCGGCGCCCACCTGAGCTCCTGCATCCAGGGGCAGTTCCACCCAGAACGCCGTGGTGTGCATCTCCTGCTCCGGGAGATGGATGCGCCCCGACCCCAGGTTCTCGTGCGTGTGAAACCGCACCTTCTTATAGAGCACCGCCGCTTCGGTGACCCGCACGTCGCCGTGGCCGTAGGTGACGGGTCCCGCTTCGCGGCGCTCATCCACCTCCAGCACCTCCAGCTCCCGCTTCACTTCGGCATCGGTGTAGAAATCCACCGAGACGGGCTTGGCGTAGGCGCGCTTGCCTTCCCAGTCGAGGCGCGTGATCTGGTACTGTTCGGCGCCGTGCAGGTAGATGGCATCGGGAAAGATGTACACCGGCGCGGAGAAGTAATCCACTTCACCGATCGTGCGGCTGTCGTCGGATTCGTCGAGAATGATGAAGTTCTCAGGCGAGGCCGACCGTAAGGACACATCGGAGGCGGGATAGGTGTCGGCCATCCAGTGCCAGCGTCCGCCGGCCTGCCGCAGCACGCCCTTCCCTTCGAGATAGCGCAGGTGCTCGGTGATGTCTCTCCCACCGTAGAGTTCGCCCTCGGTAAACGGCAGTTCGAACGCCGCACACTTCAGATGCGACATGAGAATGACGAGGTTGTTGGGATCGATGATGCCGGACTCAGGCGAGCGCTCGAGCAAGTACTCCGGGTGCGCCGCGAGGTACTGACAGATGGCCGACGAATTGGCCACGATCAGGGCCGCCGATACTCCCTGCCGCCGCCCGGCGCGCCCCGCCTGCTGCCAGGTGGACGCCACGCTGCCCGGATACCCCGTGATGATGGCCACCTCGAGTTGCCCGATGTCGATGCCCAGTTCGAGCGCGTTGGTGGAGACCACGCCCCACACCGAGCCATCGCGCAGGCCCTTCTCGATGGCACGGCGTTCCAGCGGGCGGTACCCGGAACGGTATCCCTGAATCCGGTCGGGGTCGCCGCCGGCTTTCTTCATCCGCTCCTTCAGGTAAGACAGGAGGATTTCCACATTCAGTCGGAAGGGGATGAAGCAGATGGTCTGAAGTGAGTTGAGAATGAACGTCTCGGCCAGGCGGCTCGTTTCGTTCACCGACGAGCGGCGGATGCCGAGCTGGGCGTTGATGACGGGCGGATTGTACAGGATGAAATGCTTGGTGCCGCGAGGCGCGCCGTTTTCGGCGATCACCTCCACCTCTTCGCCCACGAGGCGCCGCGCCAGCTCTCCCGGATTGGCGATGGTGGCGCTGGAGAGCACAAACTGTGGCCGGCTGCCGTAGAATTTGCACACGCGCGCCAGTCGGCGCAGCACGTTGGCCAGATGCGAACCAAACACGCCGCGATAGGAGTGCAGTTCATCGATCACCACATAGCGCAAATTCTCGAACAGCTTGATCCACGAGGTGTGGTGCGGCAGAATGCCCGCGTGCAGCATGTCGGGGTTGGTGATCACGATGTGGCCGGCGTGCCGCACCCGCCGGCGCGCCGTCTGCGGCGTATCGCCATCGAAGGTGTAGGTGCCGATGGTCGCGCCCACGTCTTCTATGAGACCGTGCAGTTCGGCCAGCTGATCCTGCGACAGGGCCTTGGTGGGAAACAGGTAGAGCGCCCGGGCGGAAGGCTCCTGGAGAATGGTGTTGAGCACCGGAAGATTGTAGCAAAGCGTCTTGCCGGAGGCGGTGGGCGTGACCGTGACCACCGAGCCTCCCCGGCCCAGAGCCTCCACGGCGGCGGCCTGGTGCGAATACAGTCGCGTGATCCCGCGGCGCACCAGCGCGTTCGTCAATCGGGGATCGAGATGGGCGGGAAAGTCGGCCCACACCGCCTCTTTGGCGGGGAGCACCTCCCAGCGCACGATGTTGGGGCCGAACCGCTCGTCGTTTTTGATCGAATCGAGCGCCTGCTCGAGGCTCAGGTGCAGCTTTTCGTGCGTGGGGCCCACGGCTCACCGTATAGGACGGAACCTCCTCCCGGGCAATCTCATTGTCCCTCCAGGCCGGCACAAAAAAAGCCGCCCCGAACCCGGGGCGGCTCCGCACCTGTTGAATCCTGCTACGGCTTGGCCGTAAACGTAATGATGATGATGGCCCTCGTGATCTGGCCCGACACCGGGGTGGCGGTGGAGGTCACGTACACCGTGAACAGTCCCGTCTCAAGAAGCGACTTGATCGAATCCCAGTTGGACCCCGTAAGCTGCAACAAGGTCTGCGCCTCGAGAATCGTGAGCGTGTCGGTGGAACCGGGACCCGGCTTGGTGACGTAATTGAGGAGCACGGGGTACTTGTTTGTGGATGCTTCCACCTGCGCCTTGGAGGTGAAGGTGGAGTCGGCCGAGACGTACACGTCCAGGCTGCAGGCCGTGGCCTGCGCATTCACCACGATGGCCTCCAGGTCCAGGCGCTCGATGCGCTGGATGTCTTCGGCGTGATCCGTGTAGTCGGAGAGCTTCACTATCTCCTTGATCATACCGTTGGTGAAGTTAGTATTGACATCCACGAACTCGACCTCAGCCACGAAGGTGCCGGAGAGGATGCACCCTGCGGCCACAAGGCTCACGAGAGCCAGTATCTGATATATTCTTTTCATTTCAGGACCTTCCTATTTTCCAAATTTGTACGTGAGGGCGCCGGTAACGAGTGCGCTTTTCCGCGAGCCTCCGCCGTCCAGCGGGATCACGAGCCCTTCGCCGCGCGCGGAGAGCGAGAGGGGCAGCGAGCCCAGCCCAATGCCCATGTCCACCCCCAGGTTGTAGCCGACGCGCGTGTCTGTGTCCGCGTTCTCGCGCTCCATCTTGTGGCTGCCGATGCCGCCCAGGAAGGCGATGCTGAATCCGGGACCATTGAAGGGCGATCCCAGAAGGGCGTTGAGCCCGAAGGACGTGATGTCACCGCCCTCAAACGTCGTCGTGCCGGAAATGGGGGTCACCAGGTCATAGTCTCCGATCGTCGCCATGGAGAACCACGGCTCCAGTCGAAGTGAGCCCGTCATCTGCAGTGGGGCACGCAGGCCGTAGATCGGTCCCGACTCCGCATCGTCCTGGACGAGTGGGATGTTCACGCCGTAAAAAGCAGACAGGCCAAAGCCCAGCATTTTGGCTTCCGCCGCACCGGTCAGAGAGAGTAGCAGGACGCATCCAAACACGATGCACCGTTTAATCATGAAATCCTCCTAAAGTATGGTGCCGAATGAATGTGCCCGACAGCGCCTGAGCACGTCGCCAGATAGCGTTCCGAGAAGCGCCTGTCAAGCCCGATTCGGAAGATTTGCAGGGAGGATGAGTCAGGCGCCGCGGCGGGTGAGCGCGGTGCCTCCGTAGAACACGGCGGCGCCGGCCAGCGCCGTGTACAGCATCGGGCCCATGGTGGGTTTGAATCCGTAAAACAGGAAGGAGCCCAGCGTGACCACGAGCCCGGTCACCTGCAGGAGATAGCCTAGGGCGCGCATGGCGGGCGGATCATACTTTCCGGCCGATCTGCCGGAGGCAGTTGTCGCAGAACTTCTCGCGCTTGATGTCGATGTCCTGCATACGCTCGGTGGTGAACATGGCACAGCGCGGATTGCGGCAGGACCGCATGCCGAACAGGTGGCCCAGCTGGTGGACCGCCTCCTTGCAGGTGCGGTGGTACACCACCTCCTCCTCGTCTTCGAAGCCGAAGTACTCCTGACGGAGGCGGTGTGTGGAAATGACGGACGTGCCCGCGATGCGGTCGGACGCTCCGATCACCCAGGCGCGATCGGGGGTGAACAGGTCTTCGTCCACCAGGGCCAGGATCTTTTCCCGTTCCGCAGATCTCAAAAGCTCCAGCTTCTGCAGGAGGATCATGGCAAAATACTGTCCCCGCACGGGCGAATAAGCCTCCTCCGGAACCCGCGCGCCCGACAGGATGTCGACGGCACAGGCGAACACCTGCGCCATGTGCGCCGCGAGGCGGTTGAGCTCGAGGAAATCGTTCTCCCCGAGCGGGACGATGACGATTTTGCCTTTCATAGACGGCTTGGTCCGGGGCAACACATCAGGTGGAAGCACCAGGCTGGACGCCCCCGGATCCACAGTCAGAATACTGCCTTCTGTGGAAAAATCAATCCCCCAAAAACCGCCGGAGGGCGTGCGTGCACAGTCCTTCGCAGGACGATCCTTCGGCCTCCGGCAGAGTCCGAAAGCGGCCCCGCCTTGACCTGACGGTCGGGGAGTCTCCATTTTGCACGAAATGCCCAAACTCTCGCAGCGCAGCGCACACGTGCCCGCCTCCCCCATCCGCAAGCTGGTGCCCCATGCCGTGGCGGCCAAGGCGCGCGGCGTGCACGTATATCACCTCAACATCGGCCAGCCCGACATCTCAACGCCTGCGAGCTTCCTGGCTGCGGTACGGTCGTGGCCCGGCCGTGTGATCGCCTACGAGCACTCTCAGGGCACCCCCGAAATGGTGGCCGCCTTTCGGCACTATTACAAGCGCACAGGCTTCGACCTTCCCACGGAAGCGATTCAGGTGACCACCGGCGGTTCGGAAGCCATCGCCTTCGCCCTCGCGTGCGCCGCCGAGCCCGGAGACAAAGTTCTCGTTTTCGAGCCGTTCTACACCAACTACGCAGGCTATGCGGCTCTGCTTGGCATCGAACTGGTCCCCGTGCTCACGGAAGCGTCTACCGGGTACCACCTGCCCGATCGCGAGACGATCGAAGCCGCGCTGGGCAAAGGCGTTCGCGCCATGCTGTTCTGCAATCCCAACAACCCCACGGGAACGGTGTTCACGCGCGCCGAAGTGGAACTTCTGGGCAGCCTGTGCAAACGGGGAGACCTGTACCTCATCTCCGATGAAGCCTACAGGGAATTCTGTTACGAGGGGCGGCACACTTCAGCGCTCGAGCTGTCGGGACTGGAGGAGCACACCATCCTGGTGGACAGCCTGTCGAAACGGCTGTCCGCGTGCGGAGCGCGCATCGGAGCCCTGGTGTCGCGCAACACGCAGGTGATGGCGGCGGCTCTGCGCATGGCGCAGGCCCGGCTCTCCTCCCCCACGCTGGAGATGGTGGGCGCCGCTTCCGCACTCGAAGATCCCGAGACGCCGAAGTTCGTGCACGCCACGATCTCGGAATACCGGGCCCGGCGTGACACCGTGCTGGCCGGCCTGCGCAAGATCGACGGCGCCTTCTGCAAGACCCCCGAAGGGGCCTTCTATGTCATGGCCACTCTGCCCATCGACTCGTCCGAGGACTTCGCGCGCTGGCTGCTCACCGATTATCAGCGCGACGGCAAGACCGTGATGGTGGCCCCCGGTCCCGGATTCTACGCGACCCCCGGACGCGGCGCCCAGGAAGTGCGCATCGCCTACGTGCTCAATCAGGCCGACCTGGCGTGCGCCATGGAGCTTCTGGGCGAAGCGGTCCTGGCGTACCAGGGGCAGACCGCAAGCGCATGAACCTGTACGCCGGCCTCGACGTCGGCGGTACGGCGGTGAAGTTCGGCCTGGCCGACCCCACCGGACACATCATCTCTTCGGATCAGGTTCCCACCGTGCAGGGCCGCGAGCCTCTGCTCGAACTGTTGGCCGACATCGTGTCGAACCTATCGAAGTCGCATCCGGTCGCCGGCGTGGGTGTGGGCACGGCGGGAGCGGTGGACTTCGCCACGGGAACGGTGGTGGGCCATTCTCCAAATCTCGCAGGCTGGGCCGATACGCCCGTGGCCGCGCTGCTTCGCGACAAAGTCAAACTGCGCGTGACCGTCGACAACGACGCCAATTGCATGGCGTTGGCCGAATCGCGATTGGGAGCGGGGGCCGGTTGTTCGTCGGTGTTCTTCCTCACGCTGGGCACGGGGGTGGGCTCGGCGTTTGTGCAGGAGGGCCGGCTCTGGCGGGGAGCTCACGGGATGAGCGGCGAGTTCGGACATTCCTCCGTGGTGAAGGACGGCCGCCTGTGCGCCTGCGGTCAGCGCGGCCACCTCGAAGCGTACGCGTCCGCCACGGCGCTCGTGTCGCGCACTGTGGAACTGGCGCGGCAGGGGCTCCCGTCCCTGTACGCCCAGGTGAGTGATGAAGCCGCGCGAGTGCTCGGCGCACGCGAGATCTTCGCCGCGGCAGCGGGAGGCGACGCGGCGGCGGCCCAGGCCACAAGCGAAGCCGCCTCGTACCTGGCGTGCGGCATCGCCTCCGCCGTGAACCTGCTCGACCCGGAACTCGTGGTGCTGGGCGGCGGCATGATCACCCCCGACCTTCCGTTCCTGATCACGGTGTCGCACGAAGTCAAACGCAGGGTGCACGAGGGAGTGGCGGACTTTGTGCGCGTCGTACCGGCGAAACTCGGCAATCAGGCCGGCTGGGTCGGCGCGGCGCTTCTGGCCGCGGAGTCCGCATGACGCAGGACACCGGCCGCCCGCATCGCGGCGTTCACTTCACGTGCTGCAACGTGTACGCCCGGGTGTACCTCAACGTCCGCGGGGATGCGTTTGTGGGCTGGTGTCCGCGCTGCGCGCGCCGATTGGAACTCAAGGTCGAGCCGGGGGGCTCGAACGACCAGTTCTTCGAAGCCGGATAAGAGTGTGAAGCCGGCCGCGGCGAGCGGCCGCAGGCGTTAGAACAGATCCAGCTCCGCGGTGTTGGACATCTCATCTTCCAGTTTTTCGAGGTCGCGGCTCGAGTACTCGATTTCCAGGAAGACGCGGTTGTCATCGCCGCGCAGCATGAGACTCGATTCACAATGGATGAACACGAAACTCTCTATC
>DAIOGN010000036.1:0-3596 GCA_036745245.1 Candidatus Zixiibacteriota bacterium
GACGGCGGACAGCGCTTTGCCATCGCACCCATGCACTCCGGCAACGCGCAGACGACCGTCCACCTTGTGCCAGAGAATGACGGCCTCCGCCTGCGTCACGATTTCGGCCACCAGCTCAGCCAGCCGGTCGCTCGGTTCGCTCGTTCGCGCAAGCTCCGCACCCGCCTCGAGGAGCCGATCGGGTTCGGGCCGGTCGGGACCGCCGCCCAGAAGAAGGGCCAGTTCGGCCCCCTTGGCGAAACGACTGAGGTCCTCCGTGGAGTACGCCGGCTCATTGTTTCGTGGCGCGAAGAACAAGTGCCCGGCAGGTGTCGGGAGGACAATCCACCGTCCTGCGCCTCCGCGGGGATCCTGCGTGCGGCTGCCCGGATTCACCCAGAGTGCCCGCTGCTTCTGATCCGACGCCGCCTGAGCCTCGCTCCAGATTCCTTCCATGGGCAGCCCCACCAGCGCGTTGACGGTGGCGTGCTCCACGAAGCGGCTCGATCGCGGCACGAGAAAGGCTGCCCTGCACTCCGCGGCCTCGGCCAGACCCGAGAGCAGTGCCTGTGTGGACAGAGGCATGCCCTCGCCCGTGATGCGGTCCCAGTGCGTGACGGCGCGTCCGCTTTCACGTTCACGGCGCTCGCTTTTGCGCAGCAGACGTTCCAGTCGCTGGTTGGCCACCGCGTGACCCAGGATGCGGCCTGCGCCTTCGAGCGTGCGCACCAGGTCGGGACCGAAATGATAGGGAGCCTCCGATGCCAGAAGCACCATGCCGATCAGTTCTCCGCCGCCGGAGAGCGGCACCACGGCGATGGACGCGAACTGTTCCATGCCCGGAAAGGTTGCCACGAAACGGCTGCGCGCGGAGAGATCGCCTGCCGTGACCACGCCTTTGCCCTTGAGAGCGCGATCCAGCAACTCGTGACCCGAAGCGACCAGCTGTTCGGCCGCCTTGGCCGCGGGCTTGTCGAAGCCGGCACTCCCCGCCAGCACAAGGGACACGCGATCGGGTGCAAGAATCCACACCATCCCCGCCTGCGCTTCCACGTGCTGGATCAGCGTGTTCAGCCCGGCCACCAGGAGTTCGGTGAGTACGTACGGCTGCTCGCTCACGGAGAGCAGATCTTCGGTGAGCGTGACCGACGAAATTCTCTTTTCCGTGCGGGTGCGTTCCTGCGACACCTCGGAAAGCCAGCCCACAGCGGCCGGAATCATGAGCAGGAGGCCTGCGGCAAACACCAGGTAGGCCACGAGGGCGACTTTGTCGCCGTGCGGGCCCAGGAACAAGTGCACGACCGGCAGATGCAACATGAACAGGGTCACCGAGAAGAGCACCACGAGCACAGCCCCCGTGATCATGCGCGTCCAGCCGGTACGCGTCACCGAGGCGAATCGATCCTGACTTTTAACCAGAAGAAGCAGGAGCGCAAATGCACAAACGGCGGGCAGGCCCCACAGCAAGGTGGTCAATACGGACATGGCTTCCCTCCCTCCAGCTACTAGCTAGGCCCGAGCGGTGAATCTGGCAAGCCCATATCGGAACCCACGGGGGTGCCGTGCAACGTCCAGGCATCTGCGGAGTCGATTCTCACGTTCATCAGGCGACCCAGCACCCTGGGGTGCGCGTCGATCAGCACGGTCTTGAGTGTGCGGGTCTTGCCCTTCAGCCGCGCCGCGCTCCGGCGCGACGTGCCGTCTACCAGAACCTCTACGGTGCGGCCCACAAGCCGACGGTTGGCTTCCCGGGCCACTTCGGTCTGAAGTTCAATGAGGCGGGACAGCCGGGCCGTCTTCACGGGGTCCGGAATATCATCGGGCAGGTGGAGGGCGGCATAGGTGCCGGAACGCACCGAGTAGTTGAACATGAAGGCGGAGTCGAAGCGCGCCTCGCGCACCAGGGACAGGGTCTCATCGAACTCCGCTTCCGTCTCGCCGCAGAACCCCACGATGATGTCGGTGGTGACGCTGGCGTCCGGAAAATGCCTCCGCACCGCCTCTACCACGCTCAGATAATGCTCGCGCGTGTACTGGCGGCGCATGCGCGAGAGCACCGAGGAGGACCCGGACTGCACGGGAAGGTGGAAGTGTTCGCAGAGTTTATCGCACCCCGAGAGTCGTTCCACGATCTCCGGGGTCATGTCCTTGGGGTGAGAGGTCATGAAGCGGATCCGGCGGATGTCGGTGCGTGCCACGTCGTGCACGAGTTCGTCGAAGCGCCGGCCGCGGACCACCCAGGCGTTCACGTTCTGGCCCAGGAGCATGACTTCCACTACGCCACGCTCTGCGAGGCCCTGCACTTCCTCCACAATCTCGTCGGCCGGCCGGTTGCGCTGATGACCGCGCGTGGAGGGGACCACGCAATAGGCGCAGATGTTGTCGCAACCGCGCGAGATGGTGACGTAGTTGATCCAGGGAGTTTCGCTCACCGGGAGCACGCGCTCGTAGTCGAATCGACCCCGCTCCAGGTTGATCACCGGAAAGCGCTCCTGGGGCTGGCTCAGATATTCGGGCAGACGAAAGAACTGGTCGGGGCCCAGAACGTAGTCCACGTGGGAGGCGCGTTCGCCGATCGCTTCGCCCAGATGCTGAGCCATGCAGCCCACCACGGCGAAGCGAAGGTTTGGGTTGCCGGCGCGAAAGCGTGACAGTTCGCCCAGTCGCCCGATGACCCGTTCCTCCGCCTTCTCGCGGATGGCGCACGTGTTCAGCACGATGAGGTCGGCTTCCGAGTGCTCGCGCGTGATGTGGTAGCCGCGATTGCGCAGGAGCGCCTCGAGAATGCCCGAGTCGTACAGGTTCATCTGGCAGCCGTACGTCTCGATGAGCACCGACTCGGGACGAGGCCGAAGGTCCGCGGACGATGTCTCCACCGTGTCCTGCAGGATCGCGCTCATCCCGGCGGCCAGGTCATCTGGCGGCCCGCCAGAAGATGAAGGTGCAGATGGGGCACCGTCTGACCGCCGCGTTCGAGCACATTGATCACGGCGCGGTACCCTTCACGATCGAAGCCTTCCTGTCGGGCCCAGCGGGAAGCGGCCTCGAAGAGTCCGGCCACCGTGTCTGCACTGGCCTCGTTGAGCGAAGCCACGTGGGCTCGGGTGAGCACGAGAAAGTGGTTCGGGGCCACGGGAGAGATGTCACGGATCACCACCGCCCTGTCTGTGGCGAGACAATGCGGCGACGGGATGCGGCCCGCCACGATATCGCAGAAGACGCAGTCGCTTTTGCCCACCTCAGGCGGCCTGTGCGAAGAGTGAGTCGGTGCGCGTCATGCCCGCAGGAATAAGCATTCGGTCCGGCGCGAACCAGCGCAAAAAAAGGGGGAGCCTGCGCTCCCCCTCGTGTGGTCGGGTGATTCCGAGAGACTAGATGTCGGCCTCGGGCTCGCCGGTCACCGTGGCGCCGTCGGCGACGTCGGCTCCCTCGCCATCGGTCTCATCGCCCTTCTTGCGGCGCTTCTTCTTCGGGTCCACCGCATCCGCCAGCTTCACCGAGGACACCGGATGGGCGGCCAGGTACTGGCTCATCTCCGCGGCCTCGCGCGCCTTCATGTAATCGGTGACGGACGCCACGATTTTGCGGGCCGTCTTGTCGACTTCGATCAGACGCAC
>DAIOGN010000036.1:3606-7547 GCA_036745245.1 Candidatus Zixiibacteriota bacterium
CGGGCTTCTTGAGGTCGGGGACTCCGAGGAACTGAATCGGCACGAACGCTTCCACGTTGGAGTCGATCTCCACCACGAGCCCGCGTTCGAGCAGGCGCGTCACCGGCACGCTGTCGCGGTCGGAGCCCACAGGATAAATCATGGGGAACGTGGGCCACGGATCCTCCACGAGCTGCTTGAAGCCCAGGGAAATGCGCCGGTTCTCCTTGTCGATGGAGAGGATCTTGACTTTCAGCGAATCGCCCTTCTTCACCATCTCGTTGGGATGTTGCAGGCGCTTGGTCCACGACATGTCGGAGATGTGCACCAGTCCGTCGATGCCCTCGTCGAGTTCCACGAACGCACCGAAGGCGGTGAGGTTTCTCACCTTGCCTTCCACCTCGTTGCCCACCGGGAAGTTGATGTCGACCACCGACCACGGATCGGGCTCGAGCTGCTTGATCCCCAGGGAGATCTTTTCGTTCTCCTTGTCGATGTTGAGCACCACGGCTTCGATTTCGTCTCCGGGCTTCACCAGCTTGGAGGGGTGCTTCACGTGCTGCGTCCACGACATTTCCGACACGTGGATGAGGCCCTCGATCCCCTTCTCCAGCTCGATGAAAGCGCCGTAGTCGGTGACGCTCACGATCCGGCCCTTCACACGCGACCCCAGGGGATAGCGCGATTCGATATTTTCCCACGGATAGGGTTCGAGCTGCTTCAAGCCGAGACTGATGCGTGTGGTCTCCGGATTGTAGTCGAGCACCTTCACGTGGATGGTCTCGCCCACCTTGGTGATTTCGTTGGGATGCACGATGCGTCCCCAGGACATGTCGGTGATGTGCAACAGCCCGTCCACGCCCCCCAGATCCACGAACACGCCGAAGTCGGTGACGTTTTTCACGATGCCTTCGCGCACCTGACCCACTTCGATCTCTTCGAGGAGGCGGTCGCGAAGCTTGTTGCGCTCCTCCTCCAGCACGACGCGCCGTGAGACCACGATGTTGCGGCGATTCTTGTTGAGCTTGATGATCTTGAATTCCATCTCGCTGCCCAGGAGGTTGTCGAAGTCGGACACCTGCCGCAGCGCGATCTGGCTGCCGGGCAGGAAGGCCTCGGCGCCGAACAGGTCGACCACCACGCCTCCCTTGATCCGTCGCACGAGGCGACCGCGGACGAGATGACGCTCTTCATGGGCTTCCTTGATGCGGTCCCACACACGCATGAAGTCGGCCTTCTGCTTCGAGAGCACGAGCTGGCCGTTCTGATCCTCCACGGCCTCGAGGAACACTTCGACGGGGTCGCCGGGAGCAATCCCTTCCATGGGAAATTCCGAGCGGGGGATCACCCCTTCGGACTTGAAGCCCACATCCACGATCACCTCGTCCTTCGACACGGACAGGATCCGGCCCTTCACGATCTCCCCTTCCTTGATGGACTGGATGGTTTGTTCGTAGAGACCGACCAGGCGCTTCTGCTCCTCCGGGTCGAGACCGAGTTCGAGCGCGGAGGCCGATTCCAGCGCGGCCGCGGTCTCCTCGTCGGAAACACGCGCTGACCTCTGGCCCGGGCGCGTGCCCTTCACCCTGCGCTTCTCCCAGGGCACGTCCTGCCTGAGTCCCACGTGGCGAGCGTGCTGCCCCGACTCATCGGTGGGGCGTTCCTGCATGCGCCGCGTCACGTAGATGGGCAACACCTGTGTTTCCGTCGTCGACTCAATCATTCCAACCCATCCTCCTTAACCGCTCACTTGATCCTTGTGCGGAGGGCCCGAGAGCTCTCCGGACTCCAGTTCTGCTTTCAGACCCTTGATGCGCTCGAGCACCAGATCGCTGAACACCTGATATCCGCTTCGGCCCTCGGGCAGAGGGACTGAAGCAGGGTCCACGGGTTCGCCGATCAGGGCGCGCACCGGCCGCTTCGGCCAGAGACGTCCCAGTGCCTGCCGGCCGCCCGACACATACACCGGCACGACCGGCGCCCCCGAACGGAGGGCGATGAGGCCGAGCCCGGGCTGCGCCGGGAGAAACTCTTCCGTGGGCGATCGGGTCCCTTCGGGGAAAAACACGAGCACATGCCCGCGCTTCAGAACATCCAGGGACACCCGCACCGCCGCCAGATCGGCACCGCCCCGGTCGACCGGGAAGGCGCCAAGCCAAGAAATGTAGCGTCCAAAGAGCGGGATGTCAAACAACTCGCGCTTGGCGAAGAAGTAATTCCGGCGCAGGGGCGTGCAGCCCAGCAGGGCCGGCTCGGCGGCGGACCGGTGGTTGCCCGCGAAAATAAAGGGCCCCTCGCGGGGCAGGTGGTGGGCCCCCAGGACCCGGTAGCGCCAGAACAGCCAGAAGGCCGATCGGGCCAGAATCCACGTGAGCCAGTAAATCGGGAGGATCAGGCCGCCACCCCGCGGAACAGGTCCACCACGGCTCGCGTCTGGCCCTCGATGGTGAGCCCGGAGGTGTCCAGAACATGCGCCCCGGGAGGACGCACGAGCGGTGCCGTGGCTCGCCCCGAATCCAGTCGGTCGCGTTCGGCCAGGGCCTCGCGCTCGCGCTCCACCGTGGTGGCTTCCCCGCGCCGGGTCCGCTCCAGGGCCCGCCGCTGTGCCCGCACGTCGAGATCGGCCACGAGATAGATCTTGAGATGGGCATCCGGAAACACCACCGAACCCAGATCGCGGCCCTCGGCCACCAGGCCCGGTCGCTGCCTTTGCGCCCGTTGAACGGCAAGCATGGCTCCGCGCACTTCAGGGGCCGCCGACACCGAGGACACCGCCTGCTCCACCGCGATGGATCGCAATTCGTCGGTCAGGTCTTCCCCGCCGGCAAGCACGCGTTGATCACCGCTCACGCGGCGCACGTCGGGAGGAGATGTCGCCATGAGATTCCGCAGCTGCGGTCCGTTGTCGGTGGGGACGCCGGCTCGCAGGGCAAGGAAGGTGACCGCCCGGTAGAGCGCACCGGTGTCGAGATAGACGAAACTGAGAGTCTGTGCGACCTGTTTGGCGGTGGTGCTCTTCCCCGAGCCGGCCGGTCCATCGAGGGTGATCACCCACCCCAGCTCCGGTGGTATCATGTCGGCCTACGTAAGGGCCGCGCCGCGTCTACGGGAACTAGAATTCATCTCAAAATCTCGTTCGTAGCGAGATCGAGCGAAGACGCCGTAGACGAGGATCGAGGTCGAAATCGACCGGAGGCGGCCCATGCGGGGCCGGTGAGGACGATTTCGACCGAGGACGAAGTATACGGCCTCTGCAGCCGATCGCAGCCGAAGGAGGTTTTGGGATGAATTCTAATTTCTGTCGATGCGTACCAGGCGACGAAGGGCGGCCACTTCCGCATCCGACAGGATCCGGGACTGACCGGGAGACAGAGGGCCGAGCTCCAGGGGGCCGAATCGAAGGCGGCGCAGGCGCGTGACTTTCAACCCCACGTGCGCGCACAGCCGGCGTACTTCACGCTTCTTCCCTTCCGTGAGCACGATGCTCAATTCCGCTCCACCGGCATGCTCGGAGACGGTATGCACGCGGGTGGCCGCCAGCGGCGGCCCCTCGGGAAACTTCACCCCTTCGACCAGGCGGTCCCCGAGGGCCGGATGCCATGCGCCTGACACAGACACCAGGTACTCGCGTTCGATACGATAGGAAGGCAAAAGCAGTCGGTGGCAAAGCACACCGTCGTCGGTAAACAGCAGAAGCCCCTCCGACTCGCGGTCGAGGCGACCCGCGTAGGCGAGTCGTCTGTGATCGGGAGGGAGGAGTTCGTAGACGCTCTTGCTCGCGTGCGGGTCTGCGCGGGTGACTGTGTAGCCCGCGGGCTTGTGCAGCATGAGGTACGTGGAGCGATCGGGGAGTTGTAATTTGCGACCGTCGAGACGCACGTCGCTTCCGCCGGGCTCCAGATGCGTGTGCAACGTGGCCACCGCACCGTCGACCGTGACGCGACCCGATGTGATCAGGGCCT
>DAIOGN010000036.1:7557-9812 GCA_036745245.1 Candidatus Zixiibacteriota bacterium
AGACCCGCGTGAGCCAGAAACTGGTTAAGTCGCATCCCTGGGCGAGACCGCGACCACATCCTCCGCGGCTTCGGCCAGCTCACCGAACTCGTGCGGTTCCGACATCTCGGCAGGAGCGCTCGGCTCCGAGTCTACGATCGCGGCGCCCTCCAGCAACTCACGCTGGGATTCGCCTTCTTCCGGCGGCCGCACCAGAGTGAGCCGACGGGGAGCCGTCTCATCGCCCACCAGCGTGCAGATTTCTTCCCAGTCGGGCAGATCGGTAACATTGGCCAGACCGAAATACTCGAGAAAGCGCTCGGTGGTGACGTACAGCAGAGGCCGGCCCGGGGCCTCGGAGCGCCCCTTGATGGCCACCAGCCGGCGCGAAAGCAATGTGCGCAACACGCCGTCACAGTCGCAGCCGCGCACGAACTCCACGTCGTTCTTGGACACCGGCTGCCTGTACGCCACCACGGCCAACGTCTCGAGGGCGGCCTGAGACAGCCGGGCTTCCCTCGTCACCACCGCGAGGGCTTCGACATACGGTTCGAATTCCGGCTCCGTGAAGAGACGATATCCGCCGGCCACATTGCGCACGCGGAACGCACGGCCCGTCGTCTCATAGGTCTGGTTCAGCTCCTGCACCAGGCCTTCGACCGCTCCTTCCTTCACCGGCAAAACCGACGCCAGCCGGGAGGGAGAAAGCGGGCGATCGGAGGCGAGTAACAGCGCCTCGAGAATCTCAGTCGCGTTGCTCTTGGACATGGGCTTCCTCTGGGGGGGTCAATGGGGCCGCCGGATTGAGGCGGATTCGGATATCGCGATAACGAAATACCTGCTCCAGGAGGATCGCCTGCAGCCGCGCCAGTTCGAGCAGGGCCAGGAAGGTGGCCACCAGAAGTCCCTTCACGGGAATCTGTCCCACCAGGTTCGACAGGAGAAGCTCCCCCTCCGCTTCGAGTCGCGTGCGCACAACGACGATCTGATCTTCTACCTGGTACCGCTCGACGAACACCTGATGCGATACGTCGGGCAGGGTGCGCCGCAGCATCTGGCCGAGCGCGGCGACCAGATCGTACACCGAGGCCGTCCCGGTGAGCACCTCTTCCACCCGGCGCGCCGGCAGATCGCCGGGGCAGGCAAAGCGCCTGCGCTGATCCGACTCGAATCCGTGCAGGACGCCGGACGCTTCGCGAAACTGCTGGTACTCGAGCAACGCCGCTACGAGGGCGCCGCGCGGATCCTCTTCCTCCGGCTCCTCAGGCGGCCTGGGCAGAAGCATCTGCGTCTTGATGCGCAGCAGCGTGGCGGCCATGAGGATGTACTCCCCCGCCACTTCCAGATCGAGCGCCTGGAAAGCTTCGAGGTAGTCGAGGTACTGCCGCGTGATGTGCGCGATCGGAATGTCACGGATGTCCAGCTCATCCTTGCGGATGAGATACAGGAGCAGATCCAGCGGGCCCGAGAACTTCTCGAGCCGGATGTCGTGTCGCGCCAGTTGCGAGGAGGCTTCGGGTCGGTCGACGAGAAGTGTGTCCATAGGGGTTCAGGCGAGATGCATCACGCGCCGCACCTGCGCCATGGTGTAGCCGGCGCGTTCACGGGCACGCGCTGCCCCCTGGGACAGCACGTCCCACACGTCGTCGGGCCGGTCGGCCCAGGCGGTGCGGCGCTCGCGCAAGGGCTCGAAGTGACGATTCACATGTTCCGCAAGGCGCGTTTTGCACTCCACGCACCCGAGTTCTCCGGTGCGGCAGGTGGTGTCGACCCGAGCCGTAAAGTCGGGTTCCGAATAGCGTCGATGGAGTGTGTACACCGGACAGATTTCAGGACGCCCAGGATCGTTCTTCCGCACCTTCTGGGGATCGGTGAACATCTTCCTGATCTTCTCCGTGGTGACGGCGGGCGAATCGGCCAGGCGGATGTCGTTTCCGTACGACTTCGACATCTTGCGTCCGTCGGTGCCGGGAATCTCCGAGAACTCCGTGAAGAGCGCCTCCGGAAGCGGAAACACTTCTTCTCCGTAGAGGTGATTGAACCGGCCCGCCAGATCACGCGCGAAAATGATGTGGCGCTCCTGGTCCCTGCCCACCGGCACCCATTGGGCGCGGTACACGAGAATGTCGGCCGCCTGGAGCACGGGATAGCCCAGGAATCCGTAGGAATCGAGGCCCAGCCCGTCGCGCTTGTCCTTGTACGTGGGCATGCGTTCGAGCCAGGGCACCGGCACCACCATCGAGGGGAACATCACCTTTACCGGCGGGCTGAGGGTT
>DAIOGN010000036.1:9822-11695 GCA_036745245.1 Candidatus Zixiibacteriota bacterium
CAACAGATGCAACTCGGCGTGCTCTTTCACCTGCGACTGCACGAAGATGGCGCAGCGGTCGGGATCCAGCCCCGCCGCCAGGTAGTCGATCGCCATCTGCAGGATGCGATCCTGAAGTCCGTCGGTCTTGTCAAAATCCGCCGTGAGGCTGTGCCAGTCGACGATGCAGCAGTACATGTCGTACTCTTCCTGCATGCGTACCCAGTTGGACAGCGCCCCTTCGAGATTCCCCAGGTGAAGCTGACCCGTGGGCTGCATCCCCGAAAGCACGACCCCTCGGGTTCGAGGTTGCGCAGAGGCTGAGTCCGAGGCCTTCGATGGTCGTTCGGCGTGTGTTCCGTCGGTCATGGCAAAATCGTGTTGGGGACCGCTGTGGAAGGCAGAAACTCACGCAGACGTGCGCCCCCTTCGGCAGCACGTCGCCTCCCCCCTTCCCGAGGACAATTAATCCAGGAACAGGTAAGGGCGCCAGCGTTTATCGCGGATTCCGATGAACCTCTGAATGAACGTGATGTGTGTGGGTCGGCGGGCCCGGCCCAGAAGCGGCATGTCGGCCTCCTCGGGCGTGCGGTTGCCCTTGACGTTGTTGCAGGGATGGCACGCGCACACCAAGTTCTCCCAGGAGTCGGTGCCGCCGCGCAGCCTTGGCACGATGTGGTCCACCGTCATGCGGCCGTCATGGGTGCCGCAGTACATGCAGCGGTGGCCGTCCCGCTTGAGAATGTTCTTCCGCGAGAGGAGTACGCGTTTCTGAGGCACCCGGATGAAGGCCCCCAGCCGTACCACAGACGGGAGGAGAAAGGAAGAGGTCACAGACCGGAGGGCGTCCGTAGTGGACGCCTCGACGATCTCGGCTTTGCCCAGAAACACCAGCACAAAGGCCCGCCGCGCCGAGCAGACCGACAGGGGCTCGTAGTTCTGATTGAGCACCAGAACGTGCCGTTCAAGAAGCGGAGTTCCTGTTTTCGTTCCCTCCATGCAGGGGCCACTGTGGTAAGCGCGAATCGTAGCGGGCGTCCATCACACAGGTCAAGGGTATTGAGCGCTCCAGAGGTCCAGGAGGTCGTCCCCGAACGGCGGATCGAACTCGACTCCCGACGCCCACACCACCGGGACGCGCAGCGTGAATCGTTCATACCAGACGTCGGACCCGCGAATGTCCCGCTCCTCGAAGCGCACGCCCTGCGCCCGCAGCCGGTCTTTCAGTTCAGCGCACAGCGGGCATTCAGAGCGCGTATACGTGATGAGCCGGGGAACGGGTCGGGACCCGGAGGCTTCCACCGCCCGGAGCAATGCCGCGGCATCTCGCAGAAGCAGATCGGCGCCCGACAGTTCGGCCGGCGGATCGATCCCGGACAACAGCGCGATGACCGGCAGGCCCGCAGCGGCCGCGGCTTCCACATCGTTGCGTGTATCCCCCACCATGACCAGCTGCTCCCGTGGCAGGCCGAGTCGTCGGACGGCTTCCAGAATTGGATCCGGGTGAGGCTTCACCCGGGGGGCGCAGTCCGCGCCGACGACTGTTTGAAAGAACCCCAGAATCGCGAGCCGGTCCAGAACCGCACACGCCACGTCCCTGCGCTTCGAAGTCACCACGCCGAGCGTGGACTGCCTGCGCTCGAGCCCCAGAAGCAGCTCCCGCGCTCCCGGCAAAAGCGACGAGTGATCCGCCATGCTGCGCAGGGCCTCGGCTCTGAACTCCTTCAGGAAGGGCTCCACCGGCAACCGTGACAGGGCCGCGATCGTGTCGGAGAGTGGATAGCCGATCCGTCGAATGATCGCGGCGGGCTCGGCCGCCTTCTCGCCCAGGGCCTTCTGTGCCGCGTGAAAAGCACGGACGACCCCTTGCGACGAGTCGACCAGGGTACCGTCG
>DAIOGN010000036.1:11705-13423 GCA_036745245.1 Candidatus Zixiibacteriota bacterium
CGAAGAGCCAGCCCGGGCGGCGCACCAGAGGCTCGACAGCACCTCGGCCGTCGACGGAATTGTCCAGAGGAGAACTGTCGAAGCTCACGTGGCAGCGGGTCACCCCGATCCCGAGGATCGCAGGGTGCTTCGAGCCAGATCCACTTTCGCGAGGACGGCATCGACTGTCACGCGACTCATGCCCTCGGGGCGATTGGGGAGATCGATTCCGGCGTCCTCGTCCGGACTCCGGGCGAACCCGTCCACCACGAGGTGAGTGTACTTTCGATACGGACCCGTGCGCTTCGGGTTCGTGAACCCGTACAGGCCCACCACCGGGACGTCGATGGCGCGGGCCATGTGCAACGGGCCCGTGTCTGGACTGATCAGCAGTTCGCAACCCGAAATCTGCCAGAGCAGGCGGCGCACGCCCGGACCGAGAGATGCGGCCACGGGACGATTGAGAAGACTCTGGATTTGCCGGGCCGCCTCCGCCTCGGCCACCGACGGCCCGCCCAGGAGAAGCGGCTTCATGCCGAAATCCGTCTCCAGTGCGTCCACGACGCGCGCATAGCCCTTCGGAGACCAGTTCTTCTCCTTCTTGCTCGTGCCCACGATGAGTCCGCACACGGGTCGGGTGAAAGCGCGGAAGTACTCCGTGCGGGAGGTGATCTCGGCGTTTGTCAGCTCGAGCCCCCAGTGCGGTTCAATACGAGGCACGCCGAGGTGGTCGAGGAATTCGATGTACTGATCCTGAACGTGCGCGGCAGGACGAGGCGGTATCCTGTGCGTGGAGAACAACCACTGCGCGTCCCGTGCCCGCGCTCGATCGAACCCCAGGCGCGCGCGGGCCCCCGATCCAAGCAGCAGGAGTCCGGCTTTCAGATACACTTGAAGACCGATGGCCAGATCGTATCGGTGGGCGCGAAGCGCATTCGTACAACGCCACAGCTCACCCGCCAGGAGCCGACCCCGCACACGCTTGAACGTCACAAACCGATCCACATCGGGATGGTGCTCCACGAGTTCGTGCGGCACGGGCTGAATGACCCAGGTGATCTCAAGGTCCCTGCGATGCGCTTTGAGCGCATGAATTACCGGCAACACGTGCACGGCGTCGCCGATGGCCGACAACATCACGACGAGCAGACGGCGACTCTGTGTCAGAAGCTCCTGTCCCGTCGGCTCACTCATGGGTGGGTCCATGGGGCAGCATTCCCTGCAGCTCTTCCGACAGGGTCCGCCCCGTACGCAACGCATGCTTTGATAGCGAGTGCAGGAGCCGTTTCTGCATGCGCTGCCGCGCCGCCTCTGAGCGCAGCGCACACGCGGCCGCCTTCTCCAGGTCGATCACCATGACTCCGAAGTCCGGCTCTTCCCTCACGAGCACGTTCCCCGCATTGAAATCGGTGTGACACACCCCGCACTCGGCCAGCCGTGCTGCAAGGCGCATCGCTTCCGCCAGTGCGCGACGGCCGTCTGAGGCCGGCACCGACCGCGTGAACAAGTAGGTGGACAGATCCGTCCAATCGGCATGAAAGGCGCGAAGCACTTCGCCCCTGTAGAACCCGGGCGCTGGATAGACGCAGGCCGCCCACACCTGAGGGGTCGCGATGCCCTGCTCACGGAGTCGAAGCGCCGTGACGAGTTCATTGACCGGCCGCGGCCTGCCCAGCGCGAGGAAGCGGTCGCCGGTGATCGCCCTGAGGAGGCCACCGTGACGGAGCCATCGCACAATT
>DAIOGN010000036.1:13433-21978 GCA_036745245.1 Candidatus Zixiibacteriota bacterium
GTAGGCGACACCTCGACCACGCACGGGCCGGCTCCCTGGAGCCTTGCTGGCATAGCGATACAGGCTGCCGTGCGTTTCCACCGTCTGGCCCACCCAGTCGGAGATCTGCTCGGAGGCCACCACGGATGCACCGCGCACCCGGAATGACTTGAAGCCGGCCGGAGTCGCGTTCAAGGGGCGAAGGCTTCCCTGCGCCTGGCCGCCCTGGTCGCCGGATCGCGCAGGATACGCAGGCAGGCGTCCTCTACTTCGTCCACGGTGATGAGCTGCATACGATCGGCGCGGCCGCCCTCTCCCTCCCAGGCGCTGGGACGCTCGTGCGCGTCGAACCGGTAACGATCCAAAAGCTCGCCTTCGAACGGCGGTGGCGGGCCGTAACGGCGGGGGTCCGTGTGACCGTAGAGGCCGAGAAGCGGCACTCCCAGGGCACGTGCCATGTGCAAGGGTCCGGTGTCGGGACCCACCACGAGATCGCATCCCGAGAGAATCCAGAGCATTCTCCGCAGATCGTCCCCCACGGCCACTCGCACTCCCGCGACCTCCCGGGCAATCTGTGAGGCCGCGCGTGCTTCGGTCGGGCTTGGACCACCGGTCACCACGACGAGGGCATCCTGTCGTGCCTTCAGGCGGCCGGCCAGCTGCGCCCAGCGGTCCGTGGGCCAGTCCTTCAGGGGGCGTCCCGAGCAGGGGACCAGGGCGACTCTGGGAGAGTCGGAAGCCGATTCGAAGAAGGCCGAACGCGCCTCCCGCTCTTCGGCCGTGAACTGCCATCCCCAGGCCGGTGCGGCGGGATGAACTCCGAGATAGCGGCCGGCCGTGAAGAATACATCGAGCACCCTCGAGTTGGCCTCCACGGGGATCGACTCATCGTGAAACCACTGCAGCTTGTCCCGTGCGTAAGCCTCCCCCAGGCACAGGGAGCGTTTCGAACGCGCCAGAAGCGCAGGGGGTAAGGCGTGCAGGTACATTCCCAGATTCAGGAGCACGTCAAACGTCAGACCTCGAAGACTCCGTCTGAGTTGCCAGAGTGAACCGACGCGAGTGGTGTAGGGGTGAGCGCGGTGGACGGCGGGCACATGCCACAAAAGCGGCAGAGCCCGGGGATGCACCGCCCAGTGAATCTCCAGGTTGGGGTGGCTGTCGTGAAGGGCCTGAACCAGGGCCAGGCCATACACCACGTCTCCAATCCCCTTGGGCAACACGAGCAGGAGGCGGCGTTCTCCCCCGGCAAGCGCTCCGGAATTCAAGTGCGAAATCCCCTCGATTCAGCGCCTGCCGAAGGCTCGGATTGAACCGGCGCCCGCGGCGGCTGTGGCCCGCCGTTTGCTCCAATAGCTACCGGCACCGCAGATGTGCGGGGCTCGCACAGAATGGCCAAACGGCTCGATCCGATCGACATAGGCAGCGTCGTTTGAGGGCAAGATGACGCGGGCCGGGCGGCCGGGACAGAGGTTAATTCGAAAAAAGTGCAACTCATTGCAACTGACGGGGGAGTTCGAGCGTTAGATTATGAGAGAGGCTCGTGGAGAGACGCATTCGCCCGGTGTTCGGCTCCTCGTTCGTGGTTCGAAGGAGCGAGACGGCGGGCAGGAACAGATTGACTGTTGAGACACGCCCCCGTTAGGATAACGATCAACCGGTACCACCCTGGAGTGACTAGATGAACAGAGGCCAGAAACTGAGACTCCTTGCCACCGGGCTGTCGCTGTTGGCCGTGGCCCTGCTTTGGGCCGTCGGTTCGGGCGCGGCACAGCCGGGCACGCGGCCCCTGTATGTCCAGACGACAGAGGCGGACGCGCGCGGTGAGTCGCTCGGCGACGATCGCGAGACGCTGTACAAGAACATCAAGCTGTTCAACGACATCGCATTCAATGTGGAAAACCGCTACATGGACGATGTCGATACGCGCGACATGATTCACGCCGGCATTCGGGGGATGCTCTCCCGGCTCGACCCCTTCAGCGTGCTCATGGAGCGTCAGTCGTACGACCAGCTCATGGAATCCACGTCCGGCAAGTATCAGGGCGTGGGCATGCAGATCGACGTTCGCAACGACACGCTCATCGTGGTCACACCCATCGAGGGCACGCCGGCCTACCGGCTCGGCCTGTTTGCGGGCGACCGCATCATCTCCATCGACGGCGCCTCCACCATCGGCATGACCACCGAGGACGCGGCACGCAAGATGCGCGGCCCGGCCGGCAGCCAGGTGACGCTTTCCGTCGTGCGCCCGGGGTTCCCCGACGTGATGGACTACGTGGTCGAGCGCGCCGTGATCGAACTGAAGTCTGTGAACTATTACGGCAGCACGCAGGACGGCATCGGCTACCTGCGGCTCAACCGGTTCGCCGAGACCACGCACGACGAGATGCGTCAGGCGCTGTCCGAACTGGCCGCGCAGAACATCAAGGGGCTCGTGTTCGATCTTCGGTCCAACGGCGGCGGCCTGCTGGATGAAGCCGTGGAAACCTCGAACTTCTTCCTGCCGAAGGACCGGCTGGTGGTGTACACGAAGGGCCGCGATCCGGAGAGCGAACAGCGATTCCTTTCCACCAAGGATCCGCTCATCCCCGAGGTTCCCATGGTGGTGCTGGTGAACGGCGGGAGCGCTTCGGCCTCGGAGATCGTCGCCGGTGCGCTTCAGGATTGGGATCGCGCGCTCATCATGGGCCAGACCACGTTTGGCAAGGGCCTGGTTCAACAGATCTTCAATATCGGCGGGCGCAATTCCGACGTGGCGCTCAAGCTCACCACGGCGCGCTACTACGTGCCGTCGGGCCGCTCCATTCAAAAGCCGGCAAACTCCGGACCCAACGACTCGCTTCCCGAGTCAGAGTCAGATTCAGAGGATGAGGCTCACGACAGCGTAGGCACTCCGGCGGAGATCTTCTACACGGCGGCCGGACGGCCGGTGTATGGCGGCGGGGGCATCGTGCCCGACGTGGACCTTCCCGTGGAGTTGTACGAGCCCATCGAGATCAACCTCGAACGCCAGGGACTCTTCTTCAGTTTCGCCGTGCAGGTCACCACGGAACATCCCGATGTGGGGCTGGACTTCGAAGTGGACGACCACGTGCTGGCCGACTTCAAGAAGTACGTCGAGGAAAAGAACTTCACGTACACCACACCGCTGGAGTCGGAGTTTGCCGCCCTGCGGGAGAACGTGAAGGAAGAGGGCAAGGAAGACCTCTTTGCCGACGCGCTCGCGGAACTAGAGCAGGTGGCCAAAGAAGACAAAGCCGGCGACTTCGCGAAGAGCGAGGTGTACATCCGCCAGGCCATCAAGCGCACGGTGCTGCGCAACAAGTTCGGCGAGAAGGGGGTCTACGAACAGGTGATCCTGAAGGACGACCCGGCCGTCATCGAAGCGCTCAACCTCCTGCGCTCCAAAGACGAATACACGCGCCTCCTGTCGGGACCTGCCAAGTCCGACAAGCGCCAGAAAAGCGGCTGAAGCTCCTTTGAGGTTTGAGGAGTCGTCCGGCCTCGGACGGCTCCTCAGGGCTCCAGAAGCCGCTCCCGCTCCGACAGACGAGACGGTGTGATCCTCACACCGTCCTCCGGCACCAGCCGCTCGGCAATCCGCTTCCTCACATCAGCCTCCACGCCCTCCTCGTCGAGCAGTCTCAAGACCGCGTGACGATCCAGCGTGCTGACTCTGGGCCAGAGGTTCAGGGTCTGTAGTAGTTCCAGCAGTGCCTGGTAGGATGCCGGATCGTCGGCACGCACCGGCACCTTGAGCCCCGCGAGCTTCTTCACGCGCAGTTTGTGCTCGGTGCCCACGATCACCTCGAGCCCGTGCTCCGAAGCGAACCGCGCGATCCGCTCCTTGAGGCCGTCCAGTTCGGCTTCCGCATCCCGGGTGGCCTCCTGGCGCGCGAGATACGCACGCATCCACGCGTCCACCAGTTGCACGCCATCGTCCTGTCGGAACTCCTCGGGCGTGGCCTCCGACAACGAATACAGATGCTTCTTGGCGGGACACACGCTCGCGTACTCGCACCAGTCGCACAGCATGCTCTCCCGTGTGGGAAACTCCCCCTTGCGGGTCTGGGTCTCCACCTCCTGAATCGTGGAGAGCGTGTCGAAACGCAATTGCTCGAGCTCCGAGGGTTCGCGCCGCGAGCGGATCTCGCGATCGAATTGCAGGTAGTGCCACACCAGGTCCACGCGCCGTGCGTCGCGGAAACGCCGCTCGATTCCGATCTGGTAGAGGGCCAGTTGACGGTCGAGGTCGAAATGCTCCTGCGCGGGCAGGGAGTTGGACGTCTTGTAGTCGTGGATTTCGTAGTGTCCGTCGGCGGTCTGCGTCAGACGGTCGATGTATCCCTGCAGGCGAACCTCTCCGCGCGGATCCAGATCGATCACGATCCGCTCCTCCAGCCCGAGCGTGCGCCCCTGCCGGAACGGATGATGCCGTCTGTAGTAGTCCTGCAGGCACTGGCGGCCCACCCGGTAATAATGCTCGGCGGTGTAGCGACGCCGGACGATTCGCAGTCCGTCGTGCACATGGCGGTTCCACACCTTGTCGTATTCCGCCAGCAACTCCTCCTCCGACGGCACCTTCGTCATGCGCACATCGCGGTAGAGCTGTTCGAGCACGTCGTGCACGCGCGATCCCAGGAAGGCTTCGATCGAATCGGGGGCATCTACGTCGGGCTTCTCCAGGTAGCGGAAGGCATATTTGCGGGGGCATTGCTGGAAGGATTGGAGACGGCTGTGCGACCAGATCGGCATGCCGCAATTTCAGCCCGCGTTTCCCGGGAGTCCAAACAAAAAGCGGGTCGTGCGACCCGCTTTACGAAACTGTCAGCGACGCGGAGGCGCCTTGGGGGGAGGCTCCGCGGGCTTGCCCGCGGGCGGCGTAGCCTTGGGCTCGACGGGCCGCGTCTCGCGTGCGGCCTCCGGCTTGGGATCCTGCTTCACGGTGGGTGAGGCGGCCGGCTCGGAACGGATGGCGCGCTTCTCGTGGCGATCGTCCACGCCGTTGTTGTCGCGATCCTTGAAGTCGTCGGTGACCTTGGCAGGCTTCTCCGGCACGGGCTGAGGGTTGGCCTTGGCCTCCCCACCCTGGGCCGGCTTCGCCTTGGGAAGTTTGTCCCGGGAGTCTGCCGCAAAAATCTCAGACGCAAACATCCCGGCGGTCACCAGTAGGACCGCGGCTGCGAAGTTAGTTAGGCGTATTCTCATGCTGCTTCTTCTCCATGATACAGATCGGCCGGAAGGGCTCCAAACTGTTTCCCCCGGGTTACCGGCACGCCAGCCGGACCGGGCAGGTGGGTTCGCACGAGGACGTCCCGAACGCCACCCATCGGCTCTGTTTGCGTCCCTCGGAGGAGACCACGGTCACGCGATGCCCGCCGGAGGAGACGCGAATCAGGGCCGAGACGCCCAGTCCCCGGAAGATCCCGTCGACGTAGACCTGGTCCTCACCGTGCAGTCCCGCCCACGGCCAGGCACTGTGTCCGCACACCGTAGTGTGCTGATCGCGGCGGCGCCTGAACTCGGGCTCGAAGGCAAACGCGGCCACATGCACCGAACCTGGACGCACTCCCAGAAGCCGGCACAGACGCTTCGTGTGCTGGGAGCCCCACTGTGAACGTACCTGGAATGACTGGCTGCGCGCGAAGTTCCGCGGCAGGCCAAACGGCCGATCGGAGGTCACCACCACGTGATAGCCGCCGCCGTGCATTCGCCGTCCGCCGGAAGCAAAACAGTCGCGATGCGACGATCCCGCACCTACGAAGACGGCCGATCGCCCGCCTCTCTCCAGGGTCAGATCCCCGCCGCCTGTGACCGAGAACACCATCACCCACTGCGGCCGGTCGGCTCGCACGAAACACACATCCGCGTCACAGAAGTGGTCCGCCCGTACGGCAGACGGCCCGGCGGCGCACAGCAACCCCGTCAGGCCCAGAGTCAGCACGATTCGTTTCATGTCATCCTCTCTCTTCATAGATCCAGCTAGCCTCGGGCTCCCCTCATGCCCGCGGACAGCTATTGATCACCGATATGGCCCGTATTCAAACGTCCAGCGTCCAGTGGCTTGAAAGTCGAAGACTGCAGTGCGTGGAGGCGGCGTCCGTAAGCGGAGTCGTGGGCCGGTTTAACGAGCTCCGGATTGCCGGGGTCGACCTGGTAGGCCCAGTCAAGTCGGGCCCAGGTAGTCGCCACCTCCACAGCACGCAGTTTTGCAAAGTGATTGTCTTCAGTCCACACGACGTACGTGTGCCCGTAGATCAGCACGGAGGAGCCATTGGGCGTCCAGCCGTCGGTGGGCGAATAGGTGATGTCGTCGAGGGATTCCGTGAATCCCATATCCTGAAGGTCGGTGCCCCAGGCGGCTCGCAGAGTGAGCAGGCCCGTGGCAGGATCCACTTCCACATAGACGTCTGTGCGCGGATCGTCCACGTCGAGGCGAACGAGCCCCGCGAAGTCGAAGCCGCTGCGTTCGGGACGCGTGCCGAGGTCGAACAGCACCAGGTCGTATCCCTCGGGGCGCGGTGTATCCCCCACCACTCTCGACAGAGCGCTTTCCACGCCCGAAGGCGAGACAGCCGTGACGCCGTAGTAGTACGTGATGCCGTTTTCCACGGCGAAGTCGACGAAGCCCTGCTCGGGGCTGGCGGCCAGGTAGTGGAGATGGGCCGCACTCCCCATGCCGCGATAGATCCTGAAGTGGTCGCTCGGAAGCGACGATCCGTCTTCCCAGCTCAGATATACGGCACCGTCGGCCGTGATCGAAGCCAGAGCTGCCGGGACGGCGGGAGCGGGGTCGGACACGGCCACCACCGTGTACAGGTCGCAGCCCGCGAAGAGGGGTGCGAGTGCCAGGAGCGTCAGGGTTCGGCGTGTCATAGTGGTTATCCTCAATTCCCGACTGAGTACTTCGCATCCCGCGTGCCAAAACTCAGCCAGAGGACATGGCCGCCCCTTAAAGCGACACCCGACAAGATGTTACAGGGCTCGCCTCAGATGCTGAATGAAGCGGGGACAGTGGAACAGGATGGAGCGGCGCACTCTTTCTGTGCGCCCTGGCGAGAGCTTTATGTGCAGCCGGAATCTGGGACTAGGGGGCCTTCTCCAGCCCGTACTCGCGAATCTTCATTCGAAGCGTGTTGCGGTGAATGCCCAGAAGCTGGGCCGCCTGCTGGAAGTTCCAGCCGGTCTCCTCCAGCGTGCGCTCGATGTGGGACTTTTCCATGTCGCGCAGGGTGACCGGGGCGCCGGGCGGGGAGGCGGGATGCGACCGGTCTTCCCGCAGGAGCCTGGGAAGGTCTTCCACGTCGATGACGTCTCCCCTGCACAGCACGCACGCGCGCTCGATCACATTCTCCAGTTCGCGCACGTTGCCCGGCCATGGGTAGTAGAACAGAAGATCGCGTGCCTCGCGCGTGAGTCCCTTCACCTGTTTGCCCAGCCTGGTGCGCTGACGATCCAGGAAGTGCTCCACGAGGGGCACGATGTCCTCCCGGCGGTCACGCAAGGGCGGCAGGGTGAGGGTGATCACGTTCAGTCGATAGAAGAGATCCTCCCGGAACGTGCCTTCCGCGATCCTGGCCTCGAGATCGACGTGGGTCGCCGAGATGAGACGAACGTCCACCTTGAAACTCTCTTCCCCGCCCAGGCGTTCTATTTTTTTCTGCTCCAGGACGCGCAGGAGTTTCACCTGCATCGCAGCGGGCAGGTCGCCAATCTCGTCCAGGAAGAGCGTGCCGCCATGCGCCTGCTCGAACCGGCCAAGCTTCTTCTTCACCGCGCCCGTGAACGCGCCCCGTTCGAAGCCGAATAGCTCGGAGGCCAGCAACGTCTCGGGCAGGGAGGCCACGTTCACGGCGATAAATCGATCGGCCATCCGACCCGACGCCGCGTGCAGGGCCCGGGCCAGAACCTCCTTGCCCGTACCGCTCTCGCCGCGGATGAGCACGGTGGAGGGCGACGGGGCCACGCGCGCTAAAGAGGAGAGCACTTCCTTCATGGCTGAGCTCTCGGCGATGAGTCCGGCCGGGCCGAAGGAGTCGGCCAGCACAGTGCGCAGCTCCCGGTTCTCCACGAGCAGGTGATGGCGCTCGAGAGCCGAGCGGAGTGTGAGCACCAGTTCGTCCAGGTCGACCGGCTTGTTCACGTAGTGAAAGGCCCCCGCGCGCATGGCGCTCACGGCCGACTCCACCGAGCCGTGGGCCGTAAGCATGAGCACCTGCACTTCCGGATTGAGCGATTTGAGCTTGATGAGAAGCTCCAGGCCGTCCATTTCCGGCATGCGAAGGTCGATGAGTGCCGCTTCGAAGTAATGTTCGAGGCAGAGGTTCAGCGCGCGTTCGCCCGAATCGGCGGCCTGCACGGCATAGCCCTGTTTGGTCAAAAACCCTGCCAGAAGGTCCCGCTGGCTGGCTTCGTCGTCCACCACCAACAATCTGTATTTCATGAGGCGAGACCGCCCCCTCCCGTGGTCCCGAGCGCTTTCGAAGGAAGCGTGACGGTGAAAGTAGAACCGTGTGCGGGCTGACTGGCAACGTCAATCGTGCCCCCGTGATCGGTCACAATG
>DAIOGN010000036.1:22021-24213 GCA_036745245.1 Candidatus Zixiibacteriota bacterium
AGACCTGAGCCCCCCTTGCGGCGTGTGAAGTAGGGGCGGAATACATGCGGCAGATCCTCGGGCGCGATCCCCGAACCCGTGTCTTCCACGACGACGGTGGTTGTGTGATCGCCGGAACGCAGTCGTATGGACACCCGGCCCTCTCTGGAGGTGGCCTGGAGGGCGTTGCGAGCAAGGTTCGTGAACACCTTGTGAAGCGCGTCCCGGTCGCCCAGAACTGTGACGGCTACGGGGATGTCCAGCTCCACCTGCACGCCCTTACCGCCGGCCTCCAGCTCCAGTGAGCGGGCCACCGGTTCCAAAATCGACTTCAGTTCCACGGGTTCGCGGGACAGATGCATGCCGCGGGCCAGGCCCAGGAATTCCTGCACGGTGACATTGACGCGATCGATTTCTGTGCGCAGGTGGGAGAGCAGCACTCCGTACTGCTCGGCGTCGCTCGTCGGCTCGAATTCCGAGGCCAGTCGCTGCGCCGCGATGGAAATGGCATTCAGCGGATTGCGCACTTCGTGCGCTACGCCCGCCGCGAGGTCTCCGAGGGCCGACAGGCGCTCGGTTTGTTCAGCCTGTCGCGCCAGGCGCCGTGTGTCTGTGATGTCGTGCATGATGGCCACGGCCTCGGCCCGGTCGGGGCGCAAGCGCGTGGACGACACCAGGAGCGTGCGCCGCTCGCCGCGCGGATTCGTCCACTCCACTTCCTCCTCCAGGGCTCCGTGACCTTCGGCCAGAAGCGGCAGGAGTCGTGCCGGATCGCCCGGGGCCACGTCCTGGTACTTCCGCCCCACGAGCGAGGCGTGAGGCACCTGAAGCAGACGCTCCGCAGGTGGATTGGCGAGGCGGATGGCTCCTCCCGCATCGACCAGGAGCAGTCCCGCCGCCAGTCCGCGAAACAGCTCCTCTGTGAGCGCCTCGGCGGTATCGAGATCCTCCTGCAGATCGGAAACTCGTTGCGACGTGGACCAGAGCGCGAGCCCTCCCACACCGGTGACGAACAGGAGCCCGCCGAGAAGGGACAACTGCAGGGTCACCGATTGGTCGAGCGATTCCAGCGACCGGCGCGATACGCCCACGCGCAGGAGGCGCGAGTCGCCCGCCACAGGTGAGGCCGCCTCGATGATGGGGGCGTCGTTGAACGTCCACTCGCGCGACACGGCCGCGCCGCTCTTCAACGCCGAAAGAAGTAGAGAGTCCTCGGCGATGCGGCTCATCTCCTCCACTCGACGGCTCGCCATCTCGATCCCGTCCAATCCCTGCAACACCACGTATTCAATCGCGGGCAATTCCGAGATGGCGCGAATGAGGTAGCCGGCGCCCAGATCGCTCTGCACCACCGACAGGCGTTCCAGTCCGTTCCACACTACGAGCACGCAGTCGCCCTCACGAACGAGAGCGGCCTGAGGCTGGCCCACGTCGTCGAACGCCGCGAACCAGTCCTTCTCCGTGAGTCCCTGAAAGCTCGAGTCGCGGACCAGGGCCTCGGGCAGACGACCCCAGGCGCCGGCCTCCGTGGAACGGAGAATCTGCCCGTTCAGGTTGGCCAGGTCGATCCTGGGCGTGTCGAACTCGGTGAGCCAGGAGGATGGCACGGGCGAGCGGCCGCCCGCGCAGAAGGTGCGCGCGGCGTCTTTGAAGCGATCGATCCAGAGCCCGTCGATGACCGTTCCCGCCTGCGTGACGTTGCGGGTGGCCAGCGCCAGGCTCTCGGCGAGCGCCTCGCGGAGTACCACGAACGCCTCCTCGGCGAGATCGTCGGCCGGGACCACATAATAGGGTTTGTCATAATAGATCGGATCGATGTCGCTTAGGTCGACGAACTGGGTGAGCTCGAGCGTCTTGCGGCTCTGCCGAAGCGCCACCACTGTGTAGGCGGCGAGAATGACAGCCAGGGCCACGGCCAGCCAGACCACGATGATCGGCCGCACGGGATGGCTCGTTCGCGTCCGTGGCATGGCTACAAGCTACCCGGCCTGGGGTGAAGCGTCAATGTCGCGTGCCATGACGGGCCGGGCGCGTACCACAAAGGCGAGCCCGGCGAGCAGCAGAAGCAGGATGGACAGGGAGGCAACTCGCTGGTTCCCTCCTGTGGCCTTCGACACCATCCCGAAGAGGAGCGGCCCGAAGATGGAGGCCGCCTTGCCGCAGAAGCTGAAGAAACCGAAGTAGCGCGCTTCATGGCCGTGCGGCAGGCAGAG
>DAIOGN010000037.1:0-8779 GCA_036745245.1 Candidatus Zixiibacteriota bacterium
GACGCCGCCTATGCGGGTAGCCACAGCCACGCAATCGTCGCCGATCGCGGTGCCGCGAACGGCCGAGCTAAACTGGCGATTCCACACCAATTCGCCCGTGTCGCCGTTCACCAGACGCCACAGACCAAGCAGGTGGCTGGTGAACAGGTACGGCACGCCGCCCTGACAGAACACAGTCACAGGCACGTCTGAACGGATGTCGTCGGTTACCCCGACGCCGCCCGACACACCAACACTCGTGTAGCCGTTGTACCACACCCGTGCGCCCAGGGTCTTGTCCCAGGCACTGATCCCGTCCTGCTCCGCGGTGCCGCCGAAGAATCCGCGGCTGGCGAGGTACACCATGCTGGGACCGAGGGCCGGACCTGACCGGTTAACGGTGGCCAGGCTGGTAGTACCGGGCGCGGCGACGGTCATGTCGTTGGCGTCGTTGACCCACAGGATGCCGGCACCGCTACCGTCTTCAAGAGCGACGTCGATGGCGCCCACTGAACCCGTCTGCGGGAAGTGGGGGAAGACAGGGGCGTTGTAAATCAGCGAGTGATAGTAGAGCACGCCGCCTTCATATGCGAGCGAGCCTCCGAAACCTTCCGGATCGTAGAGTGAGTCGGCGCCCGGATAGAAAGTCTGGCCGGGGCTGTTCAACGTCCAGTCGATCGCCATGGTGGCCATGTCGATCTGGTGGATGTTGCCAGCGGTGCCCACGTTGTTGGCCGTTCCCACCCACAGCTTGCTGCCGTTGGAGGAAAGGGCGTTGTAGGGCACAGCGGCCGGAGCATCCGGCAGCAACAGAGGCGAACCGCCGGCATCGACACCCGTGAGGGCGTCGAGCTTGTACACACGGCCCGTTTCCTGCGTGAAGTACACATGTCCGCCGGACACGATGTTGGACGTGTGCGCCGTGATACCCGGAGAAAGCGGAATGTCTCCGCCGCCCAGGTTACGGCTCCACTTCACGGTGCCATTGCTCAGCCGAATGCAGCTGAAGGCCTGCGCACCCGCGCCGCCCACATACACAAGACTGTCGTCCACCGTGGGCGAACCACGAAGGTCGCCGATGATGTACGGGAAGCCGCCGAACGCCCAGTTCTGGGCGCCGGTGGTCTTGTCGTAGCAGTGCAGCGAGTCCACGCCCGACACGAGCACGTTGGCACCCGCGATGAGCGGCTGCACCATGTTGCTCGCGCCGCCCGGCGAGGCTGTCCAGCTCTGCGTAAGACCGCACAGGCTGGAAAGCGAAGCGTCGGTGGCGTTGGGACGGCCGATGCCGTTACCCTGCGTTTCCCAGTCCAGATCGGAAGCCGGGGTGCAGGCCAGCGGCGTGTAGGGCGCAATGCAGACGCCGTAGTACATCGACACGTCGATGCCTACGTTCGACCGATACGACCAGGCACCTGCTGATCTCACTGCCGTATGGAATCCCTGATCCGACAGGGGCGGATTGTCCTGTACGACCATGACCGAGTGCACCACGTCGTCAAGCAGGGTCAATTCGGCCCAGAGCTCGCCCAGCTGAGGCAAGTAGAGTGGGCTGGCCGAGTAGTCGAATATCGGATAGCCGTACGACACCTGAGTGCCAATCAGAACCTGAGTGGCCTGCCAGGTGGCAAACGGAATGGTGTCGTCGGCGATCACGTTGAGAGTGTCGGGCAATCCGGTAACCGCATTCAGGCCGACCACTCTCATTCTCAAGTCTGGCGTGCCCACGCCCGTGGGCAGCCCGTTGCCGAATTCATCAAGCGGATCCCAGACGATGGGATACGTGATGTACATGATCGAGTCGGCATCGATGCCCGTTTCCATCAAACCACCCCAGGCTCTGCGCGCGGTGATGGCCGGTCCGAGGAAGCCCAGGAACGTTTCCCACTGCGACGAGGGGGTCTGTTGGTTGGTCTTTTCGAAACAGGGTGCGGCTGCCGTGAACGCACGGTCCACTTCATCCATCGCCGCCTTGAAGTTAGCCGGGACCTTGACCGCTTCCTGCTCGGCGAAAGCCAGGGAGGTCAGGGAGGCTACCATCAAAACCGACAGCACCCACGTGATTGATTTAAAACGATTGGACATTGGTTCCTCCTAAAAGAAGATGCCCATGCTGTTTAGAATTGAGGACCTGCAGCCGTGTCGGTTGTGGGTTAGCGGGGACATACTTTGAAATGTGTTCGCTATCAACACCGCCAGTGGCTGCCAAACGGGCAAAAGCCCAACTATCTAATCCCGCAAGAGAAGCGGAATCAAACGTAAGCAGGCCATCACCTCCTTTAATGGTTTCGACCATTCTGTGTGATCGGTTATGCATTTTTCGTTGCAAGTTTGTTTGTCTCAAAGACTTGTGTAGAAAAAGTTAACGCTACATCGGCTTTGGCGGCCGATCCTTTACACGCCCTATGCGCTTTGGAGGCGGCTAAAGAAGGAGTGGATTTTGTTGTAAAGGATCTGTCGCTGTAAAGCCAGATGGGTGTCACCTTTCTGGCCCAGTCTGCCGGACTCAAACCCGATCCGCCCGAGGAGGGGGAGGCTCTGAGTGAGCAACCTGGGGCCGGCTTCAACAAGTTCCTAGCGGTACATCTATTTTTTGAACTGAACTCTAGCTTCTATCGCGAGCCGTTTCGCTATCGACGCCGGGACGGCTTGCGCACCGCAATGTATTAAAACAGGACGATTCGAAATTCGCGTGAACGGATGGTATTTTCAATTGTATTCGAGCGCTTTACTACTGGCTTGTCCGATATTTGGGACGATTAGAGTGGACAAGTTCGCGGCCAAACTTTGCTGACCGCTGGCGTCACAAAATCCAAAGGGAAATCTACCCAAGGCCCCACTATTGTCAAGGAGATTTTTGGAATTCCAGACCGCGGACCGTGTCTTTTAGGGTGCACCTGGAATGAACGGCCCGGTGCCCTGTGGCCGCATACGGAGTCCGCCGGTTCGGACCCCCGCAGGCTCAGGACGTGTGTTGTGGCATTATCCGGGCGCACGGCTTGATTTCGCCCCAAAAGCCTTGACAGTTGGGCCCGGAGGGGGTTTACTTAAACCTTTTTAGGCTATGGGTATACCGACAAGCGGCCCCGTCCGGGGCCCGGTGGATGGGGAGGCGATCATGGTCAGGTGGTGCCGTTTTGCGCTCACGGCGCTTGTCGCGACGGTTTTTTGGCAGGGCCAGGCCCGGGCAACAGATGAGGCCCGAGCCGACTTGGACGCCCGTCTCGAGGCCCTCAGGGAGCAGCGGGAGAGCCGTCTGGTTCATTCCCCCGCCACTCTCTCCCGGCGGCCCACAGGCGCCCAGGCGACCCCCGCCGCCGGCGACTTCATCGTTAATAACGACGGTTTCATCGGGTCCAGCAACCAGTCGCAGATCCAGGTGGGGCGCCAGCCCGACGGCGGCTCCGTGGTGGTGTGGACCGACGACCGCGACGGCAACCCCTCGGTGTATGGCCAGGTGTTCGACAGCCTGGGAATCCCCGTGGCTGCCAACTTCCGCCTCCACGCCGATCCCGGCAATCTGGTGCAGCAGGATCCCGATCTGCTCATTCGCTCCGACGGCGGTTTCTATGCCTGCTTCACTCAGATCGACGCCGACGGCGACCAGGACGTGATCATCATGCGCTTCAGCCGCCTGGGTCAGAGGCTCGGGGCCGGCGTGAGCGCAGCCCCCGACTCATCTGCGTCCACCACCGAAATACAGCGCCGCGGCCGGTTGCTCATTCTTGCCGATGGCGCCGTTATGGTGGTGTTCGAACGGGATCGCCGCAACGACCCCAACTCCGACATCCGGGCACAGCTTCTCACCGTGAATGCCGCCGCGCGCCAGGGGCTCCCCCTGGACGTGTCTGCCGATCTGGTCGTGGGTGGAACCACGATTGAATACGACGAACGCGAACCCGAGCTCGCGCGGGGCCAGAACGACACGGTGTGGGTGGCATGGACAGACAACCGCGATGGTGGCGTGCGAGATGTCTTCGTGCACAGGCTTCGCCGCCCCACGACGAACACGCTGGCGCTCGTGGGCTCGCCGATCAAGGTGAACGACGAAGCCGTTGCGGCCAACGCTTCGCAAAAGACTCCGGTGATCGCCGTATCGCCCAATGGAAATGCGCATGTGGCCTGGGCCGACTTCCGCAATCAGCATTGGGATGTGTTCAAGTCGAGCTTCACGCCGGCCGGTGCGCGGCTGGGCGCCAACTCCCGGGCTAACTTCTCCGAGAACACCAGCCTCGACCAGACCGAACCGTCGTTCACCTGGCAGGACACCACGGGACTTGTTGTGTGGAAAGACTTCCGCCTGGGTGTGGCGCGGATCTTCGCTCAGAAATATCGGAACGACGGCTCGGCCGTGAATGCAAACTACGCCGTGGGGGCGGCCGTTTCCGCGAATCAGTTCAGCCCCAGCGTGTCGCTCCTCCCTTCACGCAGTTACTCGGTGGCGTGGGCCCAGCCTGAAGCCGGCTTCACGCGCGCGTACGTAAGACACTTCGACTCGGCCGACGTGGGCTCTGCAGCCGTAAGCGCCGCCGAGATCGTGATCTCCGCACAGCAGGTGAGGCCCTCCACGGGCATCAGCGCAGGCGGGGAACTCTTCACCGTGTGGGAAGAAGCGCGCGCGGCCCTGCCGAACATCGTAGGACAGGCTCTGAATTCTGCACTCTCCAAGCCGCAGCCCGACGTTCAGGTGAACGACGGGCCCGCCGTGCTGCACCTGGTCCCCGCAGTGGGTGTGGGTGGAAGCACGGGCTTCTCAGTGTGGGAAGATTATCGTGATACGCTTCAGCCGGTGTACTCCGACATCTACATCCGACAGTTTACGCTGACCGCCACAGGCTACACCGCCTCGGGAAGCAACGTGCGCGTGATCGACACTGTGGAATCACAGGAGGTGCGGCTGGCCTCGTGGAATCCCGACGTGGCCGTGGATGCCGCAGGCAACGCGCTCGTGGTGTGGCAGGACAACCGCCTGGGGAGCTGGGACATCTTCTCGGCGCGCTACAGCGCCACCACCCAGTCGGGCACCGGGAATCCGCAGCGTGTGGGTCTGAATCTTCGCCTCGACCAGGCTCCCGACTTTACCAAGCAGACGTTGCCGCGCGTCGATGTGAACGATGCCGGACGGTCGGTGGTGGTGTGGGAAGACACGCGGGACGGTTCCTACGAATTCCAGGTGTGGGCGCGCATCTTAAACGGCGCCGGCGCCTCGCTGGTGGGTGGCGAGATCGAACTTTCTATCGACACCGCCCTCGTACCTCGCCAGCCCGATGTCGCGGTGGCGTCGAGCGGTGAATTTGCCGTGGTGTACGAGGAGTATTCCAATCCTTCAGACGTCGACGTGTACCTGCAGCGGTTCGACCTCGCCGGTGCCCGCCTGCCGGGCGCCCTGGGCGACCCCGTATTGCTCAACGACGACGGCGCGGGCGCGCATCAGTTCAACGTAAGGGTGGCGGCCATCAACGGCGGCTATGTGGCCGCATGGCAGGACGATCGCTCGGGCGACTGGGACGTGTACGCCACGCTGGTGGTGAACGGTCTGACCACGGCCAACGTGAACTACCGCGTCAACGACGCCGACATCTCCGACCAGACGGCACCCACCATTGCAGCGCGTCGCAGCGAGAACAATCCGTTCATCGGCTGGGAGGATCTCAGGGTCGCCACCACTGCGCCCGACATCTTCGGCAATCGCAATCCTGCCACCGTGGCTTCCGGTGCCTCCGACGACGAGCCCGACATCCGACCGCTGGCCACAACGCTTGCGCAGAATTTCCCCAACCCGTTCAATCCGGCCACGCAGATTTCGTTTGTGCTCGACCGGCCCGGACCGGTAAGCCTGGTGGTGTTCAACACTCTGGGGCAGAAAGTCCGCACGATACTTTCCGGCGAGTACGGCCCGGGCGCGCACACTGCCCAGTGGAACGGCGCGGATGAAGGCGGCCATGCGGTAGCCAGCGGCACGTACTTCTACCGGCTCACCTGGGACGCCGGGGAAGTCACGCGCAAGATGACGCTGTTGCGTTAGCCGAGACTTGGGGTCAGACCCCTGTCGTCAGTTTGCACACCACAGACACTCTCTTAGAGTGTGCAAACTGACGACAGGGGTCTGACCCTACTTCTTGGCGAGGTCCACGAAGGGCTGCACGTCGGCCAGCACGCGTGCGGTGGCGGCTTCCCAGAAAGCCGGCTGCGTGAGATCCACGCCCAGATGCTTCTGAGCCACCTGCTCGGTGGTCATGCTCCCCGTGTCGCACAGGAGGTTCCGGTACGAGGTGGCGAATTGCTTCCCCTCCTGTCGCGCCCGATCATACACACCGTTCGCGAAGAGAAAGCCGAACGTGTACGGGAAATTGTAGAACGGATTGCTTGTAAGAAAGAAGTGCAGCTTGGAGGCCCAGAAGAGCGGATGGAATCCGTCCGGCTCGGCCAGGAGGCCTCCGAACGCCTTGCGCTGCGCTTCCACCATGAGTTCATCGAGACGCCGGCGGTGCACCCAGCCGGAGGCGCGCTCTGCATAGAAGGCACGGTCAAACAGGAATCGCGCGCGCAGGTTGCAGAAGAACACCAGTCCGTTTGTGAGCTTCTGATCGAGCAGCATGAGCCGCTCGCGCGGGTCGGAGGTTGACTCGAGCGCCGCATCCGTCACCCGTAGCTCGTTGAACGTGGACGCCGTTTCGGCGAGGTTCATGGGGTAGCGCTGGGCGAAGAACGGCGCTTCGCGCAACACCCAGCCGTGGTAGGCGTGGCCCAGTTCGTGCGCCAGGGTCATGAGGTGGTCATACTCACCGCCCCAGGTCATGAAGATGCGGGTCTCGCCATGCGTGGGGAAGCCGGTGCAGAAGCCGCCCGCTCCCTTGCCCGGACGGTTCTCCGCCTCCACCCATTGGCGATCGAGCGCATGGCGTGTGAACTCGGCCATCTCCGGGGAGAAGTCGGCCAGTTGTGCCACGATGAATTCGCCGGCTTCCTCGAACGAGAACGTGCGGTCGCCTGTACCCACGGGCGCCATCTGGTCGTACCAGCAGAACTTGTCAATCCCCAGGAGCTTCTTCTTGGCGTCCACGAAGGGCGAGAGCCGGGGCACGGCCTTTTCCACAGCCGTCCACATCGCGTTGAGCGTGGCTTCCTGGAGGCGACCCTTCAGAAGCGGTTCCTTGAGCACGCTGTCCCAGCCGCGGTTGCCGTAGAGCGAAAGCCGGAATCCCGCTTGTGAATTGAGTGCCATGGCTGCCAGGTTGGCCTGCGTTTCCCACGCCGCTTCGAGCTTTTCGAACGCTTCGCGTCTCACGTCGCGTTGCGAATTGGAGAGGTACATCGCCAGTTGGCCCAGGGAGATCTGCCGCGTGGCGCCGCCCTCCTCGAAATCCACCTTCAGATCGCCGGCCATCCGGTCGTAGAGGCGGTTCCAGGCGTGGTAGCCGTTGACAGCCAGTTCCGATGCCAGGCGCTCGCGCTCGGGGGGCATCTTCTCCCGGCCCGTGCGCCGCATTTCATCGAGCGTAAAGGCCACCGGACGCAGCTCGGCGGATCCCACCAGTTGCTTCCACTCGTCGTCGGCGGTGCCGGCCGCGAAGCTCTCCAGGTGCGTCAACAAGCCCAGCCAGCGTGAGGCCAACAGATCCACGCGAGCGCTGTGGGCGTGTGCCAGTTCGTCGTTTACGTCGGCTGCCGTCAGGCAGCCGCAAAACGAATCGGCCGACTCCAGTCGCAAGGCCAGATCCTGCAACTGGAGAATCCACGCAGTCCACTGCGCCCGCCCGGCCGGGAGCGCCGTCGGCAGAGTGGTGGCCGACGTCTCGGCTTTGGCCAGGTCGCGCTCGAGCGTATCGAGCAGGGTCTTGTAGGTGGCGGACTTCGAACCGCCGGCGAACAGGGGTTCGAGATTCCAGCGCGGCGCCGGATGATTCAGAGTTGCGGACGGCATGAATGACACTCCAGATCGGGATCGTGGTTTGGACAGCTGAGTTCAGCCCAAACTAGGAAGCCTGCGGGCGGGGTACAACCGGTTTGACGCGCTTTTCGGGGCCGCTACGTGGAGGCCCTGGAGCGCCTAGCCCTTGACGTTTCCGATGGGCTCGAAGCGGATCACCTTGCGGGAGATCCCGAGATCGTGCACCACGTCCACCACTTCGTTGATGTTCTTGTAGGCAAACCCGGCTTCCTCCGCCAGTCCCGACAGGGACGCAGTTTTCACCACGATGCCGCGGTGGTGCATGTCGCGTTGAAGCTTGTCGCCACGGATGCGTTTGCGCGCCGCCACGCGCGACATGGTGCGTCCCGACCCGTGCAGCGTGGACCCGAAGTTCTGCACCTGCGAATCATCGGATCCCAGGAGCAGAAAAGAGCCGGTCTCCATTGACCCTCCCACAATCACCGGCTGACCCAGCGCGCGGTACGCCTCCGGCACGTCGGCCTGGCTCTTGCCAAACGAACGCGTGGCCCCTTTGCGGTGCACCAGAAGCTTCCGGCGAACGCCATTCACCACGTGCTCCTCCACCTTCGCGATGTTGTGCGCCACGTCGTACACCAGTTCCAATCCCAGTTCCTCAAGATCGGTGTCGAAGGTCTCGCAGAAGGCCTGCCGGATCTGATGCGTGATCACCTGCCGGTTGGCGAATGCGCTGTTGGCCGCGGCGGCCATGGCTCCGAAATACAGCTGTCCCTCCGGCGATCGAAACGGCGCACACGCCAGCTCGCGGTCGGGAGTACGCAGGCCGTAGCGCTTCATGGCGGTCTGGAAGATCTTCAGGTAGTCGGTGCCCACCTGGTGACCGAAGCCGCGCGAACCGCAGTGCAGCAT
>DAIOGN010000037.1:8789-23745 GCA_036745245.1 Candidatus Zixiibacteriota bacterium
GCCCGTTAGGTCCCGATCCACCGCGGGCCCGGGCCAAGGGCCCGGGCCGCCGCCTGGTCGTACACGTTCTCGGGGCGAACCACCTGCACTTCCAGGTAGTGATTGCCCGAGCCCAGCGTGCCCAGCTGGTCGCGTCCGCGCTGAATGGAGCGCGGCGACAGACCCGACGGATCGGCCGCCTCGAGCCGGCCCTGCTCCTCCATGTGCGCCAGGTCGGCTCGCGTCCCGAAGCCCTCGGCCACACACCAGGGGGCGCCCCCCACGGCGGCTTCTTCAAAACGACGGTCGTCCAGCCGCACGAAGCCGCGCGTGCCCACACCCGAGGGCACAGCCTCGAACAGGCGCGTCATCAGCTCTTCGAGCCGGGGACGTACCTGCGATTCGGTGAGATTGGTGCGTAGCAGCCTCATGCCGCAGTTGATATCGAAGCCGATGCCACCGGGCGAGATGATGCCTGAATCCAGGTCAAACGCCGCCACGCCACCGATGGGGAAGCCGTAGCCCCAGTGGCCATCGGGCATGCAGAGGGCGTGCTCCACAATGCCGGGCAGGCAGGCCACGTTGGTGATCTGGCGGAACACGCCGTCGTCCATGGTGGCCATGAGGTCGTCGGACGCGAGCAGGCGGGCGGGCACGAGCATGCCCTCCTTCGCCTCTATGGGGATTTCGAAAACGCCGGGAGCGATCTTGTAGGGTCGCACTCGCTCAGACGTCGAGCACGACCTTGGCGAACCAGCGGCCGTTCTCCTGATGGATATCCATCTCGTGGTACGTGGCCGCCTTCACGTCGACGTTCATTTGATGGCGTCGGCGGTCGATGGCCTCGCCTTCCACCAGGGCCTGCAGATGGAAGCTCGGCTTGTCGGGGCAGCGCACGCGGAAGCGGCTGGCCACGAACTCCTCGGTGTCCTTGAGAAAGATCAATTCGGAGAGCCAGTCGAACAGCAGATCCTCGAGCGCATCGGCCTGCACCGTGACGGTGTGGCGCTCGACCGGCTTCACCAGCTTGGTGTCGGTCATGGCGGCAAACGTGGCCTCGCCGCAGATTTCGAGCAGGGACGTGAGCGAGTCGGCCTCGGCTGTAAAGGCCACATCGGCCTGTGCGCCGTCCTCGATGAACCGGTAAGTGCCTGCCATGGCTGGATGCCGAACGTGCCCCGGTGTGTCGGTGGGGCCATGTGGCCGCACGATGAGAATGCCCGGGAGGCAGCGCAAGCGAAATCTGCCGCGGGCGGCCCGCGGCGGCTGGGTGCGAAGGGAAGCGCGGGGGCCGCTTCTCCCGGAGCTTCGGCCTACTTCATCATGCTCACGCCGCTCACGGGGATAGTGAGTCGCGTGGTCTGTGCGCCCTCCAGAATCAGGGTGACGGCGCCGGAGAACTTTCCGAGAGGTACGCCGTCGGACTTGGTCTTCACGATGAGATCGGCCGACTGTTTGGGTTCGAGGTGCGTCCCCGAGAGCCGGGCTTCAAGGTAGGAGGGCGGATCGCCCAGGATCTTTATGGACACGGCCGTAGGACTGAAGTTGGTGAGCGCCACCCGCGCCTCATGCGACTCGTCGGCGGCAAAACGTTCGAAGTCGATTCCTGTTTCGGGTGCGATTCCCACCGTGGGAGGCGTACTGCCGACGATGGCCGCGAAGTGCAGCTGCTGGTTGGGATTCTTCTCGTCGGACGACACCACGGCGACGCTCTTGCGCACCGGGCCGGTGTACTTCTTGGTGCTGAAGGATACTTCTACCGGGATTTGTTCGCCCGGCGCGAGCTTGTCCTTAACTAAGGGCGCGGAGGTGCATCCTCATGTGGGTTTGATGCGCTCGATGAAGAGCGTATCAGACCCCACATTCTGCAGGATGAACTCGTGCGTGATCTTCACGTCCTGCGCCACGTACCCGAAGTCCCAACTGTCTTCCTTTACGAACAGGCTGCCACGCCCCTTCTGTAATTCCGCTACGCCCTTCGGCATGGCGGGCTGCGCGGCAGCTTGAGGCGGCACGTCGGCCTTTTTGACGGGCGGCGGATCGGAGTCCTGGGCAATCGCGACGGATCCGGTCAGAATCGTCGCCAGACCCAGCACCATTCGCAACGTTCGGCTCACTGCATCTCTCCTCATGGTGGCTCTATACATAGGTTCGCAATTCGTATTTGTCATCACATTTCGTGGATCGGTCATAGCAGCTGTGCGCCAGACTCAATCGGCCGTGCTCTCCCCGGTGACCGGGATGGAGAGCCGCGCGTTGGCGCCGCCTTCGAGCATTACGGTGACCGAGCCTGCAAAGCGGCCCACGGGCGCGCCCTGCTTCGTCTTCACAATGAGGTCGGCCATCTGTCGGGGTTCGATGCGTGCCACCGAGAAGCTCGCCTCCAGGAACGCCGGCGCCGTGCTCACGACTTTCAGATTCGCCCCCCCCGTGCCGAGATTGGTGAGCGCCACCTTCCCCTGGGCCGAAGCGGCGGAGGCGAAGCGGCTCAGGTCGATTCCCCCGCCGGGCTCATAGGTTACCACGTTGGGCAGTGCGCCCACGGTGGCGGTGAAGTCCAATGAGGTCTGAGGTTGCTTGCCGTCGGATGAGTAGATCGTCACCGTCTTGCGAACGTGACCCGACATCTTGCCCGAACTGAAGGTGACATCGATCGGCACGCGTTCGCCGGGCGCCAGCTTGTCTTTGGTCAACGGCGCAGAGGTGCAGCCGCAGGTGGCGTGGACCTTGTTGATGAAGAGCGTATCGGTGCCCGTGTTCTTCAGCACGTAAGAGTGCGTGACCCTGGTGTTCTGTGCCACGTGCCCGAAGTCGAAACTCTCCTGGGTGAGCTGCAATGTTCCGCGATTCCTCTGAGCGGGCGGAGTCTGCGGTGTGCTGACCGGGGGATTGCCTGCCACTCCGAGTGCGGGGAAGATCCCCAGGAGGGCGACCGCACACACACCCACACTTGTCGCGATGCGGCGATCGGTGATCATGAAACCGTGATCGAAGCGTGCCATGGTCAGTTCGCCACGCCGGTGCCGGTAATCGGAATGGTCAGCCGGGAGGTTTCCTTGCCCGACATCTCGAGCGTGAGAGAACTCTGGATCGGCCCCTCGGGAGGCTGGGCGGCCGTCGCCACGGCCACGTCGATGGACTCCTGCGGGGCGAGCCTTGCATTGGAGAGCGTGGCCTTGAGGTAGGGCGGAGCTTCCGCAATCTGCACCTGAAGAGAGGCTCCGCCGCGGTTCTTGAGCGACACCGTGAGACTGCGCTCAACGCCTGCGGCCACCCGGCCGAGATCGATCCCCGTGGCCGACGAAAGCTCGAGATCAGGCGACGGTCCCACGTGCGCAGTGAACGTCAGCGGGTAGCGCGGAGTCTCCTTGTCCGAGGAGATGACGTGAATCTTTTTCGAGAGGACGCCCGAGAACTTCTTCGTGCCTACGGTGATACTGACAGGGACATGTTCGCCTGGAGCGAGAGTCTTCTTGTCGAGTGAGGCCACCGTGCAGCCACAGGTGGGCTTGACGTCTTCGATGAACAGGGTGTCGTCGCCCGCATTCTGGATGGTAAATCGATGCGTGATGTACGCATCCTGCGGCACGAAGCCGAAGTCCCAGGTGTCGGACGCGACCAGCAGCTTTCCACGCCCGCTCTGAGTGACGGAGACCCCTTTGCCCAGGTCCACCACCTGCATCTCGGCGGGAGCCGGGCTGAGCGTGCGGGGCTTGTATTCCTCCGACTTCGTATCGGTGCTTTGCGCCCGTGCGATCGAGGCGGTGACAGCCAGGGACAGAGCCAGAGACAGGATCGTGAGGCTACGTGAGCGCATGAACTACTCCATCTGTCCCACGCCTGTGACCGGCAGACTCATGCGTGACTTCACCGAGCCTTCCACGTCAAACGTGAGCGAAGTGTTGAACTTCCCGAGGGGAGGCACGCCGCGCGTGCCCAGTGTGAGCGACAGGGTGTCGCCCGGATCCACGACCTTCTCCGTCCAAGCCAGAGCCAGCCAGCTCTTGGGCCAGTCGGCGACGCGCAGCTTGTAGGGCTCCTGGCCCAGGTTGACGAAGGCGATGGAGGTCTGCCCTTCCATATTAGGGGCCAGCTGTCCCAGATCGGCCGGCTCGATGAGCGGTGCCACCCTGCTTCGCTGTGAGGTGACGTCGGCTGAAAACTGGAACGTGGCCTGCGGGTTCTCCGGGTCGTTGCAGAACACGGCCACAGACTTGGTGACCTCGCCGGAGAACTTCTTGGTGTTGAACGTGACGTCGAGCCAGATCGACTCGTTCGGAGCCACCACGTCGCGGGTGAGAGGCGCCGACGTGCAACCGCACGCGGGCTTCACGCGACTGATGAATAGGGTGTCCTTGCCCGTGTTCTTGATCTCAAACTGATGGGATACCGACTGATCCTGAAGCACCTGGCCAAAGTCCCAGGGGGAGCCGGGGAAGGCGATCCGGGATTGAGCCAGGGCGGCAGGGGCTCCGGATACCGAAAGCGCCAGAGCCAGACCTATGCGTATGCGAGTACGGATGGGCATCTCCTTCTTTCCTTCGTGTTCGAATCCAAGACGTTCATGTGGCCTGAAGTGTTATACAACTAGTCTGGACGGTATGACGCTGTCAAGCCCGGCCGTGGGAGGCTTCACGGTGTTCCCATTGTCCGGCATGCGGTTGCGGGAGGTATTCAAAGTGCCGGAAGAAGCTGCAGGAGACGCCGGGCGCTACGCGGGGAGGACTGCGAAGCGAATTCCGGGGCAGGTCATGGCCGGTTCGAGTGATCCCCCGGCCTCACGGAGGGCCCTGTCCACGTCCCTGCGGCTCAGGAGGTTCGGCAGAAAACTTGACTGAATCTGGCGATTCGGTAAATTAGTCGATGTGGTTCGGGTGCCGACCCGCCCAACCCACCAGCATTCACCTCGCGTGCGGCAGCCCGTGTCGCCGCGATGGGAACTCATACTCGCCTCCTCTATACCCGCTCGGGGGGCCTGCGATCTGAAGGGATAACACAGCTATGCGCAGACAGTTCCTGGTACTTCAGATTCTTCTGGCCTGCATCCTGGTGACCACCTGGACACCTGCTTCCGGCGGGCCGCAGGATGAATCGGCCTTTCACCTCATGAGCATCATGGAGGTGTTCCCGGGCACCGTGCTTCAACCCAACGCACAATACGTGATGCTGCGTGCGTATGCGGCAGGGCAGAGCTTTGTCTCCGGTCACAAACTGTACTTCTTCAACGCAGCCGGCGTGAAAGTCGATTCGGCGAATATGCCGGGAAATGTAGCCAGTGGCGCCAATCAGATGTCGATTCTCTTCGCGACTCCCACGGCGCAGGTGCTGTTTGCAATCGCTCCCGATTTCCCTATGCCGGCCGCCATGAATCCCGCGGGCGGAAAGGTGTGCTTCGACGCCTCCAACATTGATTGCTTTGCCTGGGGCAACTACACGGGCTCCCCTGTGGGCATCGGCACTCCCTATCGCAAGGACTTCGGCCTGTCCCTGGGTGAATCGGCCATTCGCCGGATGGATGTCACCGGCGGCGCAACGGTTCTGGACGCGGGCGACGATACCAACAACAACGACAACGATTTTAATCCGGGCACGCCTGCCGGGCGCAACAACGCCGGTGGCAACGTGGTGCTCCCGCCGTCCACGTGCGGCAACAACACGCTCGAAGGACTGGAACAGTGCGACGACGGCAACACCGACCCCAACGACGGCTGCAACTCAGCCTGCGATGATGAATTCTGCGGCGACGGCGTCGTTCAGCCCGGCGAAAGCTGCGACGACGGCAATCTGACATCGGGCGATGGCTGCGATCTCTTGTGCCAGAGTGAACCGGAATGTGGCAACGGGATCGTGGAAGCGGGCGAAGCCTGCGACGACTCCAACCTGGTGGCCGGCGACGGCTGCGATCCTTTGTGTCAGCTCGAGCCTGTCTGCGGCAACGGAATCGTTGAAGCGGGCGAAACCTGCGACGACTCGAACCTTGTGGCCGGGGACGGGTGCGATCCCTCCTGCCAGATCGAGCCGGTGTGCGGCAACGGCATCACCGAGCCCGGAGAGGACTGCGACGACAACAACACCACGTCAGGGGACGGTTGCGATTCGCTGTGTCAGTCGGAAGGTTCTTGCCCCGTGGTCCTCACGGGGGATTTGAACCAGAGCGGGACCCTCACCTCCGCCGACATCATTGCGCTGGTGAACTACGTCTTCAAGGGAGGAGCTCCCCCCCAGCCGTGCCCGGCCGCCGGCGACGTGAATTGTTCCGGCACCATCACCTCATCCGACATCATCTCCCTGGTCAATCACGTCTTCAAGGCGGGTCCCGCCCCGTGCGACGTGTGTACCATCGTTCCGTCCATGTGGATCTGCCCGTGAGGCTGAAAAAGGGCGGGGCGGCCGGCATCTCAGAAGAAAACTTCTTGCGGCCCGGGATCGGGCTGCGATATTGGGTTCGTCAACTCACCAGACCTCTATCCCTGCAGGAGCCCACAACATGAGAACCCGTCTTTTTGTCGTGGTGATATCGCTGATCGCTGCCCTGGTGGTCGTGGGTGCAGCCAACAAGGATACTCGCAAGGCACCCACTGCAGAGGCTCCGGCTCCAGCAGAGGTGAAGCAGACCTTGCCGCAGTTGGCACCCGCCACGGTCCCTGAAGTGAAGGCCACGGCGCCCGAAGTGACGGCCACCATGCCTGAAGTGACGGCCACCATGCCCGAAGTCTCGGCACCAGCGGCCGCCGCCGCCCCCGCGGCCTACCAGATGAACTGGTACTCCATCAATGGCGGAGGGGCCATCAATGCCTCGTCCACGAACTACCAGATGGGTCTGTCGGTGGGCCAGTCGGTGGCGGGCGCCGCGTCCGGCACCAACTACGATATGGGCATCGGGTTCTGGTATGGAGCGTCGGCTTCGGGTGGGTGCCCCATCGTAGTCTCGGGTGACCTGAACAACAGCCTCACGGTGACGTCGGCCGACATCATCGTCCTGGTGAACTTCGTGTTCAAGGGCGGGCCGGATCCCCTGCCGTGCGCGGCCAATGGCGACGTGAACTGCAGCGGATCGGTGACCTCGTCCGATATCATCGTGCTCGTAAATTTCGTATTCAAGGGCGGCCCGGCGCCGTGCAACACGTGCACCAGCCCGCTGGCGGCTTCCTGCTGACGGCTTAAGAGTACCATCAGGGCTTGAATGGAGGCGGGTTTCGGCCCGCCTCTTCCTTTTTTGGGTCCCCGAGGCAGGTGCTCCCCGCACTGGCCCGCAGTGTTGCCGTCTCGTGGAAACTTCCTCCAACTCAGCTCCGCAACCGCGGTACTTCCCAGGTCATGAGGGATCGGCGCTCCAACCCCCCACCGGGGATGGGGTTAGATCCGCACGACCCGCCGCTCATGTTTTTCTGTCATCTGACCGAATAAAAGGACTATGGAAGTGCGTGGCAAAAACCGCGGTCCGGCCAAGCGCAGCATGGGGCTGGCTGTGTGGCTGTTGATTCTGGCGGCGTTTGTGGCGTTTGCAGTGTACAGCGGCATGAACGTCGATCCCAGCCGGTACTGATCCGGCCGGGTTCCAATCCTCGGGCCCGTGCGTTCGACACCGGCCTCTCGACTCAGGGAGTGATCACATGCTCAAGACGGGTGTCCTGGCGGTGAGCCTTTCATTCTTGGCCGGCAGCGCGTCGGCCGAGGTGCCCACTTGCATTCACATACAGGGTGTGCTTACAGACACGGCAGGCGCGCCCGAGCCGGCGGGCCTGAAAGTGTTCACGTTCAAGATCTTCGACGCCGACACCGGCGGCGTGCAGGTTTGGCCCCCGAGCGGCGGGGAAGACCAAACGCTGACCTCGGCGGCGGATGGGCTGTGGAATGCCTGCGTGGGCGAGGACATACCGCTCTCTCCCGACCTTTTCGGCGATCAGCCCCGCTGGCTGGAGATTGCAGTGAACGATGGGCTCAGCCCCGTGGAAGTGCTGGGGCGGCTCGAGCTACATACGTCGCCCTTCGCTTTCCAGGCGGCCACGAGCGAGGCGGCCGACAGCCTGACGCCTGCAGGCCTGACGCAGGTGGGCTCCGCCTTCGTACGTATCACCGGCGATACCTTGTCGGGTCCGCTGGCCCTCGATTTTGCTTCCGATGCCAATCTCGACTTCGAAGTTCGGAGCGTGGCGGGGCCCTCCGCCAATGTCGCGCTCTACGACAACGACACCCTCAGGACGTTTTTCTGGGGCCAGGATTTCGGAGAGGTCAACTTGTTCGACGCCAACGGCAGTCTGGGTGCAGCCATGTCGGGCGGAAGCGTGTCGGGCGGAGTGTTGCGGTTGAACAAGGAAAGCGGTGCGTCCGGAGCCCTCTTCAATGGCGGCTCCACGACGGACGGTTCCACCTTCAGCATGCGCAACGGCGCGGGTGCCGTCACCTTGAGCGCGGATGCCGACCTCACGGGCAACTCCGCGCTGGTCGTGCCGCAGGGCGCGGTGGCGGCCGCAGAGATTCTGGATGAACCGGGCGTGGCGTACATCGCCGCGCCGGGAGAAGTGGCCCTGGCTGCCTCCATCAGCACACTTACGTCGCGCACGATCACGGTGCCGACCTCAGGATACGTGCTCGTGGTGGCCACGATGTACTTCAGGCTGCGGCACACCAATGGCAATGCAACGATCGTCTTTTTCGATGCGCCCGACCTGTCGGGCACTTTTGTGGACGCCGACTGGCTCCTGTGGGACCCTGTTCTGCCCACCGGCACCCGGATCATTACGCAGACGATACATCGCCTGTACACGGTGGCGGCCGGTGCGCACACCTACTATGTCACGGCGCGCGTCTCGTCGAACGCGGCTGATATTGGGGACATTCGTCTCACGCCCATTTTTATCCCCACGGCCTACGGAACGGTTGCGGCTGCCGCTGCCTCGAGCCCTCTGCCGGGGCAGGAGCCGGCACGGGCGGCGGGTTCGGTGTCCCCGGCCGAACTTGCTGCCGAGCGAGCGGCGTCTGAGCGGGCGGTACTCGACCGGCTCGAGCGCGAATTGGCTGTGATGCGCGAAGAGCGCTCCCGGCTTGAAACGCGTGTAGAACAACTTGAAGGTGCAGTACTGGGCGGCGAGACTCCGGTGCGCGTGGTGGAGGAACCCCGGCCGTGAGGAAGGGCCAGCGCGGAGTTTGCTTTGGCTGGCCCTGGGTGGTGGTTTCACTGGGGAGTGTCTTCCTTCTCGGAGCGACCAGGGGCCCCCAACCTGAATCGGCCGCGGCAGCCGGCGATCGACTCAACGCACACGTTGTAGCGTCGGGCGGAACTCGAAGGCTGGTGGGTACGGACAAGGCTACGGGTGTTACCGTTGGCGAGCCAGCGGGCGGTGTGCTGGCAGGCGACCGCTACCAGGTGAAGGTCGGTTTCTGGACGCATGCGAACCCTGCAGCGGCTTGTCCCGTGGTCATGACCGGTGACGTGAATCTCTCGGGCAACGTCGCGCTGTCGGATATCGTCTATCTCGTCAATTACGTGTTCAAGGCCGGCCCGGCCCCTCTGCCCTGCTTGATGGCGGGCGACGTGAACTGCTCGGGCGGCGTGGTGTCATCCGACATCATCTACCTGGTGGGCGCGGTGCTGAAGGGCGGACCGTCCCCCTGTGACGTTTGCACGATGTGGCCGACCTCCTGGTCGTGTCCCTAAATGGGGTCTGACCCCAATTCTTTGTGACGCTTCGCGTCAAGAAAAGGGGCCAGCACACTTTTCCCAACAGCGGCATGCTCCGATCCCTGGCTCACCAGTGAAATGTGTGCTGGCCCCTTTTCCGGCCGGCTTGATTTGCCTCTGACCCGATTTCTCGTTTCTTGATTCGCATGTCGGGTGATGGGACGTGGATCTGACGAACCAACAGTCGAATCATGCGGCCGGCCCCGACGTCCCCTTTGGCCTGCGTGGCAGGGCTCGGCTGGGATTCTGGCTCGCCGTCTGGACCTTCCTTGGCACCCTCCAGGCCATGCGCCTGTACATCGCCTACCACTCCGGCGGCCAGCAGTATATCTCGCTGGCGCAGGCGTTCACCTGGGCACTCGCGGATTGGTACATCTGGGGGCTGCTCAGCCCGGCCATTTTTGCGCTCACGCGCCGAACCGCATTTGCACGGGGCCGGCGGGCTCTCGACCTCGCCACACACCTGGTGGCTGCGCCGCTGTTTGCCGCTGCACAGCTGTTTCTGTATTCGCTGGTCTATCTACCGTTGGGAACGCTGTTCTGGCACGATGTGGGGACGAGTAATGAATGGACCATGTGGACTCTGTACCTGGACCTGCTGCACGGCAAGATCCACGCCGGAGTGATCACCTACTTCCTGCTCGCCTTCCTGTACTTCACGCTGTACTTCAACGAACGCTATCGCCAGGCCGAGGCGCATCGCGCCCGCCTGTCGGCGCAACTGGCCACGGCGCAGCTCAACGCGCTGAAGATGCAGTTGCATCCGCACTTCCTGTTCAACACGCTGAATGCCATTACGGCCCTCATTCACTCGGCACCCGAAACAGCCGACCGGATGACCACGCGCCTCGGTGAACTTCTCAGGCTCACCCTGGAGATGGAAAGCGTTCAGCAGGTGCCGCTGTCGCGCGAGCTCGACTTCCTGGGGAAATACCTGGAGATCCAGACCCTCCGGTTTTCCGACCGCCTGAGCTTCCACGCAAATGTGGATGCACAGGTTCGTGATGCGCTGGTGCCGGTGCTCATCCTCCAGCCGCTTCTGGAGAACGCCGTGGAGCACGGAGTCGCCCCGCGGGCTGGTGACACCAGAATCGAACTGTCGGCCCGCCGCGAGGGTGACCGGCTGGTGCTGTCGGTGGTGAACCCCGCACCCACGGAAGCCGACTCGACCCGCAAACGGACTTCCGGTGGAAGGGGCCTGGCGAACACCCGGGCGCGACTACAGGAACTGTACGGTTCGGATGCCAGCCTGGATCTCGAAGCTGGCCGGGAATTCCGGGTCACCGTGAGGATTCCCTTCCGCACCGAGTCGGGACACACGGGATGACGCGAAGGGTGCGGGTGATCGTGGCCGACGACGAGCCGCCGGCGCGCGAGCGCGTGACGCAGCTCCTGGCAGGAGTCGACGGCCTCGAGGTGGTGGCACAGTGCGCACACGGGGAAGAGACAGTGAGGGCTGTGCGCAAGTTCGCCGCGGACCTCTTGTTTCTGGATATCCAGATGCCGCGGCTGGATGGATTCGAGGTGGTGGCTGCTCTGGGCACGGAGCGGTTGCCGCCCGTGGTCTTTGTGACCGCGTACGATCGGTACGCACTCAAGGCGTTCGAAGTTCATGCGGTGGATTACCTTCTCAAGCCGTACTCGAAGGAGCGTTTCCACGAAGCGCTGGCGAGGGCTCTGCGCGAAGTGCAGCTGCGAAAGAGCGGACTGAGCCGCAACCTCGAATCGCTCGTGGCTCAGCTTCGCGCCGAAGGCCGGCTCGAAGATCGCATCGTGGTGCAGGCCGGGCGCCGTGTGGACATGGTGAAGCTGGCCGACATCGACTGGATTGAAGCCGCCGGAAATTACGTGGCCCTGCATGCGGGAAAGTCGAAGCATCTCCTGCGCGAAACGATGGCGGGCCTGGGCCGACGGCTTCCGGCCGGTACGTTTGTTCGCACACATCGCTCGTTCTGGGTGAACCTCGGGCGCATCGACCATCTCCGAAAGCTCGACTCGGGCGACTTCGAAGTGCACCTCAAGGGCGGGAAGGTGCTGCCCGGCAGCCGGAGGCATGCGGCCGCGGCCTTTGAGCGCTGGCGGGCGTAGAAGTCTGGCCGGCCAGGGTGTCGGCCCACTGTCCGGCCCTCCGATCCACCGTTCGTCCCAGATTCGGGCATAGATACCGTCCGCACCCCGTCCTTGGTCCATGGCGTTGCCTCCAACGCCGAACCTACCCCGGTATCCGAAAGGTCAGGCCATGAACGTTGTGAACGATCCGTCAGGCAGTCGTTGGTCTCTCATCTCAGCCCTCCTCTGTCTCGCCCTGTGTGCAGGCGCGCTGGCAGGAGGCGCTCACGCGGCTGTCTTCACTGCCATCACCACGGGTGACCCCGTGACGGACGGCAAGGGATCCCGAAGCGCCGGCTGGATCGATGTGGACAACGACGGCGATCTCGACTTGTTCATCACCAACGGCAAACAGGGTGGTGAGAACAACATGTTCTACCGCAATGACGGGGCCGGCGGTCTCGTCCAGGAGACCTCGGTTCTGATCGCGCAGGATGCCAAAAGCTCCGACGGTGCCACATGGGGCGATTTCAATAACGACGGCTTCGTCGATCTGTTCGTAGCCAACTGGTACAACCAGAACGGCCTGCTCTATCGCAACGACTCAAGCGTAGGCTGGACGCAGCTGGTGTCCGAACCTCCGTCGGGGCCGGGCTTCTCGGAGGCCGGCAGCTGGGCCGACTACGATGGGGACGGCTACCTCGATCTGTTTGTGGCCAACAGCGGCGGCAGCCTGCGCAATTACCTGTATCACAACGACGGGGACGGCACCTTCACCAAAGTCGACACGGGGATAGTGTCGACGGACGCCTTCGCCTCGCGGCACGGATCGTGGGCCGACTTCGACAACGACGGCGATCTGGATCTGTACGTGGCCAACGAGTCGGGCGCCTTCAACTCGTTCTATGAGAACGTGGGCGGCAGTTTTCAGGCCATCAGCACCGGCCCGCCGGTGTCCTACGTGGCCGAGAGCTGGAGCGCTTCGTGGGGAGACATGGACAACGACCTGGATCTGGACCTGTTCGTCACCGCACAGCAGGGCGACTTCAACCGCCTGTTCAGAAACGACGGCCTGTCGGGCTTCACGCAGATTCTGGTGGCGCCATTGACACTTTCGGTGACCTGGTCGGCCAGCGCTTCGTGGGTGGATTACGACAACGATGCCGACCTGGACCTGTTCATCGCCCGGGGCTGGGGATTCACAAACGCCACCAAGCAGAAGAACCAACTCTATAACAACGACGGAGCGGGGAACTTCACGCTGGCCACCGGACATGCTGTGGTGACCGACTCGGGGTGGTCATACGGCTCTGCCTGGGGAGACTACGACGCAGACGGCGACCTGGACCTGGCCGTGGCGCGCTGGCAGTTCGAAACCGAAAGCAACTCGCTCTACCGCAACGACACGGGGAGTTTCTACAACTGGCTGCAGCTCGATCTGCTGGGAATTCAGTCGAACAACACGGCCATCGGTGCGCGCGTGTGGGCTCTGGCCGTAGTGGACGGGCTGCCGCGCTGGCAGATGCGCGAGCTGTCTTCTCAAGATGGATACTGCACGCAGAACAGTCCGACGGTGGAGTTTGGGCTCAAAGGCGCGACCGTGGTGGATTCGCTGAAGGTGCGTTGGCCGTCGGGCGTGGAGGAAACGTATGCAAACGTCGCCGCCAATCAGCGTCTAAGGGTGGTGGAGGGAGTGGGCCTGTGCGGCGGTCTGGATTCAGATCGCGATGGCGCTGTGGATCCCGGGGAAACCGGTCTGGCGTGCGTGGAGGACAACTGTCCGGGTGTGCACAATTCCGACCAGGCCGACGCCGATAGCGACGGGGTGGGCGACGCCTGCGACAACTGCCCCGACGATCCCAATCCTGGCCAGGAAGACGAAAACGGCAACGGCGTGGGGGATCCCTGCGACCTGGTCATCGGCGATGCCAACAACGACGGAGTCCACACATCGGCAGACATCATTTACCTGGTGAACTACGTTTTCAAGGGTGGGCCGGCGCCATTGCCTGTGGCTCAGGTAGGCAACGTCAACTGCGACCTGCAGATCACCTCAGCGGACATCATCTACATGGTGAACTTCGTTTTTAAAGGCGGCCCTGCGCCCTGCGGGTGAGAATAGGGTCAGACCCCAGTCGTCAGTTTGCACACAAATAGCCTGATCTTGAGAGTGTGCAAACTGACGACTGGGGTCTGACCCTACCGGTAGTTCGCGAAGTCGATGTGGAAGTCGTATTCGCGTGACTTGAGCAGGGTCATGACCTCCTGGAGGACGTCCTTCTTTGGGCCGCTCACGCGCACCTGTTCGTCCTGGATCTGGGCCTGCACCTTAAGCCCCGAGGCCTTGATGTCCTTTACGATGGTCTTACAGCTTTCCTTTTCGATGCCGGTCTGGATCTTGATGTGCTGGCGCACGGTGCCGCCCGCGGCGGGCTCGATCTTCTCGTACTTCAGGGCCTTCAGCGACACGCCGCGTTTCACCAGTCGGCCCTGGAGGATGTCAACGACAGCCTTGAGCTTGAACTCGTCGTCGCCCACCACCACGAACTGCTTCTCTTTCTCCTGAAGCTCGATCTCCGACTTGCTGCCCTTGAAGTCGTAGCGCTGCTGCATCTCCTTGCGAGCCTGCGCCACTGCATTGTTTACCTCGTTGTAGTCCACCTTGGACACCACGTCGAACGAATAACTCTGAGCCACCGGATCCTCCTGACCGGGAATGCCCCGGACGCGCCCAAATTGCGACAGGTGGAAGCCCGGTGCAAGGCCCACCCGTTGACCGTAGCGTCCCCGACATGACATGCTGCGATGTGCGACTGCTGGAGATTCATCTGGAGTGCGCCGACCTGGAAGCCTCCATTCGTTTCTACCGGAGCCTCCTGCCGCAAGCCCGCCTTCTGTGGGATGGCGTGGACGATCCCCAGGCCTTCCTGGTCCTGCCCGACGGCACTGCGCTCGGTCTCTGGAGCACCGGCACGCGAGGGGTTCATGAAGGACAGGGGGGATCCCATGTTCACTGGGCCATGCAGGTGAAGCCCGACGAACTGCCTGGGATCGCCGACCGACTCGCATCCCTCGGAGTCAAGCCGCTCGAATGGGCGTGGAAGGACGGCGCGCGAAGCGTGTACTTCTTCGATCGCGACGGACACCAGGGCGAGTTTATGAGCAAGGACTGGGGCCGGTCCGAACCGTCCGCCTCCACGCCCGGGCAGGCTTGACCTGGAGGTCCGCTTTTCCTATGCTCCGGAC
>DAIOGN010000038.1:0-23679 GCA_036745245.1 Candidatus Zixiibacteriota bacterium
CGAGACCTTCGAGCAAGTCTCCCAATTGATCCAGGGGCCACTGCGTCATACGGTCGGACTGCGCATGGGCCGGATCGGGGTGAGTCTCCAGAAAGATGCCGTCCACACCCGCCGCGAGCGCGGCTCGCAGCAGAAGCGGAATGAATTCGCGATCGCCCCCGGAACTTCCGGCCTCGGCGCCGGGCCGCTGGACGGAGTGGGTCGCGTCGAAGATCACCGGGCAGCCTGTCGTCTTCATGATCTGCAGCGACCTGAAGTCCACCACCAGATCCCGGTAGCCGAACGATGTACCCCGCTCGGTGAGCAGCACTTCTCTCGCCCCGGCACCACGCGCCTTGTCGGCGATGAGGCCCATGTCGGCGGCCGCCAGGAACTGTCCCTTTTTGATGTTCACGGGCAGGCCGGTGCGCGCGGCAGCTTCCACGAGCTCAGACTGTCGGCAGAGGAACGCAGGAATCTGGATCAGATCGCACACGCCAGAGACCATCCGGACCTCGGCCACTTCGTGCACATCTGTCGTGATTCGCAGGTCGAACTGGGTCTTCACCTTGGATAGTATTCCCAGGGCCTCCTGGTCGCCGATGCCACGAGGGGACGTGGCCGAAGTTCGATTCGCCTTTCGGTACGAGCCCTTGTACACGAGGTTAAGCTTATGCCTGGCAGACAGTTCCTTCACCTTCTCGGCGACCCTGGCGCAGGTGTCCCAGCTTTCGATGAGGCACGGCCCGGCGATGAACAAAAGCCCCCTGGACCTGTCGGTAAGCATATCCGGCTGAAGCTACGGCATCCCTGTATTCACGGCAACTGCGCGCTCTCGGTGCCGATTGGCATTGAATGCGGGCGCGCCGCGAAGTTGATTTCCCGGCCGATCCCGGGAGCCGGGATCAGGCAACAAGCTCATGAACGACACCAGGCCTAAAGCCGTGTGCCTCCTCTCCGGAGGCATGGACTCCACCGTCTCTGCCGCCTGGGCGAGCCAGCAGTATGACGTGTACGCACTCCACGTGGGGTACGGGCAAAAAGCCGCAGCCCGCGAGCGGCGTTGCGCAGAGGACGTGGCGAGACTTTTGAAAGCCCGCGAGTTCCGCGTTACGGAGGTACCGTTCCTGCAGGAGCTGGGAGGCTCGGCGCTCACCGACGCGCGGCTTGCCATTCCCACCGGCGCCGTCTCGTCCGGCGAGATCCCCATCACGCAGGTGCCCTTTCGTAACGGGATCCTCTTATCGCTGGCCGTGGCCTGGGCCGAAGCCATCGATGCCCGCGCCGTGGTGATCGGTGCAGTGGAAGAGGATTCCTCCGGCTTTCCTCGTCGCGCTGGAACATGCCGTGGACATGGGCACGAAGCCCGACCGCGACATCCGCATCGTGGCGCCACTTGTGCACAAGACTAAAGGTGAAATCGTGAGGCTCGGCGTCGAGTTGCGCGCACCGTTTGCGGCTTCCTGGTCGTGCTACGATGAGGGGCCCCTGCCGTGCAACGAGTGCGAGTCGTGCCTCCTGCGCGCGAAGGGTTTTCGCGAAGCCGGCGTGCAGGATCCGCTTCTGAAATAAACAAAAAGGGGCCAGCACACTTTTCCCTGGTAGGGGTCTGACCCTCAGGCGCTTCACGGCGCCCGGACCCTCCACTCGACCTTGCGGGAAAAAGTGTGCTGGCCCCTTTTTCCTTTTACGCATCAAGCTGTGGTTCCGTGTGTCACACTTGACTCGGGACGGCCCGTGCGGCTCATTGCCCGCAACTTCCCGGAGGATCGTATGCTAAAGCGCTTCCTTATCTTCGTGTGTGTAGCCACTGCGGCGTTGCTGTTGTTTGCCTGCGACGTCGAGAAGCAGATGGACACCATGGTGGACAATCCCAGCTTCGCCGAACCCTTGTTTGCGAAGTTTATGTCCCGAGCGGAATTTCAGTCCAAGGCGATCGACACGATCCTGGCCGATCCGGCGATGCGGCAGATGCTGCTCGATAAAGTGGTGGTCAATCCTCAGTACGCCGAGGCGCTGGCTCAGCAGCTGATCAGCAATCCCGCCACACGTGATATGGTAAGTCAGCTGATCAACGCCGGGCAGATGCCCGCGGCGACGCCGTGAGATCTGGGATCAGGGAAAAGGGGCCAGCACACTTTTTCATTCAGGCCGTCTCGGAGCACTGAGACCTGTCGCAAGAAAAAGTGTGCTGGCCCCTTTTTGTTGCTAAGCGCTCGACCACCCGCCATCGACGACGATCACCTGGCCGTTGATCCAGCGGGCTTTTGAAGTGCACAGGAACACCACCACATCGGCGATCTCTTCCGCGGTTCCGATGCGCCCCATGGGTGTGCGATCCACCACCTGCTGCACCAACTCATCGAAGTTGGGGAACACCTTCAGCGCGTCGGTGTCCACCCAGCCGCCTGACACTGCGTTCACGGTGATCTGACGCTTGGCCAACTCGTGGCACAGATAGTGCACGAGCGTTTCGATGGCGGCCTTTGATACACCCGTGGCGGAATAGCCCGGGATGTAGCGGTGCGCCCCCAACGACGAGAGCGCCACGATTCGCCCGTGGTCGGGCATGTGCTTCTCGATCGCCTGAGTGAGAAACAGAAATGCCTGCGCGTTGGTGCGCATGGGCAGGTCCCAGGTTTTCTCATCTACATCGAGCACATACTTGTAGGTGCCCAGGGCGGCGTTTGAAACGAAGATGTCGATCTTGCCGAAATCGCGAATCACCTCGTTCACGAGGCTGGCCAGCTTCTCAGTGCGTCCGATATTGGCGCGATAGGAGCGGCACTTCACTCCCTTGGCCTCGAGCAGATCGATGGTCTCGGCCGCGGCGTCGCGGCTGCGAAAGTAATTGATGGCAACATCGCAGCCCAGGTCGGCCAGCTTCAGAGCCACCTGTTTGCCGATACCTTTGGTGCCGCCGGTGATGAATGCCGTCTTTCCTTTCAGCTCCACGATGCCACCTCCTTGAGATCCGGTCTGCGTAGACCCTCAGCAGACATGGCCGCCATCGGCCTAAGGCATGGGCCAATATGGGATTAGCCACAAGCCGGGGTCAACCCTGCGCCACCTTCGGGAACCGGCCGCGTATAATCAATAGAGACAGGCCGAAGAACAGTCATCCGGGCCCCCGCCCACGGAAACAGGAAGGTGATGATCATGGCCCAGGTCAGAATAAAGAGCAACGAGTCGTTTGAGCACGCCCTAAGGCGTTTTGTGAATTACTGCAAGCGGGATGGGATACTGGCGGATATCAGGGCACACGACCACTTCGAGAAGCCTTCCGAGAGGCGGAAGCGCAAGTTGAAGGCGGCCAGGCGGAGAATGCTGAAGCTGAAGTGGCGGGCTGAAAGCTCTCTCAGCAGCTCGTAGTCGACGAAAGCGAGACCGGAGCCGTGCACACCGGCACAGGACCCGTTTCGATCTACGAACCCGGGCATCGCTGCCGTAGGATCGTGATCTCGCTCATCCAGCTTCCGCAGGAACTATGGGTTCGGACCCAGAAGCTCAGCCGATGCGTCGAACCACGACCACGGTTGTATCATCGGCATTCATATTCGTGCCGGCATACGCCTTCAACGCAGCGATGATCGCCTCCACCTGGTCCTGTGCTCTTAAGTGTCGACACTGACGGGCCACCTGCACGAGTCGATCGGTCTGGAACTGTTCGCCTGAAGCGTCTTCCGCTTCCACCAGGCCGTCTGAATAGAGAATAACGACCTGCCCTACCTCGAGTCCCATCCGAACCGACGGAAAGGCCGCGCCCTGAAAGGGTCCCATGATCATCCCGCTGGCCTCCAGCCAGTGGATGCTCTCATCGGCCTGGATGCTCAAGGCGGGGTTGTGACCGGCGCTGCAGTATTCAAGCGTGTGCTTTTCCGAATCGAGCAACGCCGCGAACACGGTCACAAAACGGCTCATCTCGATCGTTGAATTCAGGGCATCATTCACGCTCGTGAATAAATCCGACAGCCCGCTCGGAGCCTCCAGGTGGAGCCTGCTCTCCGACCGCATGAGAGACTGACAAACGGCCATGAGAAGGGACGCCGGCATACCCTTGCCCGATACGTCACCGAGGGTAATGAGCACACGATTGCCGGGCAGCACAATGAAGTCAAAAAAGTCGCCCCCCACATCTCGTGCCGCCTCATTGTACCCCGCCAGTTCGTAATTTGCAATGAGGGGCGGGGACTCGGGCAACAGCCTTCGCTGAACTGCTTGTGCCACCACCAGTTCTTCCCTGAGTACGGCCAGTGAAGATTCCTTGTCGCGCAGAATTGTGAGCAGCTGGCCCTGCTCCTGAATGACGGAGCTCTGTTCCTTTACTGAATAGAAGGCGCTGTAAAGAAAAAGCACGGCACCCGCTGCCAGGGCCGGCGTGGCATGGAGAATCCAACTGGTCGAAAACAGCGCCAGATCCGCGGTCAGCACGGAGGCGAGAACCGCCAGTCCGGCCAGTAGCCTCAGTCCCGTGCGCCGGATCGAGAGCATTAGAAAGAAACATGCACCGACAGAGGCATAGAAGGTCCATTGGATGGGCGCGGGCACCGCGGCCAACGTGGCGTCTTGCAAAATCGCGGCAATCATGTCGGCGTGTATGTATACGCTGGGACGCCGGTGGCCAAATGGAGTCGGAGAGAACTCGGCCGGATAGTAGGTCGGCGAATTGTAGCCCACGAGTACGATTTTGTCGCGGAAGAAGCCGTCGGCCAGTTTGTGGCTGTTGAGCTTATCCCATAGTTCCAGAAGTGAATGATGCTCAAAGTGCGACTCGGCGGAGAAGAACCTCAGATAGGACCGGCCCTCCCGGTCTGCGGGAATATGGTAAGGGCCCAACTGAAGACGGCTGCCATTGTACGATACGCCTGAGCGGGAGAGGCCCAGGTAGGCGCGCAGAGCTTCGAGCGAGAGTGCCGCCAGACGCACTCCGTACACGTCTGTCCACATCGGGATCTCGCGAGGAATCCGTGTGGAGCCCATGTACACGCCGATATGCCCCAGATGCTGGTAGCCGCAGAGAAGCTCGGGGAGTGGCAGGGGTGCCTGAGATGCCACAGGGGCCTCCACGTTGTCCACTCGGTAGCCCAGGCTCTCCAGACACCCGAGGGCCGGGGGTGAGGATGGACCCGATCGGGAAGCATCCATGGAGACATGCAGTGCGTGAACGATTCTGCCGCCGTGCTGTCTCAGGACCGCGGTCAGCAGCTGGTCATGGCTCGCTGAGTAAGGGTCCTGCCCCTCGAAGTAAAGATCCAGCACGATCGTCCGCGCATCCAGTGAGGGAGAGGCAAGCTCGGCCAGAAGCAGGGCGATCTGGTCCCGTCCGATCGGCGCGCGGCCGCCGTAGGCCTGGAGCGTGGCTTCGTCGATCTCGATGATGGCGATGCGGGGTTCGAAGATCTCCTCCGAGGCCATCCGGTACCAGACGGACTCGAGTATCTCCTCTGCGGAATTGAACAGGGGGTTGTGGGCCAGCAGCGTGAACAGGACAAGAACGACAACGGTGACGACGAGGAATCGTCTATTCGCCGCTTGGACGGCCAGCCGTGGCATAGGTAATCCAGTAGAGGCTTGCCGCTAGATCCTTGGCCATGGCGGCCTTGCCACCCGCGGGCGTAATCTCCTCACGTTCGGCGGGAGCCACCACCGATGGTGGGAGCGTATCCGTGCTGTCGACAGCGTTCTGACTTCGAACGACGGCCGAATCGCGCCGGGCCCTGGCCAGGTCGAGCAGGCGCAGGATCTCAAGCTGGCTCAATTTGGACGGATCCCCTTTGCGGATATCGATGTCCTCGAGGTCGACCTTCATCACGCTTCGCAGGCCTGGATCCTGGGGGAGATAGCCCAGGACGTGCTGCATTTTCTCCACGGCGTCGTCTGTTTGTCCCGCCAGATACGAGGCCACCGCCCAATTGTAGAGAGGTGCGCGAAACGCCGAATCGAGCGAGAGCGCCTGTCGGTATTGAGAAACAGCAGAGTCGAGGTACCCCTGGCAAACGAGATAATTGCCGAGATTGTTCAGAATGATCGGGCTGGTAGGATTGTGCGAAACTGCTGAATCCAGGTGCTCCTTGGCATGTGGCCAGTCGCTGCGAAGCGCCCCCATGACTCCCAGGTCGTTGAACATGCCGGCAAGAGAGTCGCGAGCAGAAGCGCCCGCGGCAGGCCCAGCTGAAGCCGAGAGTCCCACCCAGACCGTAAGAGCGGCCGGTAGTCTCCAGATCAGGTTCCGTCTCAGTAGTACCATTCGAAGAGATGTACCCTTTCCTCGGCGGAACTGGATGGCAAGGCGCCCTTGGTAGGTGCGTTCAGGTGTTCCTGTTCTCCGCTGAGCGCCCCACGCACACATCGCGACCACGTGCTCACGTCGCCTGGCGAGCTCTCCAGGCACATCCGAATTTGTTGTTTGCGTTCGAAGTGATCCGCACCCAGCAGGTGCCGATTCTCCATGTCGTCCAGCCAGTCTTTCAACTCCGACACGTCCTTGGGATTCTCCGCATCCGTAGCCAGAATCCTGGCCACGATGAGGTTGGGAACGGCCTTGTTGCGCAGATAGGTTGTGTCTGTGATGGAGAGGTACATGGCTTCAGCTTGTCTCACGTCGCCTCGCAAGGCTGTCAAATTGGCCAGGTTGGTCTGAGCGTCGCGATGGCCCGGCTCCTTTTGTAAGGCCTGTTCAAACAGCTGTCCGGCTTTTGCCAAATCCCCATCCAGAAGAGCCGCAACGCCCAGTTCATTGAGCAGCGAACCGCTGGAGCGATAGGACTCGATGGCGGCATAGTATCTTGCCTGGACATAGTCATCGCTCAGCTTGGACAGTGCTGCCCAGTCGCTTTCCGTGCTGGCGTCCGCCAGCGCGCGATCCACTGGCTTCAAATCGGGCTTGATCCCGACGGAGACCGCAGGATAGGTAAACCACGCCTCCTGCAGATCGATGATTCCCGCATCCCCGGCCGATGGTCCGCGGTAGTACTCTCGCGCTCCCTCCTTCCACGCGGAAAGGAAGTCCTCCGTCCCAACCTGGGTGACTTCAAGGGGTACAAACAAGCTGCCCTTGTAATCAACCATCATGCTATCGGGTAATCCCAGGGCCACGCGGTGGGCGGATGACACATCCGTATCGAACATCATGTACAGGTGACCCGGCACATCGAGAATGGCCGTTCTGATACCAATGCTCTCAAGCAGGCTGCAGAATAATACTGTCAAGTCGTCGCAGTCTCCGGTGCCCCTGCTCAGAAGCTCTGCAGGGTACTTGACGTTGTCTACCGCACCCTGAGTCTGGGCCGCTCGGCTAAACGGAGTGTTAGGATCGGGCAAATACTGAAGGCCGTAGGCTTTCAGGCCATTGTACACGAGCATGGCCTTACTGATGTTCGATGAGTACTGACGGCTTTCGCCGTACTGACTCCAGCCCGCCGCCAGGGAGGCAGAGAATGCTCCGATGTCTGGATCTCGTGGGTCGACGAATGCGGCCACCCACGAGCGGTCCTGATTCCAGTCGATAGTACCGCGAGAGTAGACGTACACCTGATAGTCGGTGATTTCCTCCTTCTCCTGCCTCCCCTTTCGATAGGTGAGTGTGATCGTGCCCTTCTCCAGTTTATCACTGGGGTTGGTCACGAACTCCTGTGACATGGAACCTGTCACGGCGATCTGTACGTGCTCCTTCGGCCGCACCGTCGTATCTCCCTTCGCCGGGGCATCCATGAACTCTCCGAGACTTACGGCCCAGTTGAATGGCAAAGGTTCGTCGGTGCGGTTTTCCACATCGAACTGAAGGAAGGGTGAACTGCCGTACGTGTGGCGCAATGAAGGGAAGAGCTCGTAGCTCTCAGGGGCCTTCACCACAATGGGCTTGTACCCAAGGTTAAACGAGGCGGACAGCGAAAAACGATTGGTCGACTGAAGATGGGGGTAGTCGGTGTACGAATAGTCGAAGCGCATGGGACCGACCTTGAGGCCGGTGCCGAACGACACGAGCGTTTCTCGTTCGGTTCCCTCGAGGTCGCGCTGCACACCCATGCGAAGAGACAGCAGGTCCGCGTAGGTATACTCCGTACCGAGGTGCAGCCTTTCCCCGATATCCGAGGCGACCAAGAGCTGTCTCCACGGCCTGTAGGCTACACCGAATCGCAGCTTCTGGCTTTCCAGTTTGGCATTAGAGCCGTTGTCATAGGTGATGTAAGAATCGATCAGGGGTTTCATCACCAGGCCGGCCGACAAGCTGGCATTGTGACGATAGAACACTCCCACATCGGCGGCGAAGCCGTCGCCCTTGCCCATGGATATCTGGTCGAGGAAAGTAGACGTATTGACGTAGCGAATCAGGCCGCCCACGGACAGTTTGTTGATGATCTTGTATCCCAAACCCAGGTTGAACTTGTTCAAATTGTAGTCGAGCTCGCTGTCGTTGAATCCCAGATTAAACCAGTCCAGTCCGAGGGCCGTCTTTCCGCTAATAGGATAGATGTAAGCCAGGTAGCCATTGGTCAGCCCAGCTCCGAATAGATCGCTGTACATGCTGGTAACTTCGTGCCGGTCGAGGTAGACCAGGCCGGCGGGGTTCCAGTAGAGCGCGTTGGCGTCGTCGGCTACGCCTACGAATGTCTCACCCATGCCTGCGGGGCGGGCCCCCACAACATCTTGCTGTGCCCGCGCCGCAGCCGTGGGCATCAGCACGGCACCGGCTAGAGCTGCAGCCCTATTCCATTTGAGCATTCTCTTGATCATCCAAGACTACTTACTGAGAACGACAAATGTCTTTTGCACGCGCTCCCCTTCCGCCTCGACCAGTACGATATAGAGACCATCGTCGACGTAATTGCCGTCATTCCCGCGGCCGTCCCACTGCAACAGGTTGTCTCCAACGGAACTGGAATAGCTCGATTCAAGCGTCTTGATCAGTCGACCCGACTGGCTGTAGATCTTGGCCGTCACCTGGGTCGGCTGTGAGAGTTTATAAGATACGCTGAGCTGACTGGTTCCGCCAGCGGCAGCGTTGCGTGGGTTGATCACCCGGGGGATCAGGGCCACACTTGAGGCGAAGTCGACGGATGCGGTGGTCGGTGCAGCACCCGTGAACAGACCGAATCGACCCAATTTGCTTATGGATAGCGAGATGCGATTACCTGACGCCGTGCCCCCCAGGTCTCGCCAGCTATCTGCGCCGGCATCATAGTAATGAAACCGTAGTTCTTGGACGCTTCCCAGCCTGCCTAGAATTGAATCGCGAATCGTTGCAGTCAGCACCGCATTCCGGGTTAGTGCGATCGAGGGCTCCATGTCGACGGCCAAAACAGCGGTGTCGCCGCCGAAGCCGATGATCGCGATCTCGCCAGGGATAGCACCAAGGCCAACATTCGTGTCCACGGCCAGCGCACCCTGGGGAAGAAACAGTTCAAAGCTACCGACTGACACGGTCCCGCCGGTAAAGCCGGGTCTCCCAAACGTACCTGTGGTAAACTCCCAGGACGAACTGTCAATGCCATTCCCAAGATTGTCCTGAATGTGAGGAGTCATTACGACCGTGTATTCTGTCGCGGGGAGGTAGGGCTCAGCGGGCGTGAACCCGATAGTAGTCACATCCGTACCGCCAAACTCGATGGCGCCCGGCACTAACCCGTGGGGGCCCACGACATGGAAGCTCAGAGAGTCCACTGTGAACACATTGATGGGCTTGTTGAATGTGACCGAGATGACATCGCTCAGACCGACCAGCCACGATCCCCGGTCTGGCGTCACGCGGGTCACCAGCGGAAGCTGTGTGTCCTCGGTGATGAAGTAGCTCATGTAATCGCTGACACCATCGAACGTGGCTATGTCCGATACCCTGACCAGGTAATAGGTCTTGGGCGCCAGAGGGCTCAAGAATGTCGTCAGGCTGTTGCTCTGAGGATCGAAACGAGTCGAGTCTACTCCTTGGCGATTTCCCGCCAGATCTTGCACGCTCACGAATCGATGTGTGCTTGAGCCCGAGTACACAACCACAATGGGAGCGCTTAGTCCCACGCTCCTCTGGCCCCGGGCCGGCACCATGCGATCGATGGAAGCACTTGGCGCGTCCTCGCATGTGGTAAAGGCCAGGGCATACTCTCCTCCCAGCGGATGACCCTCCTGACTTTGAAAGTCGGCGCCGACCACAGCGTAATGAAACAGGTTCTCTTCGTACTGAGTGGGCGGACCCAGGGTCAGCGTGCGCGTGGAGTAATCGTAGGTGGCGTCCCTGTAAGCAGTCCCGGTTTCGGAGAACAGATTGAAGGTCTCACTCAGGATGGCCGACTGATTCATGTCCGAGTCAAACTGGACCACTACGGGAGCGTTGCGCGGAACGTTACTTTGACCTCTAGCAGGGTAGGAGTGGCCTACGGAGGGGCTTCCAGAATTCGTGACTGTAATCGAGATGATTCTATCGAGAGTTCTTGTATGCCCTCGAGCATCAGAGGCAAGGGTTCTCAAAATGTAATCACCTGTCGCGAAGCGACTGACATCCACGGCCGCCAGGTACTCCGGTGCCGGCATTGAGATAGTGGAGGCAAATATCGGTGTCCAGCGTGTCGTATCGTGTGTCCCAGCTAGTGCCAGTGAAACGGATTGGAAGTTTGTCGCATCCCAGGCCCTTCCCGCCAGCATGAGGGATCCACTCACGATTGCCTTGGGGCGGGGGTAGAGGAGTTCAACCTCTGGCCTGCTGTCAATCCGGCCCACCCTGTAGAGATACGTCTGCGCCGGCCATTGAATAAGCCCGGCATGATCCGGGTTCGACGATGTATGTACACGAAGCCACACATTGTAACCATCGGCCCCGTCGGCGTCGGTGTCCCACGTGAACGTGTGTGACGACCCTACAGGGGAAGTGCTCAGAGAGCGCATGTCTTCTGCAATGGTGGCTGGCAGCCAAAGGCCGCCGCCGAGTGGTGAGAAATCGATACGTATGGACGCTCGATCGCTCTGTCTATCGACCAGGCTCATGGCGAAGAGCATCTCTCCAGTCGGAGAGCCCGGGCTAAGGGGAGTGATCTCCGTCACGTATGCCGGCGAATTGGGAAGATGCCGTGCGCTTTCCAGCTTCTGCCGCTGACCGTTGATATAGATCCTGATGGTCGGAAGGGAATTGTCCTCGGCCAGGTCGAGGTCTCCATCCCCATCCATATCGGCCCAGGCAACGCTTCTTGAATAGCTAGGCTCTGCAGTCGCCGGAGAACTCCAGCCCGCTGCCGAGCCCAGGACACCGCCTTGATTGAAATAGATCCTGTTCGGCCCCTCATAATTGCATGCTGTCAGGTCCAGGTCGCCGTCTCCATCCACGTCACCCCAAACTACGTTGACGGTATTGTCCGACTCTGCGGAGCTCCAGCCAGCTACCGAATTCAACACGCCGTTGTCGTTGAAGTAGATCCTTTTTGGCTGGACGGAAGATCCTACGGCCAGATCCAGGTCTCCGTCTCCATCCACATCACCCCAGGCTAATCCCTGTGTACGGCCCTGTTCAGCAAAGCTCCAACCCGCCAGCTGGCTTAGAACGCCGTTCTCATTGAAGTAGATCCTGCTAGGCTCGCTGTAATTGGCTACGGCCAGGTCCAGATCGCCGTCCCCATCCACATCTCCCCAGGCTACGTCAAGAGTCTGATCCGATTCTACGGAGCTCCAGCCCGCTGTGGGGTCCAATGTCCCGTTCTGGTTGAAGTAGATTCTGTTAGGCTGCCTGGAATTACCTACGGCCAGGTCCAGATCCCCATCCCCGTCAACGTCGCCCCAGGCTAAACTGATAGTTGTGTCCGATTCCGCGGAACTCCAATCCGCAACCGGACTCAATATGCCGCCCTGGTTCAAATAGACCCTGTTCGGCTGGCCGGAATTACCTGCGGCCAGATCCAAGTCCCCATCTCCATCCACGTCAGCCCAATCCACATCACGGGTTTGGTCCGATTCTGCGGAGCTCCAGCCCGCTTGGTTCTCCAACACCCCGTTTTGATTGAAATAGATCCTGTTGGGCTGATTGAGATTGCCCACTGCCAGATCGGGGTCCCCGTCCAGGTCCACGTCACCCCAGGCTACGGCAGTGCTTAAGTTCAGTTCTGTGGAGATCCAGTCCGCGAGCGAGATCAAAGCAGTGTTCCGGTTGAAGTAAAGCCTATGCGGTTGGTTTTGGTTTCCCACCGCTAAGTCCAGGTCCCCGTCCCCATCCACGTCACCCCAGGACAAATGGTTTGTCACGTCTGACTCGGTGGAATTCCAACCCGCTACCGGGCTAAGTGCACCGTTCTGGTTAAAATAGACCCTGTTCGACGGGCCGAAGTAAGTCGCTGCTGCGAGGTCCAGGTCCCCATCGCCATCCACATCACCCCAGGCCACCTGGGTAGTCGTGGCTGAATCCGCAGAACTCCAGCCCGCAACTGAACTCAGTGCCCCACCCTGGTTCAGATAAATCCGGTTAGGCTGGCTCCAATTACCTGCGGCCAGATCCAGGTCCCCATCTCCATCAACGTCACCCCAGGCTACGCTCATGGTTGAGTCAGACTCTACAGAACTCCAGCCCGCAACTGAGTTCAGGGTCCCGTTCTGGTTGACGTAGAGCCTGTTCGGCTGGCCTGAATTGCTTACTGCCAAGTCCAGGTCTTTGTCCCCATCCACGTCCCCCCAGGCAACGCTGGTAGTCGCGTCTGCCGATGTAGAACTCCAACCCGCAACTGAATCCAGCGCGCCCTCTTGGTTGAAATAGACCCTGTTCGGCCGATGGAGATTGGCTGCTGCAAGATCCAGGTCCCCGTCCCCATCCACGTCGCCCCAGGCGATGCCAAAGGTCTGGACGGAGTCTGCAGAGCTCCAGCCGGCAACCGAGCTCAGACTGCCATTTTGGTTGAAGTAGACCCTGTTCGGGTGGTTCTGACGGCCGGCTGCCAGGTCCAAGTCACCATCCCCGTCCACATCACCCCAGGCGATGCTTCGGAGGAGGCCCACGTCCGCAGAAGTCCAACCCGCAGTCGAACTCAAAGTCCCTTTGTGATTAAAGAAGATCCTATTCCCCATCGCCAGGTCCAGGTCCCCATCCCCGTCCACATCACCCCAGGCCGACGAAGAGCTGCCCGGGTCTGCGGAATGCCAGCCCGCGATCGAATCGAGCGGGCCAGGTTGGGCTAATGCGGGGGAAGCCGATGTAAGTACGGTCAGAATTGTGAATGCAGTGACGAGCATCCAGTTGGAGCCGCCTGACAATGATGCTCGGCCAAACTCAAGCGTCACGCACTCGCAGTTTGGCTGGTTCGACAAAGCGTGGACGCAGCCACGTGCGATCCTTGGGAAGGATGTTGGTGGCATTTCAGAACTTACCCGAGAGTCGCTTTCATTCCTAGGTCGAGAGCTACGCGCACTCACAAGAACCGAGAATGGAATCGATAGTAGTCCGGTCAATCGGCACGCGAAGCCTTACTGATCAAAAACAACACATTCCCTTTGTGCGCGTTCCCCTTCGGCCTCCACGAGCACGATGTAGGGTCCATCGTCCACGCAGCTGCCGTCAACGCCGCGGTCGTCCCACTGAAAGAGGTTGTCGCCCACCGACGTGGAATAATGTGAATCAAGCGAGTTGATCAGCCGACCCGACTGCCTGTAGCTCTTAGCCGTCACCTGGGCAGGCTGTGATATCTCTCATGATACGCTAAGCTGGCTCGTACCGCCAGGGAGTTCCGTGCAATGTCCCTCCAGTTCTGCCGCCTGAGATCCTGCACGCTCTTCTCCACGATCCCCCTCTCCCAATCGGCAGGGCGGTTGCAACACGCGGGAGCGAATCTGTGCGCTAGCGCGCGTCAGCCTTCCGCCGCGCCACCAACAGCCGGAGCGAAACATCCACTTTGAACCACCGGATCAGGATGCCGTCGAGCCAATAGAAGCACGCGCCCGCCAGGTACCCCGTAAGCTCCGTCAAGGTCAGGACGCGCAACACCACACTCCAAAAATAGAACCACAGCCGGGCATCGGACCTCGGCGGCGTGAGCAGCGCGAACACCGGCACCACGCCGGCAATCTCGAAGCCGCCCGCCGCCAGCGCAGACTCGTACTCACTATGCGACCGAATAACATTGTGACTGGCCACGCCCGGATTGTGCCGGCGGCGAGGAAAGGGGTCGGAGATCAGAATCCATTCCTTGCTGTGACGGCAGAGATTGTGCATCGCCCGACCGAAGGCCGCATCGTCAGTGATGTGCAGCAATACGGCAAAGGCCGTTACGATGTCGTACTGCTCACCCAGGTCCAATCCGGGATCCGAGAGATCGGCCTGACGGAACGTCCGCCCCGGAAACCGTTTCCGCGCGTTCTCAACGCTGATCTCCGTCAGGTCGAGGCCGGTGAAATCTCCGTTCCCCAGGCGCTCGTAGTAGTCGAGAAAGAACCCGGTGCCGAGACCGCATTCGAGAATGGAATTGCGCCCGAGGTTGAACCCGAAGCGCTCCTGGGCCCATTCCAGGTTGCGAAGGTAGCCGCGATACTGCCAGCGATTGAACGCCGCCCCGAGGGCTCTGTAGCCGACGCCCACCAGGCTGAAGTCGCGCTCCAGCCTCTCTCTCCAGTACGACTGCGCCTCGTACCCGCGTCCCTGTGGCGCAGGCTGTGTCATGCCCCGAACCGCCCGGAAAGCCTCAGTCGGACAGCCGCAGCGGCATAATCAGACAGAGATAGTCTTCATCCTTTTCGGGATTCGCCGCGGTCTCCACTTCATCCTCCGGGCGCATCACGGCCGCGGAGGCGTTGGAGTTGAGGTCGAGTCGCACCCGCGGGGTGTCCATCTGCTTGAGGATGTCGAGCATGTAGTTGGCGTTGTAGCCCGCATCCAGAGGATCGCCCTTGTAGTCGGCATCGAGCGTTTCCTTGGCCTCCGCGCCCAGGTCGGCGTTGGCCGAACGCAGTTCCACGCCGCCGGACTTAAAGGAGAACCGCACCTGGTGCGTGAGCGAATTCGACAGAATCGACACCCGTCGCACCGTGCCGAACAGGTCCCCGGTCTTCACGGAAAGATTCTTGGTGGCATCCGAGGGAATCACCTGGCGGTAGTTCGGGTAGGGGCCCTCGATCAAGCGCGAAGTGAGCACCATACGGCCGAGGTCGAAGATGACATGGCTTTCTCCAAACACCACGCCAATCTCCTGGTCGTCCTTGGCATACTTCAGAACCATCTCCAGGATCTTGGGCGGGATGATCAAGTCGCCTCCCTGACCCGAGAGCTTGGTGTTGGGGCGCTCGATCTTGGCCATCCGATGGCCGTCGGTGGCCACCATCACCATGGCATCGCCGTGAGTTTCCCAGAGCACGCCGTTCAAGGCCGGCCTGGTCTCGTCGCGCGATACTGCAAAGATGGTTTTGCGGATCATGCGCAACAAATCGCCCGCCGGCAAACGAATGGCCTTCTTGAGATTGATCTCCGGCAGGCCGGGATACTCCTCGGCCGGCGTACCGGCGATGATGTGGTGCCCGTGCGCGAACCGCAGCTCCAGCCGGCCGCCGATCACCTCGAATGCAATATTCCCTTCGGGAAGTTCACGGACGAGTTCGGCCAGAGTGCGGGCTGGAACCGTGATGGCTCCCCCCTTGTCGACCGACACCTCCACATCCGCGGACAGCGAGAGATCCAGATCGGTAGCCGCCAGCTTGAGGCGCCTCTTCACCTGATCCGCCTCGAGATGAACATGGGAGAGGATGGGCAAGGTGGACTTGGCCGGTACCACGGAGAGCACCGGTGAAAGAGCATCGGCCAGCTGGGCACGTGTACACTGAAACTTCATGTGGACCTCATCTCTGCGTTCTGCACAGGTAAATGCTTTTCATAATCATCCAATTAAATCTATATCAATCATCATAAGGCCTGTGGGGATGTGATGATGTCACAATCACTCCGGAATCATCCTGTCCCCCAGCAGCTTGGCCACTGAAGAGGGTCCACAGACCACGTCGACAACATCTTGAAAACACACTCCCGAAGTGGACAACATCCCTTCCACGGGACCTGTCCAGAGGAATCCCAGGGTCCCCACAGGCGTCCGTGGATACCCCGATCAGCTATACAGTTTACTCACGATCTGGTCAATATGCTGCTTGAAACCAGGGTCGGCCTTCATGCGTTCGGACACCTGAGCGCAGGCATGGATCACCGTGGAGTGATCGCGGCCGCCGAACTTCGCACCGATCGACTTGAGAGGCGAGCCCACAAGCTCCCGGGCCAGATGCATGGCCACCTGGCGCGCGGTCACGATCTCCTGGGTCTTCTTCTTCATCCACATCGACTCCAGCGGCAGCCCGAAATGCTCGGAGGTGACCTTCTGGATGGTCTCAATCGTGAGCGGAGGGCGCCTGGCATCCAGGGTGTCCTGGAGCACTTCGCGGGTGCGTTCCAGTGTCACGTCCTTGCCACACAGTGACGCCACCGCCAGAAGCCTGACCAGCGATCCCTCCAGCTCACGAATATTCGACGTAATGTGATCGGCGATGTAGTGCAGACATTCCTCGGGAACGTCGATCTGCTCGTTTTCCACTTTCTTCTTGAGAATGGCGATACGCGTTTCGAGGTCGGGCGGCTGAATGTCGGTGACCAGTCCAGCCCCGAAGCGCGACAAGAGCCGCTCCTCCAGGCCCGAGATCTCCTTGGGGGGCCGGTCGGAGGTGAGCACGATACGCCGGCCGTTCTGGTACAAGTCGTTGAACGTGTGGAAGAACTGGGCCTGGGTGGACTCTTTGCCGGCGAAAAACTGAATGTCGTCAACGATCAGGAGATCCACAGTTCTGTAGCGCTGGGTAAACTCGTGGGTGTTGCCGGCCGAGAGCGAGGTGATGAAGTCGTTGGTGAACTTTTCGCTCGTGGCGTACACGACCCTCGCCCGCGGATTGAGCTCGAGGACCAGGTGGCCGATGGCCTGCGCGAGGTGAGTCTTTCCGAGCCCCACTTTGCCATACATGTACAGGGGGTTGAATTTCGAGGTTCCCCCCGACTCGGCCACGGACAGGGCGGCTGCGTGCGCAAACTGGTTGGACTCGCCCACCACGAACGTGTCGAACGTGTAGCGATCCGACAGGGGCAGTCCCACAGCGGGCCGTTGCTGGCCTGGCGCCAGTGTGGTTGTGGCCGCATGCGGCGGTCCACCAGGGCGTTGCTGGCCTGGCGCCAGAGTGGTGGTGGTCACGGGCGGCGGCCCACCCCGATGTCCGTTTCCTCCGCCGTTGGAGGGCGGTACGACCACGCGGTGGGCGTCGGCGAGTGGAGCCACGGCCACAGGCTCAGCCTCGTTCATATCCACATCGAGAGAAAGCTGGGATTCGTCCCCCCGGGCCGGTGCGGTCTTTGCGCCGCGCTGGTCGCGCGCTCTCAAGACGTAGGAGGCGTCGGGCGCTACCCGCTCACGCACCGCCTCCGTGAGCAGGCTCTGAAAGTGCTCCTGGATCCAATCCACTGCAAACTGGTTGGCCACTTCGAGCACCAGCTGACTGCCCTCGAAGCCAACAGGTTTAACTGGTTGAAACCAGGTGTGATACGTCTGTTTCTTGACTCTCGGAGAGATGAGCGAAAGACAGTCCAGCCAAGCTCGTTTTGCCGATCCGTGGACGGCGACATTCTCCATTGGTACAATACTCCCTTCCTGGGACTCCACAACTTGTCCACACTTGCTTGAGGCTTGTAGATTGTTAAAGTTCAGAAGCTTAGAGAATCCGGAGGGCGCTGTCCCGAGCATTCATCCACAGCTTCGCCGTGTTTTTGTGCGGTGCCATGTGATGATGCGACAGCGTCTTGCGAGTTCTCCACAGCCTGTCAACACGATGTGCACGTGTTGCTATGTTAACCTGTTAGTGTACAGCAGGTTAGACGGGCATCAAGTAAACCCGGCCAGGCACCTTTGTCAAGGGGTGCCAGGATAATAATCCACACGCTGTGCATTCAGCCATGGAACGCAACGGGTTACATTCATATTACGAATCGCAGATTGCATGGCGCTTGGAATCAATCACTTACCGTTTCGCCACGCAAACGTTGCAGGAAGGGCGTCGACGTATCCACACCAAAAGCTGTGAGGCTCCCACAAGTTGCCACCATATGTTGAAACCTGGGAATTGTTTCTACACGCGTGCACGCGCGGTGCGAGACTGTTGACTGTTCTCGAACGCAAACGTTAACCTGCTGATATTAAAGACGTTCCGAATCGGCAAACATGACCGGTCAAAAAACAGCAATCATCGGCTTCGGAAGTCAGGGTCGCGCCTGGGCGCGGAGGCTGTCACGGAGCCGCTTTCGACTCGTTGTTGGACTTCGTCCCGGGAGCAAGTCCCGGCGCGAGGCGCGCAAGCTGGGCTACGAAGTGGACACGCCCGAACAGGCAGTGAAGGGGAGCGCGGTCGTTGCACTCCTGGTTCCCGACCAGGCGGGGCGAAAAGTCTTCATGAACTTGAAGCGGCACATGCAGCCGGATTGCCTCGTTGTATTCGCCGCAGGCTATCCATTGGTCTTCCCCACCCCCTTGAAGGCGGAACAGGATGTGGTACTGGTGGCGCCACACGGACCCGGGAGCGATCTCGAGGCCGGCGGGCGAATGTCGGCGTTTCTGGCTGTGGCCCGAGACCAGACGGGCAGGGCGGGCTCCCGTGCCCGCACCCTGGCACGCAGGCTTGGACTTTCGCCACTCTACGACACCACGCCCAGGCTGGAGGCGCTGGGCGATCTGTTCGGCGAGCAGGCGCTCCTGTGCGGCGGCCTTCTGGGCCTGACGGCGCAGGTTTCGCGCATCATGATTCGAGGCGGCGTTCCGCCCGCGCACGCCTGGCTCGAAACGGTGGGACAACTCGAGCGGCTCACAGGGCTGCTTGCTCGAGGCGGCGTGGAGAAATTCTGGCGGGAGATTTCGGACTGTGCCGCGGCCGGTTCGGCGGCCGCTACCCCGAAACTCTTCGGACCCGCCTTCGAGCGAGCGCTCAAAGGGCTGTGGAAAGACATCGAGTCGGGGCGATTCTCCCGGGGCTTTGAACGATCGGGCCGACCCCGCGCCATGCCCCCGCTCTGGAGAGTGCTGGCGGAGATGGAATCGGCACGCCGGCCCAAAACAAAAAAGGGCGGCCGTGCTGGCCGCCCTGTGAAGAAGCCAAAGAGCTGACGCTTACTGCGGGTTGCCGCTCGACGTGACGACGTACGGCAGGGCCCAGATGATGGCGTCGTAGGTGGCGCCCAGTTCGATCACATCCGGGGCGATCGCATCGATCACGAAATGTCGCCTCGTCTGCGCCGTGGAGAGCGAAGACGGCGTCACCAGAGCATCGCTGTAGAACCCGAGATCCTGATTGGCCATCTCCACGCGCACGGCCTGGTCATCGGACCAGTCATGACGGAACAGCCGGTTGGTGCCCGAGCCCGACTGCACCATGAGATACACCTGTTCGTCCTCTTCGACCGTGACGCGGTTGGCGGGATCGTACAGCGCCATGAAGTTCTGGCTGTCGAAGGTGCGATCCGCGCTCGTGGCGGGATTCACATGCAGCGACGCGAGGTCCAGGTCCGTGGACTCGGGACCGCCGAGAATGTTGGAAATCTCGGTGCTCCGCCAGCCACGATTGGGCGAGCTGGCCGAAAACCATTGCTCGAAGGTGGCGTATTGGGTAAAGACGTCGGTGATCGGCTGCGACGCGCGGGTGTAGTCACCGGTGGAATCGCGGCGCACGATGTGCAGGAAGCCCGAAAACGTACTGCGAACCGTCACGTCCGACCAGGGATAGGTATGGTCCTGATCGACCGGGTGCGTGTTCACCGTGACCTGCCGGCTGGCGCTTGTGTACTGCCGCCACCAGAAACGCGCCTCAGGCGCCGCGGCGCCGGACGCCCCGGACACAGCCGTTGCTGTCGTGTCGGGAACGGTATGCGAAACGACGTCGTGCTGGAACTCCGCCGCCTGGTTGACCAGGTCCGTTACGGCCTGCTGATCGGGTGTTAGGCCTGCTTCATTGACGACCTTGGCTTCGTCGGAGCATCCCACGAACGCAGCGATCAGCGCTACCAGTCCGAGGACGATGAAGACTCGAAGGGTGCGCATGGGTAAGCCTCCTTGCATGGTTCTTTCGATTCCCCCCATTGGAAGTATCGGTGCGGTGTGGTTGTGTCTGTTGCTCGCGACGGCCGATTCGGGTGCGCAATCTTGGGACACATCCGTTGCGGAGGGTGACCGGGTGCTTTCTTCGGCGGTGGCCAACGCCGAAAGTGTGGTGTCCACCGACGACAGTGTGGGACCCCCGCCAGAGGATTCCGTCACGTTTCGTGCGCTGCGCTATGCGCGCTTTCGAGATACGTTGACCGTGCCCGATGTTCCGGAGCTGTTGAAGAGCCATTATGTAACGATCAGCGAAGGCGTGTATGCCAACGCGATCGAGGACTACCGTCACGCCGAGTCTCTCTTTGCGAGTCTGAGCGTGGTGGAGCCCCAGCATCCGATGGGTCCGCTCATGCAGGCCGCCACGCTCAACGTGGAGATGGTGGACAATGAACTGTATTCACGCGAGGAGGAGTTCTGGACTCTGCTGGACATCGCTGAGTCACGCGCGAAGTCCTGGCTGAAGTCGAAGCCAGAGGACGCATGGGCCCTGTGTTGTCTTGGCCATGTGTACGGCTATCGTGCGGTCTGGGAGGGGCGGTTCGGGTCGTGGTTCGCGGCCCTGAAACGGGGGCTCAACGCGAGAGGAGCCTATGAGCGCGCGATTGAGGCGGACTCCACCTGCATGGATGTTTACATCGGCCTCGGCTCCTACCACTACTGGAAGTCGGCCAAGTCGGAGTTCATCAACTGGCTGCCGTTGGTGGTGAAGGATGACAAGACCAAGGGAATCGCGGAAATGCACGTGGCGCTCGAGCGAGGGTGGCTGTCACGAGGCGCGGCGGCGGCGGGCCTGGCGGCCATTCACATGCATCGGAAAATGTACGATTCGGCCCTGGCACTGGCGCGCGAGTGGCAGGCCGTGTACCCCGAAGGGAAGGCGTTTTTGTGGGGGCAGGCGTATGCGCTGTACGCGATGGGTCGGGATTCGGAGGCGCTGGAGGTGTTTGATTCATTGAAGGCGCGGTTGCAGGCGGACTCCGGACAGGGTTGGTACAACTACATCGAAGTGGACTTTCACCGCGCGGAGCTGTTCGAGCGCCTGGGCGATAGCGCGCGGGCGCGGTCCGTGCGGGATACGGTACTTTCGTATCCGGCCTCAGAGGCTGAGATCAAGCGCCAGAAGGACAAGCTGAAGGCGGTGGCGAAGAAGCAGAAATAAATGGGGTCAGAGGCAAATTAATCGCGCGTGCGCCGACGGATGGGCGGCAGGCACCTGTCCGGATTAGTCTGCCACTGACTCCAATTTCAATCCTCCAGCCGCTCCAGCGCCACCTCGGTGTTTCCGTCCGGATCGAGCACCACGCGCACGAGACTCAGTGCCGAGAACCCATCACCGCGAGCCGTCTCCATGAGCGCGCGCACGAGCCAGGCGCGGCAGCACACCTGGCAGTCTTCTTCGTACTCCTGGCGTGTGGCGCCTCCCCAGTCGAGCGCGATCACGTTGGGCTGCCCGCAGTAGGGGCAGATCACGGTGGTTTCGTCGTCCATGGCTTCAGTCATAAACTAGAGTCCACCCCGGCGTCTGCGCTTGTGCTTTTCGCGGTCGCCTCAGATTGGCGCCGCGGGATCGGGCGCCCGTGAGGTGCCACACTCTGCGCTCAACTTTCGGCAGCGAGCGACGTAACTACTCCTCATGCATCTCAAAATCGAGAGCCTCGGGAAGCAATACGGAGGCGGTCTGTGGGGGCTCAGGCAGTTCAGCCTGGACATCGGGCCGGGCGTGCTGGGACTTCTGGGACCCAACGGCGCCGGCAAGTCCACGCTCATGCGCATGCTGGCCACCGTGTCCACGCCGACCGAGGGCGCTGTGTACTGGAACGGTGTGGACATCGCCAGCCACCCCGAGGCGCTGCGATCGGTGCTGGGCTACCTACCGCAGGACTTCGGCGTCTATCCCAACCTCAACGCCTTGGAATTCCTGGAGTACATGGCGGCCGCCAAGGGGCTCGGCCGCAGAGAAGCGAAGTCGCGCATCGACGAACTTCTGCTACTCGTGAACCTCGCCGACGCGCGCAAGCGGCCGCTGGGTGGGTTCTCCGGAGGCATGCGTCAGCGTGTGGGGATTGCGCAGGCGCTCCTGAACAACCCGCAGCTGCTCATCGTGGACGAGCCCACCGCAGGACTCGATCCCGGCGAGCGCGTACGGTTTCGCGATCTGCTCTCGGAGTTGTCCACTCAGCGGATCATCATCCTGTCGACGCACATCGTTTCAGACGTGGAGGCCGTGGCGGGACACATCGCGCTTATCAAGGCCGGCTCGCTGAAGCTCCACGACGAACCGGGGGCGCTTTTGTCCCGCGCCGAAGGCCAGGTGTGGGAGTGGCTCGCGCCGGTCGCCCAGCTGCCGGACCTCCGGAAGCGATTCGCGGTGTCGTCGTCTGTTCACCGGAAGGATGGAGTGACCGTGCGCGTCCTTTCGAACGAACCCCCGGACCCTGCGGCTCGAAACGTGTCGCCGAATCTGGAAGACGTATACCTGCAGGCCATCTGGGAACCGGGAGGAGTGCGCACTTGAGCCTACCGCTCACTCTACGCCTGGCACTGGCCGACTACCGGGAGCGGACGCGCCGGTTCGGGTTTCTACTCACGCTGGGCATCACACTCTGGGCCGCGTACATGTTCGTGCCCCCGAACGGCTCGGTGTACTCCACCCTGCGCATGGGCGAATACCGCGGCGTGTACAACTCGGCCTGGGTGGGCACGCTCGTGGCTCTCGAGACCACGGTCTTTCTCGGCCTCGCTGGTTTCTACCTGGTGAAGAACTCGATCGCGCGGGACATCCGCACGCGGGTGGGGGAAATCCTCGCGGCCACGCGCACGACCAGCGGCCGGTACTTGCTTTCGAAGTTCATCAGCAACCTGGCTGTGCTGGAGACAATCATCGCCGTGAGCATCGTGGCGGCAGGCATCACCCAGCTGATTCGGGGCGAATCCACGCAGATCGACCTGGTAGCTCTGGTGCTTCCATTCGTGCTGTTGTCCCTGCCCATGATGGCGCTGGTGGCCGCGTTGGCCGTGTTGTTCGAAACCGTGCGCTGGCTGCGCGGCGGCTTCGGGAACGTGGTGTACTACTTCCTGTGGACTGCGCTTCTGATCGCGGGCATGCCCGGCAAGGGCGGTTCAGGTGGTGTGGCCGATCCGACGGGCACGATGCTGGCCATGGAGCAGATTGGGTCGGCGTGCCAGACGGCCTTTCCGGAGTTCGATCCGGATCGCGACGGGGTGTCGCTGGGCGTCAATATCCGCGGGGACGGAGAGCGGGTGAATCTCTCGACCTTCGAGTGGCATGGAGTTGAATGGGACGCCCGGTCCACGGGCACCCGCCTCATGTGGCTGGGGCTCGCGTTTCTGCTGGTGCTGCCCGCACGGGCGCTGTTCGACCGCCAGACCTTCTCCGCGCCTGCCGGACGCGCCAAGAAGAAGGGCGCAACGGCGGCGGCTGCCGATGAGGACACCGGCCAGGGGAACGGCCAGACTGACATCGCGCCAGGCGCGGGGCGCGTCGGCAGCTCTTTCCTGTCGGCCGCCACGGCTGGGGCCGGGCGCTGGCGATTCGCCGGGTTGGTGAACGCCGAACTCCGGCTGGCGC
>DAIOGN010000039.1:0-3189 GCA_036745245.1 Candidatus Zixiibacteriota bacterium
CTCCTTTGGCTTACACGTGTGTTTGATTCTAATTTCTCTCAGAACCCGGGGATGGACAAACGCCGCGATCCGCCCGGGAACTTCCCCTTCGTGTTCGTAAGGGTGCGGAACATCTTCTGCATGGCCGCAAACTGCTTGAGCAGGCGATTCACATCCTGCACGGTGGTGCCGGAGCCCGTGGCGATGCGCTTGCGCCGCGATCCGTTGATGATCTCGGGGCGACGACGCTCCTCGGGGGTCATCGAGTGGATCATGGCTTCCGCCCGCACCAGGCCGCGCTCGTCGACCTGCAGGCCCGAAAGTTTCGAGCCGCCCAAGCCGGGGATCATGCCCAGTACGTCCTGAATCGGGCCCATCTTCTTGAACTGCTTCAACTGCACGAGGAAGTCTTCAAAGCTGAACGAAGACTTCTCCATCTTGCGGGCGAGCTGTTCGGCTTCCTTGAAATCCACCGCCTCCTGGGCTCGTTCCACCAGCGTGACCACGTCGCCCATCCCCAGAATGCGCGACGCCAGTCGGTCGGGGTGAAAGCGCTCGAGATCTGTGGGCTTCTCGCCCGTGGAGAGAAACTTGATGGGAATGCCGGTGACCTCGCGGATCGAAAGCGCGGCGCCCCCGCGGGCGTCGCCGTCGATCTTGGAGAACACCACTCCCGAAATCTTCAGACGCTCGTGGAAGGCCTGCGCGACGTTGACCGCTTCCTGACCCGACATGGCGTCGGCGACGTACAGAATCTCGGCCGGCTTGAGCAATGCGACCAGCCGGTTCAACTCGTCCATAAGCGGGGCGTCGATCTGGAGGCGACCCGCAGTGTCCACCAGAAGCGTGTCGTAATTCTCGCGACGCGCCCACTCGACGGCTTCATGCGCAATCCCGCACGGATCGAGATCGGAGGTGTAGAAGGGAACGTTCAGGCTGGTGGCCAGCGTTCGCAGTTGATCTTTGGCGGCCGGACGATACACGTCGGCTCCCACGAGAGCCGGCTTGCGACCCATCTTGCGCAGGTGGAGCGCCAGCTTGGCCGACGCGGTGGTCTTGCCCGAACCCTGCAGACCCACGAGCAGCACCACCGCGGGAGAGCCCGACAGTTCGAGATCGACGGCACGTTGTCCCAAAAGAGCCACGAGCTCGTCGTGCACGATCTTCACCATGAGCTGACCGGGCGTGATGCTGGTGAGCACCTTCTGCCCGAGCGCCTGATCTTTCACGCGGGCGACGAACTCTTTCACCACGCGGAAATGCACGTCGGCTTCCAGGAGGGCGCGACGCACCTCCTTGAGGGCCGATTCGATGTTGCTCTCGGTGAGCTTGCCGTGGCCTCGAAGGGTTTTGAGCACCCCTTCGAGTTTGCCTGTTAGTTCGCTGAACATGAAACTCGTTGGAGCAGCTATAGATACGCGGTGGTCCTGCCGCACATCGTGCCGCAAACCCAGCAATTTATGCGACCCGGGGGGAATCACCAAAGAGAATCTGAGCCGTGTTGGCTCAGGTGTAAGCTATGGCCAGGTGGCGACTTACGCGGTCACTTCGGGGCGGGCTTCACAGGCTCGCCCAGCCTGTTCAAGTAGTGCCAGGTGCCTGTCTCATCGAGCAGGAACCACCAGAAGTCGATGGCTTCAAGTTCGGCGGGAGCATGAACCACTCCGAACGGAAACACGCGCGAGCCGAATGCCGCGGTCTTACCGGTGGCGGCCTTGAGCTTTGCGAAGGCCTGGTCGGGCTCGAGAATCAGGCGACTTGCGGGCAGGTCGGACTCGGCGACGTAGCGCAGTCCCGGGTGAGGCGTCCCCCCCCGACCGCAGAGATCCACTTCTATTTCGCCCACCACCATGCCCTTGAGGTAGAAAAACACTACGTAGTACGGAGACAACCGCGACGCGAGCACAGAGACGTAGTAGGCGGACGATATCGAGTCGTAGGCGTGTTCGGTTTGCTTGATCATTTCGAAGGCGATGGTGCGCGCCGACTGTGGCGTGATGCCGCACAGGTTGTCCTGTGCGCGAGCCACGTGCGCCGCCGTACAGATCGCCAGCGTGCACAGGGCGAAGGCGACGCGAACGCGGAGCTTCATGCGTCGCGCAGTGCGCGCATGGCGACCGCGTAGTCGGGCGTTCGCAGCACTGAGGCGCCCGCCACCACCACGTCGGCCCCGGCGTCCCACACCGACTTCACGTTACCGGTGTGAACGCCGCCGTCCACTTCCACGAGAAACCCGGCTCCGTGTTCTTTCTTCCACGCGGCAGCGCGCTGTACCTTCTCGAGCACGAAGGGCATGAAACTCTGCCCGGTGAATCCGGGCTGCACGCTCATCACCACAAGCAGGTCGATGTCGGCGAAGAACGGTTCCACATCCGAAAGCGGCGTGTGAGGATTGAGAGCGAGCCCCGCCTTCGCGTTCAGACCGCGGATCGCCGCCAGCACTCCGCGCGGATCGGGACACGCTTCGATGTGCACCGAAATCGGATCGGCGCCGGCCTGCGCGAAACGCTCGAGATAGCGATGCGGTTCGGAGATCATGAGGTGCGTGTCGAGCGGCAGCTTGGTCACCTTGCGCACCGCCTGCACCACATCGGGGCCGAACGTGAGGTTGGGGACGAAGTGCCCGTCCATCACGTCCATGTGGAGCCAGTCTGCACCAGCTTGTTCCACCGACCGGGCGCACTCGGCCAGACGACCGAAGTCGCCGGCGATGATCGAGGGCGCCACCCGCCTCATCAGATGTCGCCTTCCCGGGCCGCCACGACGACGTCGATCACGTCGCCGCGCTTCACCAAAGCGCCGCCCGGCTCCGACTGCTCGAGCACCGTGCCCGGAATCAGGTCCTTTGAATGCTGCCGAATCACCACGCCCAGCTCGAGTCCCAACGTGGCCAGCTTCACGCTCGCCTGATCGAGCGCCGTGCCCACGAGGTTGGGCATCTTCAACGTATCCTGCACGCCTCCCTGATTCACCAGAAGCGAAACCCGACCGCCCTTGGGAATGAGCGTGCCCGGCCCCGGCTGCGATTCCAGCACCACGTCGGCGGGCAGCGAGTCGGAGTACCCCCAGTCGACATCGCCGGGCACCAGTCCCATGTCGGAGAGTGACAGGTGAGCCTGCCGCACCGTGACGCCCACCAGGTACGGTACGCGCACCAGCTCGCTCCCCTTGGAGACGACCACGGCCACCGGGCGTCCCACCTTCACCATG
>DAIOGN010000039.1:3199-19710 GCA_036745245.1 Candidatus Zixiibacteriota bacterium
GTGGACAGGTCGAACCACCCCATGCGAGCGGCCCCCTCGCGCACGATGGTGCCGGCGGGGGGCTCCTGCGACAGCACAGTGCCTTCGAGGCGTGCCGGACTGTACTCGGATCCCGCGATGTGCAGTTCGAGCCCCAATTCCTCCACGCGGGCGCGCGCGTCTTCAGTGGAGAGCGACGTGATGTCGGGCATGCGGAATTCTTCGCCGCGGCGCACGAAGGCCGGCATGACGAACTGGTCCATGACCAGCACCGCCAGAATCAGTGTACCCGCCCACCACAGTGCAATTTTGAGTTTCATGTCGCAACGTTCTCGACTCGGAAGGAAACTACCCGCCGCCCGAGCCGGCTGCAAGGGGTGAGACGGGATCGCTCCAAAGGCCCGGCCCGGGCCAGGTTACGACTTGTCCAGTGCGCATGCGAACGCCCCGTCGAGACGCGGCGGATCGGGCAGCAGATTGACCCAGTGCGCGGAGGCGGTCACGCCTTCCGGGAGCAAGGGGCGTGGATCGACGATGGACAGCTCCGGATGGCGCGCCAGAAGGTGTTCGATCTGCTCCTCGTTCTCCTCTTCGCAGGTGCTGCACGTGGAGTACACGAGCCGGCCGCCGGCTGGAAGCGCCGTGACGGCGGCCTCGAGCAGTTCGGTCTGCAGTTCGCACAAGCGCGGCAGATCCTCGGGGCGCTTCTGCCAGCGCAGTTCGGGGTGTCTGTGCAGAAGGCCCAGGCCCGTGCACGGCGCATCGAGGAGAATTTTCCGCACCGGGCGCACCGGAAGTCGCCGCCCGTCGGCGCGCGCCACCAAAGTGCGCTTCGCATCCACGCGCAACAGGTTGTCGAGGAGACGTCGCACGCGGCGAGGCTGGAGGTCGAGCGCCACCAGCCGCCCGTGTTCCCCCACGAAACGCATTGCGTGCAGAAGTTTGCCCCCCGGCGCCGCACACACGTCCAGAAGCGTATCCCCGGGCTCCAGGCCGAGCAGGTACACGGACGCCGCCTGAGCTTCATTCTGCACCACGCAATCGTTGCCGTGCTCTTCCATGACGGGGCCCACATCGGGCGCATCCGGAAGGTAGCGATACTCCGGAAACCAGCGCGCCGGCCGGGACTCGGCCTCGAGTTCAGAGAGCCACTCCAGCTGCGCGGGTGACCAAACGCTCTCCCGCACAAGCCGCACCGTGACCCCGGCGCGTCGATTGCCCGCCTTGCAGCGCGACAGGGCTTCCTGAAAACTGAGCCGGTCAAGCCACCGGCGAACGATCCAGTTGGGGTAAGAATAGCGCGTCGCCAGGTGTCCGACCGGATCTTTGGTCTCGTCGGGCCACGGCCAGGTCCCGTCGTGAGCCGCGAAGCGTCTCAGCACGGCGTTCACGAGACGCGAGGTGCCCGGGTGACCGAACTGCTTGGCTAGTTCCACCGAGGTGGACACGGAAGCAAACGCCGGCACGCGCGAAAGCTCCGAGATCTGATAGGCTCCGAGCCGCAGGATCTCTCGAATGGCCGTGGGGAGCGGCTGGTGTTTCTTGTCGAGAAACTGCTCGAGCATGAAGTCGAGGCGCCGGCGCAGCTTGAGAGACCCCATGGCGAGCGTGCGCGCCAGGGCGCGGTCACGCGCCTCGAGAGGACGGCGTTCGAGTTCGCGATCGAACGCCACATCGAAGGGAATGTTGTCCGCGGAGAGCAGAACGCGAAGGGCGGCGAGCCGGCCTGCCAGGGCCCTCGTGTCCCCGGGGGTCCGGCGCGGGGTCACGCCAGATCGAGCGGCAGAAGCTCTCGACCACCGCGCACGGCGTACAGCTTCAGGCGGCGGGTAAACGACTTGGCTGCCTCCGAGAGATCGAGCCCCGAAAGGGCCGCGACAATCTCCTGCGGCCGGGCGGCTCCGGCCTCGCCCAGTTTGAGCGTGAATCGGTATTCGTGACGCGTGCCGTCGTGATGCGACGAAAGCGAAACGACCGAAGGCCGGATGTCCACGAAGGTTCCGCGCTTCTTGCGTTCCACCTGAACCTCGGTGCTTTCGAGAAACGCCGCCACGCGATCAGGTGCGTCTTCCACCGGATGTTCGAGCACAGCGTGATAGTCGGCACGGTTGAGACTCTCCGACAGGGACTGCGACGTGTTGAACACGGGCTTGTAGGCGGCCACGGTGAAGCCTGAGGGCAGACACGCCTGCAGGCGCAGAAAGTGCCGGTCGGTGAACACCGCTTCGAGCTGGAGATCGAGATATTCGTCGTCGGACACCAGGCCGAGCGGCAACGGCGGGCCGAAGGCGATCCTCATGTGCGGATTGAATCCTTCGGTGAAGGCCGTGGGCACCTGCCCGCGGCGGAAGGCGCGTTCGAAGGCGCGCATGCAGTCGAGGTGCGACGTGAACCGCACGGGCGCGTGCTTCTGCCAGCGAATGCGAATGCGTGCCTGCGCAGGCGACACGGGCGCCGTGGGCGCGATGCGGCGGCGGGGGCGGCGGCCGAAGGCTTCCTTCTCATCCGGGGCGAACTGCGGGAAGAACACCTCCACCTGGTCGTCCTGAACGGCCGTGGGAGGAACGGTGTCGACGTCGTCGGGCACGGCAAAGGGCATCTCTTCGCGCGACAAAGGCGCATCCTTGGGACGCTGGGCCGCTTCCAGCGCGCGTTCGCGCTGCCGCAGGAGAAAGTCGGTGGTGATGTTCCCCTTGTCGATGTGAGTCCAGGCCAACGGACGATCCACGGGCAACGCGCCCGACCAGCGTTTGGGCTCGAGGCCCGCTTCAGCGAACGCGTTCTCCCAGTGGGAAAAGTTGAACCACTCGCGCCAGGCGTCGAACCGCGCGCCACGGCGCCAGGCCGTTTCGATCACGGAGGCAAACCGGCGGTCGCCGCGCCCCAGTACGCCTTCGAGGAAGGACACCTGTGGATCGCGCAGCTTGAGTTTCACCGGGAGCCTGCGCACGGCCTGCTTCAGGTAGATGTGTTTGCGCTCGATCTCTTCGATTGTGTCCTGCGGCTCCCACTGGAACGGAGTGTGGGACTTGGGCGAGAACGGCGAAATGGTGATGGCCACCTGCGGGCGCACCCCCACGTCGCGGCCCACGGCGAGGATCTTGCGCGTGAGGTCCACGATGGCGTCGAGGTCTTCGTCGCGCTCACCCGGCAGGCCGATCATGAAGTAGAGTTTGAGCTGGCGCCAGCCCGCGGCGAACGCGGAGCGGGCGTTGTCGAGCATGTCCTCGTCGGTGATCATCTTGTTGATCACGCGGCGCATGCGGTTGGAGCCCGCCTCGGGCGCGAACGTGAGCCCCGTGCGGCGCACGCGCGAGATCTTCTCCGCCATCTCCACGGTGAACGTGCCCGGTCGGAGCGAAGGCAACGACAGCGCGATGCGCCGTGGCGTGAGCCGGTCGGCGAGCTCGCCCGCGAGTTCGTGGAGCCCCTTGAAGTCGGTGGAGAGCAGGGAGAGGAGGGTGACTTCATCCCAGCCGGAGCGCTCGAGGCTCGAAATCGTATGCTTCAACAGATCGCTGGTGGTACGGCCGCGTTTCGGCAGGTAGATGTACCCGGCCTGACAGAAGCGGCAGTTGCGCACGCACCCGCGCATGATTTCCACCGCGAGGCGGTCGTGCGTGATTTCGATGAACGGCACGATCGGCGTTTCAGGATAGTGGTCGTTTTTGAGCTCCATGGTCTGGCGCGACATCACCAGAGCGGGCCGATCGGCCACGGTGGCCGACAGCTTCTCGAAGGAGCCGTCGGAATCGTATGTGGCGCGGTAGGCGGAGGGCTGATACACGCCCGACAGACGTGCGAGCCGGTCCAGCGCCTCGTTCCGGCTGATCCGCCCCGAGCGCCGTTCGCGCAGAATGGGCAGCATCTCCAGAATGATCTCTTCGCCGTCGCCGATCACGATCAGGTCGAAAAATTCCGCCATCGGCTCGGGGTTGTACACGATGGAGCCGCCCGCCACCACGATGGGATCGTGCTCGGTGCGTTCGGACGCGTGCAGCGGCACGCCGCCCAGGTCGAGCATGGTGAGCACATTCGTGTACAGGAGTTCGTAGGAGAGCGAGAACCCGAGCAGGTCGAACTCGGACAGTGGCGTGAACGTCTCCAGCGAACACAAAGGCAGACGGATCTTGCGCAGGCGTTCTTCGGCGTCGGGCCACGGAGCGAACACGCGCTCGGCAAGGCAGTCGTCGAACTTGTTGATGAGGTGCCCGAGAATCGCCGTCCCGAGGTAGCTCATCCCCAGCTCGTAGGCGTCGGGGAAGGCCAGGCAGATGCGCACCCTGCCCGTGGGGTCTTTGTGAATGGTGCCCCACTCGTTGCCGATGTACCGGCCCGGCTTGGTGACAAACGGCAGAAACTCGCGCTCGAGGCGCGCTGCCAGCGGGCCGGGATACGGAACGAGCGTGCCCGGTCGCGTGACCGGGGCGGACTCCGGAATGATCACCGTCATGGGTTCACCGGTGGACGAAGGCGGCATCCGTGTGTCAGCCGTACACTTCCTTGCGGTTGCACTTGCATACGGCCACTCGGCTTTCGCGCATGCGCAGCGAGCCGGTCTTGGACGCTGCGGGTGCAAGCATCATCACGGGCTGGCGCGCTTCGCCGCACACGGGGCAGGTGTTCTGCTGCGAGGTGTGCTTCAGTTTGTCTGCAAACGTTTGTTTCTTAGCCACGGTACACTCCTTGATTAAAAGAAAAGGCGGCGCTCAGCGAGCACTACGCCTCGTACAGTTCCAACAGTCTGAGGCACTCCAGTTTCATTTCCACGGCGGCCACCACACACGACAGCTCGCCGTCCTGGGGATTGTCGAGGGCGGCCTCTTCGAGCAGCACCAGGGCCCGGTCGTATTCGCGCGCCTCGAGCGCGGCCAGGGAATCGGCCACCAGAGGCGGCAGCCCGGTCCGGGGCTTCATGCGGACCCCCAGGTGGCCGCGGCGTCGGAGGCGCCCACCGCCTTGCGAAAACGTTGTACGTAGGGCGCCACCTGGTAGTTGTGCTGTTTCAGAAAGTAGATGAGGCAGGCAGCGAAGAACTCGTCCTCCACCGAGGGGCGGGCTTCGAGGTTCTTCAGCTGATAATCGAGCACCGAAAGCAGGTGCGTGTCTTCCTGATAGAAGTAGTCCAGCCGTTCCTTCTGGAACCCGAGCGCTTTCTTGTAGGCCGTCTTCACGTCTTCAAACCCGCGCAGGCGGTCGAGCAGAGACTGTCGCACGCGCTCGGATTCGCGACTCTGGGCCGCCGATGCTTCCACGAGTCCGGCAGGTGTGTATTCCAGCCCCAGGCGACCCGTGCCGCGGCGGATGAGCGCCACGAGCGAGTCGAGGAGCTGGTCGGCCAGAGTCCGGGCCGCCGCCTGTGCCCCCGACTTTTCGCGGAGCTGCACCAGCTTCTCGGCCGCGATCACGAGCGCTTCCAGATCGGCCCGCGCGATGCCCGGTTCGGTGGAGAGGCCGGCGTTGCTCTTGAGCCACTCCGACAATTCCGCCAGCCGGGCTTCGAGGGGGCCCTCCGCATCGGGCGACACGAGCGCATCGAGCACGTCGAGCTTGCGGCCCACGGTGTAGCGGCGCTTTGCGCGCACGGTCCATTCGTCGATGAACGTGGTGACCACGCGGTCGAGCCGCACGATCTCGGCGGCGGCGGCGCGGCTCACGAGCTGCTCGCTCCGTTGCGAAGATAGCCTTCAACCAGTTCGCCCAGGCGATCGCCGAGTTGAGCCAGTCGTTCGGTCTGCGACGTGTTCACCACGGCGCCCGACTCCTTCACCAGACCCGCCGAATACAGGCCCGCCAGCGTGCGCAGGGTGACCAGCCGATCGGTGTGCGACACTTCCAGAATTTCGTAGATGTTGCGCGTGCCGTCCACGAGCGTGAGTACGTTCCACTCGTCGGCGGCCAGGGCGATGTCCTTTTTCCGCCCGTCCTCTGCGGGGGCGAGGCGGATCACGCTTTCAAACTGCGGCAGGCTGGACTTGATGCTGCTCATCTCATCGAGCCTGCGCACGCCTTCGAGGATCAGGTTCTCCGTGGAAATCTGAATCGTGATCTCTTCGTCGGTGGGGAACTGTTCCTCGTAGAACTTGAAGTGGCCCCCTTCCCAGCGCAGGGTCTCGTAGATCACTTCCTCCACCTGATGCTGCACCGCCTCTTCGAGGTCGTCGTGCGAGAGCCACTGCTTGGACAGGAGGATCTCGCCCAGCCGCCGGTGCCCCTGCGTGTCGCCTTTCTCAGCCAGGGCCATTTCGAGCTGCTGCGAGGAGATGCGCCCCTGCTTCACGAGGAGGTCTCCCAGGCGTGTCATCTTGCGGGGCCCATAGGCGTAGAACACCTGGCCGTCCCGGAAGTAGACCATGGCCACTTCCTCGCCCTTCTGAATGCCGAGGGTGCCGGTCTTCTGTCCGGAACTCAGGAGCTGAAAAATCTCCGGCAGCCCGAAATTCTCGATATTTCCCTGAAGGTCCATAGATTTGCCCGAAGCCAGTGGAATATAGGGGCCAAAGGGTCGCTGTCAACCTGACGCTGGTGTGTACCAGGCATAAAGCGCGGCGAGTCTTCCACTTGGGATAGTGTCACTGCGCCTGCCGAACACAAGGGATGTGGCTGGGTCGATTGTTGGACCGTTTGCAGGTGGACAGAATGCAGGCAGTCACCAGATGACTGCAGGTCTCTTGACGAGCCGGGGAACGCGTACTCTCTCACCTGGTCGGGCGGCTAAAGCCGGGACCCGGTGCCGTCGAATTCCTATTCAGGCGTACATCCTCTCACTTCGGAGCCCTTTTTATGAAGCGAACCGTTCTCTCGATCCTGGCGTGTCTGACCCTGCACTTCTACTCCGGGACGGCACTGGCCGCAACCCACCCTGATCTTTCCGCGTTGAACACCCTCATGGATTCTGCGCGTGCGCTGGAAGCTCCGGCGTTCGCGCCCGGTGTCTGGCAGGAAGCGGAAAAGAGGTTCGCCGAAGCGCAGAAGGCGGTGGACCAGAAAAAGAAAGAGAAGAACATCCAGGAACAGATTGGCAAAGCGAGGCAGTCGGTTGAGAACAGCATCAGGGCATGCGAGGTGGCCAAGCTGTCCCTGGCAGAGTACCTGACGCCGCGCACGAACGCGCAGAAGGCCAAGGCGCCGGAACGCGTGGCCCCGCTGTACGCGCAGGGAGAAGCGCAGTTCGTGAAGGCCACCCAGAAGGTGGAGAACGGCGACGTGAAGGGCGGGCTCAAGGAAGCGGCCAAGGCCGTGCCGCTGTTCGACAACGCCGAACTGCAGGCGATTCGCGTGGAACTTCTGGGGAACGCGCAGAAGCTCATCGCCAAGGCAAAGACCGACGAGGCGGAGAAGTACGCTCCCTCCACGCTGGACCGCGCGCACAAGGCGTTCGCCAAGGCCGACGGCGTGCTCGCGAAGGATCGCTACGAGCGCAAGCAGTCGAAGATCTTCATCGCCGACGCCGAGTATGAGGCGATGCACGCCTCCAACATCGCGCAGTCGGTGCGGGCCCTGGAACGCAACGACCAGGCATGGGAAAAGCTCATGCTGATCTACGAACTGCAGATGAATCGCGTGGGCGAAGCCGCCGGGCTGGCCCATCTGCCTTTCGAGAAGGGGCCGCTGGCCGCGGCTGACACCCTCGTGCAGTACATGCGGGCCGGCCAGTCGATGCAGCAGTCCACGGCCTCCCTTCAGGATCAGTTGAGCGCCCAGATGCGCATGACCCTGGGCCGCCTGGGTGAAGCAGGAGGCACCGTGGGGCTCATGGAACTGGCGCGCATGGTGGACGAAAGGATGGCCATGCTCGTGCTCGAGCGCGATGACCTGGCCACCCAGGTGCAGTCGTCCGAAACCAAGCTGGCGCAGGTGGAGTGGGAACAGGCCAGCGTGTCGGAAGAACTGGCCCAGAGACTGCGGCGTGAGGAGCGGTTTCAGGCGGCCAAGAAGCTGATCAAGCCCTCGGACGGCGAGGTGCTCTGGAACGCGTCCAACGACCTGGTGCTCCGTCTCACCGGCCTGAAGTTCGACGTGGGCTCGGCGGACATCAAGGACGACCAGATGAAGCTCCTCGACAAGGTGGTGGAGATCGTGCAGATGACGCCCAACGCCCGCATCGTGGTGGAGGGGCACACGGACGGTTCGGGGGACGAGGTCAATAACGTGCAGCTGTCGGAGAAGCGGGCCTACTCGCTCATGATGTATCTGCGCACGGCCACCGGAATCACGGCCGAGCACATCCGTGCCATCGGCTACGGGTCGGACAAGCCGATCGCGACCAATGACACGGCTGAGGGACGGGCGAAGAATCGGCGGAATGATATTGTGATCATGCAGTAGGTGCGGGATGTGACATCGGGGGCCCGAAGGTCCCTTTTGAGTTTCCACTTAGGGGCGCAGTGACAAGCGCCCTCCCAGGGTTCACGGCGGGAAGTGAAAACTCAAAAGGGACCTTCGGGCCCCCTTCTGTTGGCACCCCACAAAGCTTTCAATCAGGTGGACGTGAGGGTCAGATTTGACTTCTCACTTCCCGCCGTGGACTAGAGCAAGGCACGTGTCAGAACTACCATAAGTGAGAAGTCAAATCTGACCCTCACGTCCCCTTACACTTCCCGCCGTGGACTAGAGTGAGGCCCTTGTCAGAACAACCACAAGTGAGAAGTCAAGGCTGACCTCACGTCCCCTTACCCAGCAGATGAATTGGGGTCTGACCCCAATTCCCTCATCGGAACGCGATGATGGCCGTCTGCATGGCCGACGCTGCGGCCTGATTGTACAGCGTATCCTGAAGCGACTGGCGCTTGAATCCCTGTACGGCGATCAATTCGAATCGACGGAGCGAACGCACGCCCACCGTGGCGTTGTGCCCGAGGCTGTCGACCAGGTTGTGAGACATGGGCTCGGTCTGGTACACACCCGCTACGGGGTACGTGATGAAGAAGGTGTCGTCGGGCGAGTTGGTTTCCACGCGTACGGTGAGGTGCACCAGCGAATCGAGCTTCACGGTGACCACCGAGTCCCGGTTGATCCGCACCTGCGGAGACGCCACCACGGGATACACCCCGGCCGTGTTCGTGACCGTCATGAGTGTGATGCTGGGTTCACCGGAGCCGTTGGGCTGCCCTGCTTTGCGGTAGCGCATTTTCCAGATGCGCCACGGGTTGGAGCAGGTGAAGCAGGCGTTGTCGAGCAGCTTGGCGTTGCCGCCGAACGATGCCTTCACGTACGGTTTGCTCACGATGGTGCTGTTGATGCCGTCGGTGATATTAAACGTGAGCGTGCCCCACAGCGTGTCGAGGATGTCGGCTTCGAAGGCGAGCGCCGCCGACACCTCCACGGTTTCCGTGTAGAAGCGATAGTTTACGAATCCCCGACGGACGCTGTCGATGGTGCGCTCGTAAGCGATCGTACCATTCTGGCTGCGAAGGATCTCCGGCGAAAACAGAATTGACTCGTCGGCTCCGTACACCAGCACATCGCGGATCAATTCACCGGACGTGGGCTTGGGTTCCACGGCCTGTTCGCAGCCCACGGCGAGGAGGGTGCACAGTCCAAGCGCACAGACGCTTGCGAATTGGAACCTGAAACGTGCGGGGATCGGGGGCATGGTCATCCGGGCAGTTTACGGGCTCGGTGTTTTTCGGATTTCTGTTTTTCCTTCAACAGCTTGATCTCGTCGCGCAGTCTGGCGGCTGTTTCAAACTTCAGATCGCGCGCGGCGTCTTTCATGGCCTGCATAAGAAAGTCGATCTGGTCGCCGAGCGGTAGGAGTTCGAGCCCCTGCGGGCGGCTGATCTCGGGCTCGGCGGCCTGCTCACGCGAGTCGGCGAAGGCCGTGGCCGCCAGAATCTCCTCGCGCGTCTTGCGGATGGTGGCCGGCACGATGCCGTGCTGGCGGTTGTACTCGAGCTGAAGCGCGCGCCTGCGATTGGTTTCGGACATGGCACGCTGCATCGAATCGGTGATCTGCGCGGCGTAAAAGATGACGCGCCCTTCGGCGTGACGCGCCGCGCGCCCCGCCACCTGAATGAGGGAGCGCTCGCTCCTCAGGAACCCTTCTTTGTCGGCGTCGAGAATGGCCACCAGCGATACCTCCGGTAAATCCAGACCCTCCCGCAGGAGGTTTATTCCAACCAGCACGTCGAAGCCCGCCAACCGCAGTTCCCGCAACAGCTCCACGCGGTCGATGGCGTCGATCTCGCTGTGCAGGTAACGCACGCGGATCCCCAGCCGGGCCAGGTAGTCGGAGAGGTCTTCGGCCATGCGCTTGGTGAGCGTGGTGACCAGGGTGCGCTCGCCTTTTTCGGTTTGCCGGCGGATCTCTTCGATCAAGTCGTCCACCTGGCGTTCGAGCGGTCGCACCACGATCTCCGGATCCACCAGTCCGGTGGGGCGAATGATCTGCTCCACCACGGCCCCTCCCGACAGTTCCAGCTCGAGTGCGGCCGGCGTGGCCGACACGAACACCGTTTGCCCGATCAGCGACATGAACTCGTCGAAAACCAGGGGCCGGTTGTCGACCGCCGAGGGGAGACGAAAGCCGTATTCCACCAGCATGTCCTTACGCGAGCGGTCGCCTGCGAACATGCCGCGCACCTGCGGCAGGGACTGATGGCTCTCGTCGATGACCGTGAGAAACGTGTCGGGGAAGAAATCGATCAGGCAGAAGGGCCGCTCCCCCGGCTTTCGCGCCGACAGGTGCCGCGAATAATTCTCGATGCCCGCGCAGTAGCCGATCTCCTTGAGCATCTCGATGTCGTAGCGGGTGCGCGACTCGAGCCGCTGTGCTTCGAGCAGTTTGTCGTGCCGGCGGAATTCTGCCAGCCGTTCCGCGAGTTCCGACTCGATGCCCCGGATGGCCTCCTGCAGCCGTGGCGGCGACGTGACGAAATGGCGCGCCGGGTAGATGGCCAGCTTGTCCTTCTCTCCGAGGACTTTCCCCGTGAGCGGGTCGAGAGTCGCCAGCCGCTCGATCTCGTCGCCGAATAGTTCGATGCGCACGCCCTGTTCGGCATACGCGGGCACCAGTTCCACCGTGTCGCCGCGCACGCGAAACGTACCGCGAGTGAACTCCACGTCGTTGCGGGTGTAGTGGATGTCGACCAGCCTGCGGAGAATGGCTTCGCGCGGCATGTGAGCTCCGCGCTCGAGGAACAGCAGTTGGTCCTTGTACTCTGTCGGGGAGCCGATGCCGTAAATGCATGACACCGACGCCACGATGATGACGTCGTCGCGTTCGAGCAGCGAACTCGTGGCCCGCAGCCTCAGTCGATCGATGTCATCGTTGATGGCCGTGTCCTTTTCAATGTAGGTGTCGGTGGAGGGCACGTAGGCTTCGGGCTGGTAATAGTCGTAATAACTGATGAAGAATTCGACCGCGTTGTTCGGGAAGAACCCCTTGAGCTCCGCGTAGAGTTGCGCGGCCAGGGTTTTGTTGTGCGAAATGACCAGCGTGGGCCGGTTCACCCGCGCGATCACATTGGCCATGGTGAAGGTCTTGCCGGAGCCGGTGACGCCCAAGAGCGTTTGATACTTGTCGCCGCGCACGAGGCCGGCGGTGAGTTCGTCAATGGCCCGCGGCTGGTCGCCCGCGGGCACCAGAGGGGTGACTAGTTCGAACGACAAGAGTCCTCTAAGGCGCGGAAGGTGGGAGGGTGGAGCGGACGTTGGATGGCTCCTGAGACGAACGGTCGCGATACCACAACGGCACGTCCATCACATTCGACATTTCCCTGGCGAACGCCTCCAGCTCCGTCCGGATGCCCTGGCCCACCTGAACCCAGCGCCCGGAGGTGTCCACGGCCCACAGAAGCACGTACCGTGGATGATCGGTGGCTTCAATGGCCACGGCGCGCACGGCCGGAAACGGCAGTTCTTCAGGTTCACCGCCACGGTGGGCCCAGTACAGCGTGCGGCGGGGACGATCGAGCACCAGCCTCACCAGTTCGCCCTTGCGGGGCCAGTTGACCCAGGCCAAAAGCAGCGTGATCCCCACAAACGCACCCAGCCCGAAGGTGAAGAGCCACGGCGAGTCTGCACGATACGCCAGGGTCAGGGCGGCAACGATGCCGAGGAGCGCCGCCAGAACGAGCGGGCGCTGCAGTGCCGAGCGCAGAGCCACGATGGTATGAGACTCGGGCATACGCTCAAGATAACGCGCCGGGAGCCCGAAGGCAAACCACGGTCCCCGGCGTGCGTGCGAAGAAAAAGCGGCTCCTGTAACTGGGCTTGCGAAGGCCCGGCGGTTGTCGTTTCTTGGCACCCCGCGGCCGGGGATGCCGCCCTATAAAGATGGATGAGTCCGAAGATTTGAGCGCCTTCAAGATAGCGGTGCACGAGGAGCCGGCATGGCGTCGCGTGATCGACGTGGAGGTCGACGCCCCGCAGGTGGAGAACGCGTTCTCGCGCGCCTATGCCACCCTGGGCAAGCGCACACGGTTTCCGGGATTTCGTCCCGGCAAGGCGCCCATGGAGATGGTGCGGCGCCGACTTTCCGTGGAGGCCGAGCGTGAAGTGCTGCAGGCGCTCATTTCCGAGAGCCTTCAGGAGGCCTACCGCGAGCACAAGCTCGTGCCCGTCTCCGATCCGAAAATCTCGAGCGTACATCTGAAAGAGGGAGAGGCCATGCGCTACCGGGTGGAGGTGGACATCCGCCCCTCGGTGCACGTGGATCATTACAACGGCCTGGTGCTGGAGAAGAAGACCCGCCCCGTCACCGAGCAGGACATCGACGGCACGATTCTACGCGTGCGCGAACGCCGCTCGGAGTGGGTCACGGTCGATCGGCCGGCACGGCGCGGCGACGCCGTATTGTGCGACCTGCTGGAAATCACGGCCGACCGACCCGAGGCCGATCGCCAGCACATGAACGACGTCCCTCTCGAACTCGACCCCGAGCGGGTGTTCCCGGAGTTCGCTGACGGTTTGCTGGGGGTCGCGGCGGGGCAGGAGCGAGCGGTGGCCCTCACCTATCCTGCCGACTACGGCAACGCTGGTCTGGCCGGGCGCTCCGTGGAATACCGCGTTCACGTAAAGGAAGTGAAGGAGCGCAGGCTGCCCGAGCTGACCCCCGATTTCCTCACGAGCCTGGCGGGTGACATAAAAACTGAAAATGACCTGCGCGCGCGCATTCGCGTCGATCTCGAGGCACAGGTGGAAGTGGATTCCGTTCGGGAGTTGAATTCCGACATCATCACGCGGATCCTTGAGAAGAACCCCCTCGAACTGCCGCGGTCGCTCGTGGACGACTACCTCCAGAGACTCACGGAGGACCTCCAGAAATCCAATCCCGGCGTCACTCAGGAAGAAGTGGCGGCTCGTTACAAGGAGATGGGGATCCGGCAGGTGCGCTGGGAGTTTCTCTACCACGCGATTGCCGATAAAGAAAAGGTGGACGTGACGGAGGCCGAAGTGGACGAGTGGCTGGAGCGCTACGCCCAATCGCAGGGCCTGGAGGCCGCGGACGCGAAGAAGCGCGCACGCAGTTCCGGCCAGGTCTCGCGCATCCGTGACAACCTGCTTGAAAACAAAATCCTGTCGCTGTTGCGTGAGCGTTCCACGATCACCGTGCCACCGGTGCCGGGGAGAATCGTCACGCCCGGCGGCGCGAAGAGCTAAGCGAAGGGAGACCCGTGCGTAATCAGCTGATACCGATGGTGGTGGAACAAACGGGCCGCGGCGAGCGTGCCTACGACATTTACTCGCGCCTGTTGAAGGACCGGATCATCTTCATCGGTACCCCCATCGACGACTACGTCGCCAACGTGGCCATTGCGCAGATGCTGTTTCTGGAAGCCGAGGACTCGGAGAAGGACATCCATATTTACATCAATTCACCCGGCGGCCAGGTGACGTCGGGCATGGCCATCTACGACACCATGCAGTTCATCAAGCCCAAGGTGGCCACCATCTGCATGGGCCTGGCGGCGTCCATGGGGGCCCTGCTTCTGGCGGCGGGCGCACGCGGCAAGCGATCGGCCTTGCCGAATTCGCGCATCATGATCCACCAGCCCCTGGGCGGCGTGCAGGGACAAGTGTCGGACATCGAGATTCAGACCGCCGAATTCAAGAAGACCAAGCAGCGACTCAACGAGATCCTGGCGCATCACACGGGCCAGGCGATTGAGCAGATCGAGAAAGACACCGACCGGAACAACTTCATGTCGCCGGAGGAGAGCAAGGCCTACGGGTTGATCGACGAGGTGTTCGCTCCCAAAGCGAAGTAGGCGGCACTCCGCCCCGACTCGGGACATCCCATGAGTCCACAGGACCAGCCCCCCGCCGAGAACGATCGCTGCAGTTTCTGCGGCCGCGTGCCCGCCCGCAAGGAGCGGCTCTTCACCGGCACGCATGCGTCGATCTGCGAGACGTGCATCGCCGCCTGTTCGGAAATGATGGCGGAAACGGAGGATCGCCGCAAGGCGCCGCCGCCCGTGCCGCTGCCCAAGCCCACCGAGATCAAGGCGTTCCTCGACCACTACATCATCGGTCAGGTCGAGGCGAAAAAGGCCGTCTCGGTGGCCGTGTACAATCACTACAAGCGCATCAACGCGGTCTCCTCCGAAGACGACGTGGATCTGGACAAATCCAACGTCCTGCTGTTGGGCCCCACGGGCACGGGCAAGACGCTCATTGCGCAGACCCTGGCCAAGATGCTGGCGGTGCCCTTCTCCATTGCCGACGCCACGGTGCTCACGGAGGCGGGCTACGTGGGCGAGGACGTGGAGAACATTCTCGTGCGCCTCTTCCAGGCGGCCAACTACGACCGCGTGCGCACCGAGCAGGGCATCATCTACATCGACGAAATCGACAAGATCGCCCGCAAGGACGGCAATCCTTCCATCACGCGCGACGTGTCGGGCGAGGGCGTGCAGCAGGGGCTGCTCAAGATTCTCGAGGGCACCATTGCCAACATTCCGCCCAAAGGGGGACGCAAGCACCCCGAGCAGGCGTTCGTGAAGATCAACACGCGCAACATCCTCTTCATGTGCGGCGGCGCATTCGACGGCCTCGACCGTGTCATCCAGCGACGGATCGGCCAGAAGGCCGTGGGGTTCGATTCAGAGCGCGTGTCGCGCAGCCGGATGACCGCGGGCGAATTGTTCGGGCTGGCCACCTCAGAGGATCTGCTTAACTACGGGCTCATCCCCGAATTGGTGGGGCGGTTGCCGGTGGTGACGGCGCTCTCCGACCTCACGGCCGAGGCCATGCGCGACATCCTCCTCCGGCCCAAAAACGCCCTGGTGCGGCAGTACCAGAAGATGTTCGCCATGGAGGGGATCGCGCTGGAGTTCGACGACGACGCGCTCGATCTTGTCGTGGAGCGTGCCATGACGCGCAAGGTGGGTGCGCGCTCACTGCGTTCCATCATGGAACACTCCATGATGGATCTGATGTTCAAGCTGCCCGCGCGCGACGACGTGGCCGCCTGCCGCATCACCGCCGGTACGATCGACGGAACCGGCGAGCCGGTGCTTACGTTGAAGGATGCCCAGCCGGGCCGTCGCCTGAAGTCGAAGTCGGCCTGAGTCTCCCGGCGGCCTTCGGGGCGCACCACGGGTTCCGCATGTCCAGACACAAGATCGAATGGGACCATGCCGCCCACATCGAATCGCAGTTCCCAGCCGACGGGCGCCCGCAGGTGGCGTTTGCCGGCCGCTCCAACGTGGGCAAATCCTCGCTGCTCAATCGCCTGTTCGGACAGCGCCTGGCGGGCGTCTCGCGCACTCCGGGCAAGACACGCAGCATCAACTTCTATCGTGTGGATGATCGCTTCTACCTGGTGGACCTTCCCGGGTACGGATATGCCAAACGGTCACAATCGGAGCGCGCCCAGTTCTCCGCACTGATCGGCCGCTTCCTCGAGCACAATGACTCGCTTCGCGGGGTGGCGCACCTGGTGGACATTCGCCACAGCCCGGGCGAGCTGGACCTCCGGATTTCCCACTACTTCAGGGAGTTTCTGCCTCAGCTATTGACCGTGCTCACCAAGGCCGATAAGCTGTCGCGCGGCGCGGCAGCCTCCCAGAGGCAACACGCAGCCCGGGAGCTGGAGCTGCCGCCTTCGGACCTTCTCCCGTTTTCGGCAGAGGATGGGCGCGGGCACCAGGAGCTTTGGACGTGGATTCTCGACGTCGTGGAGAAGTGACTCAGAATGAGTAATGCGGTGATCGTGGGGCTCCAGTGGGGCGACGAAGGGAAGGGCAAGATCGTCGATCTGCTCACCGAGAAGGCCGACCTCGTGGTGAGGTGTCAGGGCGGCGCCAACGCGGGCCACACCGTGGAAATCGGGGACGCCAAATTCGTGCTGCACCTTGTGCCCACGGGCATGCTGCGCCCGTCCGCGATCAACCTGATCGGCGGCGGCGTGGTACTGGACCTGGTGGCCCTGTTCCGCGAGCTGTCGGAGCTGTTCAAGCAGGGCGTGCGCTGGGAGAACCGGCTGTTCATCTCCGTGTCGGCGCACCTCGTGCTGCCGTATCACCGGCTCGTCGAACCGGCCGAGGAACGCGAGCGGGGCGACCGGAAGACCGGCCCCACCCTGC
>DAIOGN010000039.1:19720-23422 GCA_036745245.1 Candidatus Zixiibacteriota bacterium
CGTCGACAAGATGGTGCGTTGTGGTGTGCGTGTGGGCGATTTGTACCATCGCGCGGAGCTGGTGTCCAAGCTGAAGCTGGCCCTGAACGCGCACCGGGCCAAAATCCTCACGCTGCCCGACGTCACGCTGCCTGATCCGGAAGCATTGGCCGATGAACTCCAGGAGTACGGGCGACAGATCCAGGGTGTGCTTGTGAATTCGTCGGACTATCTGCACGACCAGATGCGCGCCGGAAAGCGCATTCTCTACGAGGGAGCGCAGGGGTCGCTGCTCGACATCGATTTCGGCACGTATCCCTATGTGACCAGCTCCACCACCACCGTGGGGGGCGTCCTCACCGGGCTGGGTGTGAATGTGCGCGCGGTAGACGAAGTGTACGGAGTGACCAAGGCCTATTGCACGCGCGTGGGGAATGGTCCGTTTCCCACGGAGCTGGCCAACTCTCAGGGAGACTCCCTGCGCGAGGCGGGCCGTGAATATGGCGCCACCACGGGGCGGCCGCGCCGCTGCGGCTGGGTGGACGGCGTGCTCCTGCGTCACACCAGCCGGCTCAATGGCACCACGCACCTGGCGGTGACCAAGCTCGACGTGCTGGACACGGCCGACGTCGTGCGCGTGTCGACGGGGTACCGCAATCAGTCGGGCCCGCTCGACCTGGCGCATCTCGACGGACTCGAGCCGGTGTACGAAGAACATCCGGGCTGGAAGACCTCGACCGAAGGCATCTCGTCCTATGCCAAATTGCCCGCCGCCTGCAAGTCGTACCTCGACCGCCTGGCGGACCTGGCGGAGGCGAAGCTGGCGATCGTGTCCACGGGGCCAAGGCGCGATCAGACCATCTGGATGTAAGACCGCGTCTCGCCGGGGACTTCGGATCAGTTTCCAATCACCACTTATGGATGCAGCAATGGTAGCGTGGCCACAGATCACGGCGGGAAGTGGCAATTGGAACTGACCCGAAGCCCCCTTTCACGCTAGAAACAGCGCTGACCACGCCCTGCTGATTCTCCAGAAGCGTCCCAAAATGAAAAGGCGCCCTTGCGGGCGCCTTTTGTGTGTGAGAACGACCGGGGACTACGGTCCCAGGCCGGGGTACAGAGGCGACGTACAGGTGTTGCAGGGGAGTGCGCCGCTCTTGAAGACATAATTCACCAGCGTGATGATGTCGCCCGCGTTGGTGGTGCCATCGCAGTTCATGTCGGCGGTGTAGTCGCCGAAGGGCATCGTCCCGCTCTTGAAGATGAAGTTCACCAGGTAGATGATGTCTTCGCTGTTGGCCACGCCGTTGCCGTTCACGTCACCCCGTTCGCTGACCGCGCATACGGAGAACAGGAAGCAGCACGTGTCGGCCTGGGGATGCAGGAAGTCGCCTACCGTCACGCACACTTCCCATACGCCGCTCGAGTCGCAGGGCGGCGTCCACGTCCACACCCCGGCGGGCGAGAGCGAGCCCGGACCCTCGATCTGCGTGTACGTGATCGGGTCGTTCTCATCGTCGGAGCTGGGGAACGACTGCGTGTGGAGGGTGTCGCACCCGCCCTCATAATTGGACGGTCCGGAACACTCGGGCGCCAGGTTGGGGAGGATCTCGATGCGGAACGAGCACTCGCTCGAGTCGCAGAATTCCCTGGCCCTCAGAGTGACTTCCCAGGTGGCCACGTCGTTGTCGTTGTTGAAGTCGGTGACCCACTGGAACAGCCCCGCCGGCGACATCGTGGGTACGTGGTTGGGCAGGTTGAAGTTGATGCCGCCCAGCTTCTGGAATCCGACGATGGAGATGGTCGTGGGATCCCCATCCGTGTCGCCGAAGGGAATATTCAGGAGCACGGTGGCGCCCACCTTGATCCCCATCTGGTCGGGCGGACAGCTTACGAACGGCGGCGTGTTGGTCACGTTTACGTCGAACGTGCAGGTGTCGGCCAGGACACCGTCGTTCAGCGCCACGGTCACCGAGTACGTCCCTAGATCCGCACACTCTGTAGGCAGCACGTACTCGCCCGTGGAGGGATGTAGCGTGCCGGGACCCGATAACAGCGACCACGTGGCCGGTTGCGGGCAGTCGTCGTCCTGATGGCCAATGAAATAGTGCAGCGTGTCGCCGTAGTGAACCGTCTGCGTACTACAGAGCACTACAGGTGCCGTCTCGAAGATTGTCACCATGAAACAGCAGGTATCCTGCATGGGGAACTTGGCGTCGCCCACGGCAATGCACACCTCGTAGGTGCCCAGGTCGCTGCAGGTGGTGAGCCAGTACCACCGCGCCACGTTGGAGGCCACGATGAAGTCCCCCGGTCCGGAGATCTGCGTGAAGATGAGTGAATCATCGTCGAGATCGAAGCCGAGCACGAAGCCGCGCGCGGTGTCCCCCTGATGTCCGGCGGTGTTACCCGACACGCAGAAGGGCGGGCGATTGTGCACCACACGCACAAGGAGCGTGCACCGGCTCACGGAACACGTGTCCCGAGCTTCCAGCACCATTCGCCAGGTGCCCAGGTCGAGGGTATTGCTGGAATCGGTCACCCAGGTGACTTTGCCCGTGAAATCGATCGTAGGAGGATGGTTGGGGCCCCCCGGAGGACCCGACATCTTCACGAAGCTGCGGACGAGCACCGTGTCGAGGGCGTCACCGTCTGGATCGGAGACATTGCTTTCGTGCACGAAGACCCGGTCGGAGGGATGTTCGAGTGTGTCGCCGGCTGGCAAGCACGCGAATACCGGTGGGTTGTTGTACACGTTGATGTCAAACGTGCACGTGTCGGCCTTCTCGCCGTCCGTGGCCCGAATGGTGACCGCGTGCACTCCAAGGTCGGAGCAGTCGAACGCCGGGAGACCGGTCAGCGTGTACAAGCCCGTGATGGAGTCGATCTGGCCCACGCCTGACACTTTGTAGTAGCGATGGGGCGTCGCCGGGCAGCCGTCGTTGTCGGCGGCGAAGCTCATGGACAACGGACCTGCGCCTGCGTGAATCGACGTATCACGACACTCCAGCAAGGGGGCTGACTGGAACACGGTGACGGTGAAGCAGCAGGTGTCGCCCTGCGGAAAGGCCGAATCCGCCACCACGGCACAGACCTGGTATGTGCCCCGGTCATTGCAGCCGAAGCCCACCCAAGTCCAGTTTCCGGCGGCATCCATCGACCCCGGGCCGGAAATCTGCGTGATGGTGATGGAATCGCCATCCGGATCAAACGATCCAAAGTGTGCGGCGGCACTTCCCACCGACCATGGCACGGCAAAGCCCGACGGCGGAGCACACTGGGGCGGTCGGTTGGGTGTGATCTCGATTTCAAACGTGCAGAACGCCGAATCGCACGGTTCGTCTACACGCAGCTGCACCTCCCAGACGCCGAAGTCGTCGTCGTTGAGCACATCGGAGGTGGGCCAGGTGAACAGGCAGCCTCCGGAGAGCACAGGTGGGAAATTCGGCCCGCCTGGAGTGGGTCCGGACATCTTGGTGAAACTGATGAGCGAGCACGTCAACGGATCGCCGTCGGCGTCGGAGGCCGCCAGCTGGAAGTTCACCGTATCATTAACCCCCGCCGAGAAGTCGGCGGGACAGTTGATCACCGGAGCTGTATTGGTGACGTTGATGGTGAAGTCACACTCCAGTGAGTCGTGGCCGTCGGTGACACCCACGGTGACGAACTTCAGTCCCTTGTCGGCGCACAGCGCCTCGATGTCGATTTTACGCGTCATGATGG
>DAIOGN010000040.1:0-23079 GCA_036745245.1 Candidatus Zixiibacteriota bacterium
GTTCGAGAGGACAGCCTTCATGCGGGCCGGTCGGCACGGCTTACTCCGCAACATCGCCGCGGTTCGTGAGGCCGCATCTGCTCTGCCGGAAAAGGCAGGGCGCACCCTTCAGGCCGAATCAGAGAGCGGCGCCTGATGCGTCCACTCCTGGCCTGTGTTCTGGCCGCAGTCTTTGCAGCACCGTGCGCTGCCGCGGAGTGGTCTCCGTACTACGAGCGCACCCCATTCCTGCTCGCGCCGGCATCGGTGTGGGGCGAGGGCCTTGTGGGCTTCGCGCAGCCCGCGACGTTGACGTTTCAAAAGCGACCCGAAGCGCAGTTCCACTGGTCCACGCCGGCGGGGAAGGTGTCGGGGTTCGAAGACTGGATGGTGGCCGCCGGTGTTCCGCATCTGGGCTTCGCGATGCAGTCGAGACATCGAGCCGGCGTCACGTCGATCGACCACGCCATCTCTGCAAGTGGAGGAACGCAAGGGCTCGCCTTCGGCGTGCAGTACGGGTTCGGCGGCGGCGATGAGGCCCCTCAGAATACGATCGCGGCCGGCGCTGTCTGGCGGCCTGGCTCGAGGCTGTCTCTGGCCACTACCGGACGCTACGGCGTCGACGGGCCGGAGTATGAGTGGGTCACAGAAGCGGGTCTCCGGCCGCTGGGCGACCGTCGCCTCACGATCTTCGCAGACCTGGCCTGGCAGTCCCGGACACAGATCGGGGACGCTCCGTGGAGCGCAGGCGCCGCGTTCGGCGTGCTGCGAGGCGTCGATCTGGTCGGCAGGGTCTTTGACGGTGGTGCGTTCACCGTGGGCCTCAGCGTGAACTTCGGTCAGGCTGGCGTCACGGGTCAGTCGCATGTGAACGCAGACGAGGAGTTCTCGCACCAGTCCTGGTCGGTGCGCATGGGCGGCCTCAAACCCGGATTTGCCACCGGCCGCCGGGCCAGAGGACGCCACTATGTGGCTCTGCACCCCAAGGGCAGAGTGCGCTATCTGAGGTACCGGTTCTTCGACGAATCGTCCCCCAGACTGTACGAGCTGCTCACGGACATCCGTGCGGCCGCAGCCGATCATCGTGTGGCCACCCTGGCAATCAATCTGTCGGATGTCCGGTTGTCGCCCGAGCACGCATGGGAAGTGCGCGTGGCGCTCGATTCGGCCCGTGCCCACGGGAAGGAGGTGCTGGTGTACATCGATCATGCCGGCATGACCGCCTACCATGTGGCCTCCGTGGCCGACCGGGTGATCATGGACCCCTATGGCATGCTCAGCCTGCCCGGATACGCGCTGAATAAGACATACTTCCGCGGCACGCTCGACAAACTGGGACTGGGGTTCGACGAGTGGCGTTACCGCCGCTACAAGTCCGCTCTCGAGGTCCTCGTGCGGGAGGGGATGTCGGACGCCGACCGTGAACAGTCTCAGGCGTTCGTGGACGACTGGTATGAAACGACCGCCCGGGATGTGTGCGCATCCCGCGGGTTTACGCCCGCGGAATTCGACCGCCTCGTGGATGAGGGCGCGCTCTTCACCGCCGACTCGGCTCTCGCCGCCGGGCTCGTGGACACACTGGCTCGCTGGAGCGATGTATCGTCACTGGTTCGTGCACGCGCAGGGCGCAGGCTGATCGCCCTGGCGCCGCGTCAGCTGTTGGAACGGGCCGAAGTCACAGACGACTGGGGAGAGGTTCCGCGCATCGCGCTCGTGTACGGACTGGGCGTGTGCGACATGGACCAGGGGATCAAGGCACGATCGCTCGAGCGCCTGTTCGATGCCTTGGCAAGGGACCGGCGCGTGAGAGCCGTGGTGTTTCGGATCGACTCGCCCGGAGGCGATCCGCTGGCCGCCGATCTGGTCATGCGAGCCGTGGAACGTTGCAGCCAACGCAAACCTGTGATCGTTTCGCAGGGACAGGTGGCCGCCTCCGGTGGATACGCGCTCTCCCTGGCAGGCGATACTGTGCTGTCGGGTCCCAACACGGTCACAGGCTCCATCGGAGTGATCGGAGGCTGGCTGTACGATCAGGGCGCCACGTCGAAACTGGGCATGACGTCGGATGTAGTGAAGCGCGGCCGCCACGCCGACTTCGATGCCGGGGCACGCATGCCTTTCCTTGGAGTGAGGCTTCCGCGCCGGCAGCTGTCCGATACGGAGGTGGCCCGAGTCCACCTCGTCATGAACAACCTGTACAACAAGTTCGTGCAGGGGGTGGCGGAGTTCAGAAAGCTCTCGCCCGACTCCGTGCACCGACTGGCCGAAGGCAGGATTTACTCCGGCCTGGATGCGAAATCCGTGGGACTGGTCGATGACCTGGGCGGCCTGCTCCTGGCTCTGGACCTCGCGTCCGCGAGGGCCGGGCTCGAGCAGGGGCAACGCACGAACGTCGTCGAATACCCAGGCTCGGCCGGCTGGTTTGCATGGCCCTGGAAGGTGCCAAATGTCGCGTCGGTCGTGCCCGGCGAGGTCTGGGAAGAGACCCTGCAATTGATCTCGGAGTTCAACGGGCAACCGCTCCTGTTGCTATCGCCGGGGAGCTATCCGGAGGATGATTGACACCAGCGCAGTGCGATTTCTGGCGACTTACCGTAACATATTGTGGTACAGCCTATTACGCCATGCGCTTCGACGGGCGGTTCAGCCACTCTCAGTCTCACATTTTGGTCCTTTGGCGGGCTCGAACGGGATCAGACGACGCACTGAAGTCCGCATGAATCGAATTGGAAGCCGCCGCCACGTGGTGTATCTTCGGCGCCACTATGCATCGCTCCTTGCGCCCCGACGGCGTCTGGTGCAGGTGCCCGGAGGGGACCGGTTGTGAAGTACCTGCCTGAAATCGACAGCCCGGACGACCTGAAGAAGATTCCCGTTGGGGAGCTGCCCGAGGTGTGCGTCGAGATCCGCGACTACATCGTCTCGGTGGTCAACGAAGTGGGTGGTCACTTCGCCTCATCCCTCGGGGCCGTCGAACTCACCGTGGCGCTTCACTATGTGTATGACACGCCCACCGACAAGATCTGCTGGGACGTGGGGCACCAGGCCTATGTGCACAAGGTTCTCACGGGGCGGCGCGAAGCCCTGCGCACGATCCGCCAGGCCGACGGCATTTCCGGTTTTCTCAAGCGCAGCGAGTCCCCGTACGACGATTTCGGAGCGGGTCACGCCTCCACCGCCATCTCGGCGGCACTGGGCATGGCCGAAGCGCGCCGGGGCCTGGGGCAGAACCACCGCGTGGTGGCGGTGGTGGGAGACGGCGGGCTCACGGGCGGGCTGGCGTACGAAGCGCTCAACAATGCGGGACATCTTCAGAGCGATCTTCTGGTGGTGCTCAACGACAACAAGATGTCGATTTCTCCCAACGTGGGCGCTTTGCACCACTATCTCACACACATCATTACGCATCCGCAGTACAGGCGGCTCAAGCACGACATCTGGGACTGGATGGGCAAAGTGCCTGCCGTCTCAGAACATCTTCGTGAGGCGGCGCGCCGGCTGGACGAGGGCGTCAAGTCGATGTTCGTGCCGGGCGGGTTCTTCGAAGATCTCGGCTTCAAGTACTTCGGCCCCACCGACGGACACAACGTGCTCGAACTGGTGGAGCTGCTCGGACGTCTCAAGGAAGAACGCCGGCCGATTCTCCTGCACTGCCTCACCCAGAAGGGCAAGGGGTGCGACTATGCGGAGATGGACCCGATCAAGTGGCACGGCATTACGCCGGTGACGCGCGACGTGGCCGCCCCACCCACCACTCCGGCCGCTCCTGCGCCCGTGAAGAAGGCAGAGGCTCCCGCGTATCTCTCCGTTCTGGGAGATCAGTTGAGCCTCATGGCCGCGCGCGACCCGCGCATCGTCGCGATCACGGCGGCCATGGCCGAGGGCACGGGCCTCGTGGGCTTCGCATCGAAGTATCCGGATCGCTACTACGACGTGGGAATCGCCGAGGCACACGCCGTGTGCTTTGCGGCCGGTCTGGCCGCCGCGGGCATGAGGCCGGTGTGCGCCATCTATTCCACGTTCCTGCAACGCGCGTACGACCAGATCGTGCATGACGTGGCGCTTCAGCATCTGCCCGTGGTCTTCGTGCTCGATCGTGCAGGCGTCGTGGGAGCCGACGGGCCCACGCACCACGGGGCTCTGGATCTTGCCTACCTGTCCTGCATTCAAGACATGGTGGTGGCGGCTCCGAGGAACGGCACGGAGTTCAAGAATCTTCTCTATACGGCACTGGCTCAGGACAAATACCCCTTCGCCATCCGCTATCCGAAGGATCAGTCGCTCGAGTACGACAGAAGCGAGCGGTACGAGCTTCTCCCGCTCGGAAGCTGGGAAGTGCTTAAGCCGGGCCGCCAGGTGGCGCTTCTGGCCGTGGGGCCCATGGTCCCGGTGGCGCAGAAGGCGGCCGTGATTCTGGCCGGTGACGGGGTCGAAGCCGAAGTGGTGAATGCGCGCTACGTGAAGCCGCTCGACGTGCAGAAGCTGACGGCTCTCGCCTCCGGCTTCGATTTGATCGTAACGATTGAAGAGGGCGTCATTCGCGGCGGCTTCGGCCAGGCCGTCTCGTCGTTCTGCCACGATCAGCTGGGCTCCTCCCGCGTCCTCACTCTGGGGCTGCCCGATGAATTCGTCACGCACGGGAGCCGTTCCAAACTTCTGGCTGACTCGGGTCTCACTGCGGAACACGTGGTGAGCGCGGTGCGACAGGCCCTGCCGGAGAGCCGGGACGAGAGCGTCCGGCGACTGGCAACAGGTTCTCACCTTCACGATTAGTCCAGGACATTCATGCGACTCGTGGTCACGATCGACGAAAACGCCGGCCCCTGCGGGGGCGTGAAGCGCGTCATCCGCCTGGCGGAGAACAGCCTGCAGGAGGGGGTGCGCACCACGAGCCTCGGCGACATCATCCACAACGAGGACGAAATCCGGCGACTCAAGTCCAAGGGATTGGAAAGCGCCAGCCACGAAGTGATCGACCGGGCGGCCGCGTCGGGCGCGCCCGAACGCGTGCTCATTCGCGCGCACGGGGAACCCCCCGAAACGTTCGAGCGCGCGAAGCGCCAGGGAGTGCAGCTGGTGGACGGCACCTGCCCGGTGGTGACGCGTTCGCAGGACGCGGCTCGTACGCACTGGGAAGCCGGCGAGCAGATCGTCATCGTAGGCAAGGAGAAGCACGCCGAAGTGATCGGGATCATTGGTCACTGCGGAGGGGAAGCCATCGTGGTGTCGGAGCCGGCGGACGTGAGCAAAGTCGATCCGTCCCGCAAATCCTACGTGCTGGCGCAGACCACGATTTCCCTGGAGCAGTACGAATCGATCCTTCAGGAAATGGACGTCCGGCGACTTCCGTACGAAACCAACAATACCATCTGCCGCTTCGTGACCGACCGGAACGACGACCTGCCCGCCTTCGCGAAGCAGCACGACGTGATCCTGTTCGTGGGCGGTCACCACAGTTCCAATACCAAGGTGATGCACAAGGTGTGCGAGGCCGTGAATCCGCGCTCCTACCACATCGATTCCGTCCAGGAGATCGACCCGGCCTGGTTCGAGGGCGCCCGCACCGTGGGCGTGTCGGGCTCGGCCTCCACGCCCGAATGGCTGATCGCCGACGTCGCGCGGTACGTCAGTGAACGTGAATGGTGAGGCGGGCTCTCCCGGACACCTCGATCGATTCACGTCGGTGGGGCCCGGGCCAATCGATCCCGGTCGCTGGTACCAGTGGTCACTCGGCCCGGAGTCGGGCGCCGTGGTGCAATTCTGCGGCGTCGTAAGGAATCATCAGAGCGGCGCGCAGGTGCTTTCCCTCGAGTACGAAGCCTACCCTGAAATGGCCGAACGCATGTTGTCGGATATCGTGGCAGAAGCGCGTGACCGCTGGTCGTTTCGCAAGGCGTCGGTGGTACATCGCACGGGACTGCTTCACCCCGGTGACGTGGCCGTGTGCGTGACGGTGGCTTCCGATCATCGCCACGAGGCACTCTCGGCCTGCGGCTATATCATGGATCATCTTAAAATGCGGGCGCCCATCTGGAAGCGCGAATGCCTTCAGTCGGGCCAGACGCGCTGGATCGAAGAGGGGCGGCCCGGCCCCGGAGGGGCCTGAGTGGATCCCGCGGTGCGCGGGCGCGTTCTGCGCCAGTTGTCGTACGGACTCTATGTCGTGACGGTGGCCACGGGCGATGAGGTGGCGGCCGGCGCGGTTCCCTGGGTGACGCAGGTCTCGATCGACCCGCCACTCGTGTCGGCATGCTGGACGCCAGGATCAGGCATCGCGCTTCTGGCCGAGCGGGCCGGGCGGTTCGCAGTGAACATCCTGGGCGCCGGGCAGGAACAACTCGCGCGCGCCTTTTTCACGGCCGCCGTGCGCCACGGCGACACGCTCAACGGCGTGCCCTTTCGCACCGGCAACGACGGCATGCCGATTCTCAGCCAGGTGCCTGCCGCGTTCGAATGCACGCTGAAGGACCGCCGGCGATTCGGCGATCACGAGCTGGCGGTGGGCGAAGTCACCACGGTGTACGAACTGGGCAAGCAGCCGCCGCTTTTGCTTTCGACCACGGGCTGGTTCTACGGCGGCTGACGCCCCGCCTCACTCCACGCCTGGCGACATGACCCCCGACCTTGTGGTGGAGTCCTTCGTGGTGGGGCCGTTCGAGGAGAACTGCCACGTCCTGAGGCTCTCCGACCGTGCGGAGACCGTCATCATCGATCCGGGGGACGAGGCGCCGCGCCTTTTGGCACACTTCGAGAAGGCGGGCTGGGCTCCAGTGGCCATTCTCAATACGCACGCGCACCTGGATCACATTGGCGCGGTGAAGGCGCTTCAGGAGCGCTTCAAGATTCCGTTTCACCTGCATCCGGAGGATCTGCCCACGCTGGGGACGGCTCCCCAGGCGGCTCACATGTACGGAGTGCCGGTGCCGGACGTGCCGCGCGTGGACCGGCACCTTGCGCACGGAGAGACCCTCGAATTGGCCGGGCTGGCCATTCGCGTGCGGCATACACCGGGCCACACGCCGGGCCACGTGTGCTTCGTGGTGGCGGATGTGGTGTGCTCGGGGGATGCGCTGTTCCGGGGCTCGATCGGTCGCACCGATCTGCCCGGCGGGGACACAGCCACGCTCTTGGCCTCTCTTGCCAACGAATTTCTCACCCTCGACGACTCTGTAAAAGTGTACAGCGGCCACGGCCCCGTCACCACCATCGGTCGCGAGAGACTGCACAACCCGTTTCTGCAGGGACTGTCCCCAGGCCACGCCGTGGACGTTTGACCCGTGGACTGGCTCGTGGTCACGTCGCCCGAGAACTTCGAGTGCACACGTCAACTCGGATTCACCGTCCAGGGCTTCAAGGAGCAGCATCGCAGGCGGGTGCAGGGACTGGCTCCCGGCGACCGGCTCGCCTACTACCTCACCGGCGTGGGCTGCTTCGCCGGCTGCACCGTGGTGCGGTCACTCCTGTTCGAGGAGCGTTCGCGGATCTGGAATTCTCCGGGCCAGCCGGAAGAGCTCTATCCGTGGAGGGTGAAGATCGAACGCGACCTCGCCCCGCCAACGGAGGCGTGTCCGTTGGCGCGGGATGTGGTGGCCCGCCTTCAATTCGTGAAGCGCTGGCCCGCGGAACACTGGCGGCTTGCGTTTCAGGGGATGTTGCGCGAACTCCCCGCAGCCGACTTTGACTTGATTCGAGAAGAGCTTTGGAGCGGAGTGAAACTGAAGGGGCTGGAAGGGCATCCGGGATAGCGACCGGATCCCCTTCCTATTTAAGAAGAACCATTCTACCTATAGCAGATGTCTGATTCACTTCAAGGCGGTAAAAGTACACGCCGGAGGGGACGGGCTGGCCGTTGGACGCGTTCCCACTCCACAGCCACGAGTGCGTGCCCGCCTCAAGATGCGTCCATGCCACGCGTGTCTGCACCTGGCCCAGGAGATTGTACACCTCGAGCGTTGCCACGCCCGGTTGTTCCAGGGCGAACTCGATCCGCGTCTGTGCGTTGAACGGATTGGGATAGTTGCGCACGAACCCGATCTGTTCGGGGCGAGCCATGGGGGCGGTCGACTTGGTCAAAAGGTCTCTGTCGGTCAGGCGCGCCGGAGCGGCCGGGATCGACTTGGAGCGACGACGCACCACGCCCGGTGACGTGTTCACCGTATCTCCGAAATCGTTGTTGTCCCAGGGATGGATGGGTTCAGCGGTCGGGGTGTCGTCGGGATCGTGGGCCAGCTGTGCGTCGTTGGCCGGAGTGTCCTGCTGGATCAGGCCCTTCGGGTTGGCGTCACCGGCATACGCCGCGGGAATTGAGAATCCCGCAAGCATGAGCGCCAGTGTTACGGCTCCCGCCGTCAAGCCTCCCGAATTTCGTTTCATCAAACTCGCCACCTGATCTCCGCGCGGGTTTTGAAAAAGAAGGGCACCATCCCCGCAAATGGTGCCCTCAATTCCCCTCGTTGGTCCGCAGGTCCCAGGGTTTCCCCTTTGGCTCCAGCTTCTCCACTTTCGGCACCACCGGCTCCGCGGTCCTCCCTGCACAAAGCGGCGGCACCATTACCGCCGGAGGAGCTTTTGCCAGCGGGACTCGCTTGAACCACTAAGGAGTCGTCTTGCACTCGTCTATTAAGCGAAGGCGGTGCCAACTTCGAGCGAGGCGCAGAGAGACTTGGTATCTGTTTGTACCACACCATGTTGTGTCAATGGCTGCGATTCAGGGCGGGGGGAGCGTTCTCCTGGTGGCGCAGTTCGTGCGCCGAAACGGGCAAGGCTGGCTCCTTGCTTTGGCTACGTAGTGGCTGGAGTCACAAGCAGTTACGGGAAGGCGCAGTTTCTGCGTGAAATCGATGGTGCACCGGGGTGAAGCGCAGAATACGGCGGGTGGTCTAGCGAAGCAGGAGCATTTTCCGCGTTTCTGAATGGCCGCCCGCGGTGAGCCGGTACATGTACACGCCGGACGCGAGCTGTGCGCCCCGAGTGTCGCGAGCCATCCAGCGATAGCTGTGTTCGCCGGCCGCAAGCTCGATCCGGTCGGCGAGGCACGCCACCTCCTGACCAAGCACGTTGAATATCGACAACGTCACGGTCGCGCTCTGGTGCAGTGTGAAGCGAATCTCCGTCTCCGGATTGAACGGATTCGGGAAGTTCGGATCCAGATCGAAGCCAACGGGCAGACTGGCCATCGCTCTCCGGGTCACCAGTAGTGCGGCTCCCTGCTCGTCGGATGCCTGCGACGTGATTGTCTCGAGGGCACCGGCGCCCCGCACTGTCAGCACGGCAAGGTCACCCGGAGGCAGTGAGTTGGCCTTCATGCTGTACACCAGAATTCGCAAACGATCGCCTTCGGCGTGCCACTGGAGCTCCATGCCCGCCTTTCGCGCCTCTTCGGAGAGTTCCACCGACTCGGGGGTCCGCTCCGTGCGGACGTCCAGAGCGAGGGCTCCCGTCGCGACGGAGCCCTCGAGCTGGAGGCTGGCCTCTGCATCCTGTTGAGTCCAGCCAAGGGCCACAGTTCCGGGGGTGCTGGTGGCGCGCAACCCTCCCGGATCGATCGGCTCCTGGAGCCCCACGATAATGCGGATGAGGAACACCAGGTCGGCCACGGTGAGAGTGGAGCCGTCCACGTTCACGTCGGACGCGGCCACCTGGCTCGCCTGCTTGATCGGATCCGGGTCGAACACCTGTACGCCGAAGATGAAGTAGTTGCTGTACAGCACGGCGTCGGCGATTTCATAGCCGATCCCGTTGAGATTGAGGTCGCCGATATCGTCGATGTCGGAGGCCGTGGGGATGCACCCGCCGCCGTCCTCAAAGCTGGCGCAGGCTTCGATGAGTTCCTTGGCGCCGGCTCCCACACAGGTGTCGGGGTCGATCGAACTGGCCACGAAGAGGTCGCCCTGCGGGCTGGAGAAGGTATTGTCACCGCAATCGTTCCACCAGAAATCCACCGACACGAACTGTCCGCCCAGCGTCCGATCGTTGGACACGTGGAACGTGATGCGGGCGTACTCCTGGGGCTCGCTTGAGGGCTGCATCTGGCTCGGATCCTGGATGGGCGACCCGTTGTTGATGTCGGCGATGCCCACGATGCGCAACAGGCCCGACGGGCACGGTCCGCCGGAGCAGTCCGTGTTGGGGTCGAGCAGCCGGTAGGTGAAGAACTCCCAGGCCGAGATGTCGGCACCGCGTGCGACGTTCTGCACCGAGAGCGCCGAGGCGTCGAAGCCGATGAGGAAGTCGAAGGCTCCCACGGCGCGCGACGGCGTCACCATCACGGGGAATTCATGGGTCCTGCCCTGGAAGAGCCAGTGATCCGGATGCTCGGCATCCGGGCAGATGTTGGGGATCGACGCGGCGAAGCAGAGCGTGTCGCAGAACTCGGATACGTCGATTCGCGTGGTGTCCACAGAGGTGGCGCCACAGCTGTCGGTCACCCTGAAGACAGCGAGATACGTTCCGGCGGCGGTGGGCTGCCAGCACCACTGGCCGGAGACCGGGGCGGGGCCTGTGAGCGGGTTGGGAGTAAACGTGCCCGCGGGACCCGACACCTGGGTGATCGTGAGGCGGTTGCCGATGTCGGGATCGATGCCTCCCAGCGGGATGCACACCTGGCTGTCACGACATGCGGATACCTGAGCCGGTACGTCCAGCGTAGGCGCCCGGTTGAGGAGGACGGTGACCGTCAATCTCCCTGTAGTCTGTGCGCCACAGGTGTCGGTGGCGTTGAAATCGAAGTTGTACGTCCCGCCGGACGACGGGGTGAAACACACCGTCCCCTGGGCGGGGTTAAACGTGCCGGGTCCGGCCGTCTTCACGATGGTGATGGGGCCGCCATCCACGTCGTTCGCTGCGATGCCCGAGATGCACACCTCCGCCGGGCTGCAGAGGAACATCGTGCCAGGCGACGGCAGCTGGAGCGTGGGCGGGCGATTCACGGTCACGGATGCATGGAAGAGCACCGTGTCGGAGAGTCCGCAGGGATCGGTGGCCTTGATCCGAATGGCATAAAAACCACTCGTGTCGGCTGTGAAGCAGTAGACCTGTCCCGTGGACAGCGTGCCGCTGCCCGACAGCACCGTGTAGACAATGGAATTGCTATCCTGATCGGTGGCCGAGACGGGCGGGAAGCAGACCGGGCCGCTCTGGCACAATTTCACCAGGGTGTCGCGCATGGCATTCAGCACAGGTGCGCGGTTCATGCGCACGTTCACAGTGGCCGTATCGGTGATCGTGGCCCCGCAGGGGTCGGTCGCCGCGACGACAAAGCTGAACAGGGCGGGCGAGGTTCCCGGGTTGAAGCAGATCCGTCCCGTGAGACTGTCGATGGTTCCTGGCCCGGCCAGCTTGCGATAGACGAGTTGTTGCTGGTCAGGGTCGGAGGCGCTCACGCTGAAGCAGATGGACCCCGGCGGAGCACAGAAGAAGGTGTCGATGGCGGGTACCGTGACCCATACCGGTACCCGGTTGACGTTTACAGTGACTCGTACCGTGTCGAGGTCGGACAGGCCGCAGCGGTCGGTGGCCCGGGCGATGACCAGGTAGGTGCCCGAGGTGTCGGGCACAAAGCAGATGCTAGATGAATCCTCGTTGAACTGCGTGTGCGCCAGGACCGCCTCGATCGTCGGCAGATCACCCGCGTCGGGGTCGCTCGCCGTCACGGGCACGCACACAGGCGACGTACCGCAGGACACGGTGGTGAAGTCGGGCGGCAGACTGACCAGCGGGGGCTGGTTGGGCGCTACGGTGACGGTGACCGAATCGGTGGCGGAGGCGCCGCACGGGTCGGTGGCCGTCACGGCGAACACGTACGTACCCGGGCCGGCCGTGAAGCACAAAACGCCCGTGGCCGGATTGAACGTGTGGGTGGGCCCGGACGAGGTGATGAGGAGCGAGTCGAATGAACCGTTGGGATCCGTCACGAGGAACGGATTGAGACAATAGCTCGCCTGGCCGCACGCGACCACGGCCGTATCCGCGGGCGCCACGACCACCGGCGGCTCGTTGGCGACCACGTGCACGCAGAGCGTATCCCACACTTCGGCGCCACAGGTGTCGGTGGCGGAGAAGATCACGCAGATCGTGGTGTCGTAGACGAGGCGCTTTTCCGGGCACTTGTTGTTGGGTCCGCCAAAGCAGATGTCCGACGGGTTGAAGCAGAAATCGCCCGTGAGCGGATCGAACGTGCCGGGATTCAGGACTTCGCCCAGAAGCACGAGCCCGCCGTCCGGATCGGTGGCGGAGAAGTTGAAGCACAGGTTTGTGTCGGCCGTGCAGAGGTACAGACTCGTGTCAGGGCTGGAGAAGACTGTCACGGGGGGACGGTTCAGTATCACGTCCACCACCACGGTGTCGGCGTCCGACAGCCCGCACGAATCGGTCACCGATACGATGATGGTGTGGGGGCCGCTTGTGGTCACGTCGAAGCAAATGTTGTCTGTCAGGGGGTCCAGGGTGCCGCCCGAGACCTGCGGCGGGCCCGAGAGATTGAAGTCGGGCTCGTCGATCAGAAGGGGCCCGATGCAGAAGGGTCCGGGGAGACACACCTGAGCTTCGACGTCGGCCGGCAGCACCACCACGGGGGGCCGATTGATGCCGGGTGTGATTGTGATCTGATCGGAGGCGCGCTCACCGCAATGGTCTATGATCTCGAGCCCCACCGTGATGGGTTCGGAGGATGCCACCGCTACGCACAAGGTGCTGGTGGCCGAGTCGAAGTGCGCCGGGCCGCTCACCTGGACTACCGACCAATTGTTTTCGGGATCGGAGATCACCACGGGCACGCACACGGAGTCGGGGCCGCACAGGGTTACCGTCGTGTCGCCCGGCAGAGCCAGCGAGGGCGGCAGATTCGTCTCCACCTGCACCCAGATCGACGTCGTTTGAACGTTCTGGCATTCGTCTTGGGCGGTCACCGTGACCTGGTACAGACCGGTCGTGTCGACGTCCCAGCAGAGTGACCTCAGGTCCGGATCGTACGCAGCCCCTGGGGCCGACACGATGATCTCGCCGTCCTCGAAGTCCATGCCGTAGATCGGCGAGAGACACACTTCGCCTCCCGGCTGGCACTGGATGAGGACCGTCGAGTCGGCAGGGGACACCACCACGGGCGGCACGTTGGCGTACACTTCCACACAGAGGGAGTCGCGCGTCACGTTGCCACAGGCGTCGACGGCCTCGAACACCACGCACGTGGGCCCGGCGGCGCACGGCAGGTTCGGGTAGCACACGCTGGTGGGTGTGAAGCAGAACTGGCCCAGCTCGGGGTAGTATTCGCCCGGATTGAAGATCTCCCGGATTTCAATGGAGTCGCCTTCCGGGTCGGTGGCGGTGATGCCGAAGCAGAGCAGGGTATCGGCCTGACACACATACAGAATGGTGTCGGGCGAGCTGAACTGAATCACCGGAGGTCGGTTCACCTTCAACTCGATGCACAGGGAGTCGGTGACGGAGGCGCCGCAGGCGTCGGTGGCGCGGAAGACCACGCAGATCGTGGTGTCCATGGAAAGCGGCGCCTGGAAGCACACCGAGTCGGGATTAAAGCAGAATGTCCCGGTGGCCGGATCGAAAGAGCCGGGCACGAGGATCTCTTCGATTTCCAGCGGTTCGCCGTCGGGATCGGTGGCCACCACCTGGAAGCACAACTCCGTATCGGAGTGGCACAATGAGATCGTGGTGTCGGGCGAAGAGAAGGTGAGCACCGGTGGATCGTTGCGCTCGATCTGCACCGTCACCGAGTCGGAGGTGGACACGCCACAGCGGTCGGTGGCCGTCACCACAAACGTGAACTGCCCGTCGCCGGGCGGCGAGAAGCAAAGCTGGCCGTCCACCAGCGTGGCGCCTCCGGACACTGTGACGGCGAGGCTGTCGGAGAAGTCGGGATCCTGTACCTCCACCGGGCCGACGCACACTTCCTCCACCACGCAGGCCACCACCGTCGTGTCGGGCGGCAGAAGCACCACAGGCGCGCTGTTGATCGTGACGTCGAAATAGAGCGTATCGCACGAGGAGAGGCCGCACGTATCGGTGGCGCACACCACAAGGCTGGCACGCCCCGATTCGGACACGTCGACACAGGCCTGGGAGCCGTTCAGATACCCGGGCGCCTGCACCTGAATGTCAAGCGGGCCGCCGTCGGGGTCGGAGACCGCGTTCGTCAGGTCGACGCATACGGGTCCGGGCTGGCAGAGTCTCTCGGTGCGATCCGTTCCCAGATCAAACATGGGCGGAAGGTTGCGAGTGATGTGCACGCAGAGCGAATCGACGGTACGGGCTCCACAGGAGTCGACCGCCTCGAAGACCACGCAGATCGTGGTGTCGCGCATCTCGTGCATGTCGAAGCAGATCTCTGCCGGGTTGAAGCAGAACACTCCGGTGAGCGGGTTGAACTCTCCAGGGTTGAGAATTTCCACGATCTCTGGAGTCGTGCCGTCCGGATCGGAAGCCGTCACCGTAAAGCACAGGACCGTGTCGGGGTCGCACAGGAACATCGACGTGTCCGAGGACGAGAACTGGAGGGAGGGTGCTGCGTTGATCCGCACGCTGGCGGTGCCGGTGACGGCCACCGACGCGCCACAGCTGTCGGAGGCGGTCACCACGAACGAGTAGGTTCCCGACGTGTCGGGCGTGAAGCAGAGGAGACCCGAGTTTGGATCGATCGAGCCGGACCCTGAGATCAGCTGATACTCAATCGGATCGCCGTTGGGATCGCCAGCGACAAAGGTGAGGCAGAGGGTGTCCAACGGCTCGCAGGCGAAGAACGTGGTCTCGGGAACGGTGACGAACCCGGGGCGCTCGTTGGTGACGACGTCCACCGACCAGGTGCCGGTGACAGTTTCACAGCCGTCGGAAACGGAGAAGGTGAATTGATACCTGCCGTCTTCTACCGGCACAAAGCAGAGCCGCCCCGTGGCCGGATCGAACGCTCCCGGGCCCGAGATGAGTTCGGCGGGCAAACGGCCCGTCTCCGGATCTAGCCCCTCGATGCCATCCACACAGATCGAGTCGAAGGAGCACACGGATAGCGTTGCGAAGTCGGGCAGGGAGAGCGTGGGGGCGCGGTTGATCCGGACATCGAGCCGGAGCGTATCCACGGCCGACAGGCCGCAGGAGTCGGTCACAGCTGCCACCACGAAGATCACCGAGTCGGAGTTGACCTGCACACAGATCTGGTCTTCCACCAGCACGCCGCCCTCAACTTCGAGAGCGGGGGACAGCTGATCCGGATCGCCAAACACCAGCGGTCCCAGGCACACTTCGCCAGGTTCGCAGAGGATGATCGACGTATCGCCCGGAAGCTGCACGAACGGAAGCTGATTGGCCCGCAGCTGGACCAGGAGCGTGTCGAGGCCCCTGGCGCCGCATGAGTCGGTGGCCTCCACGATGGCGCGGAATGTGCCTTCAGTACGGCCCTCCAGAGCCACTTCGGCGTCGAGGCAGAGGGTCGTGCCGGCGAGCGACCACAAGCGGGTGTCGGTCTTGAACAGTGCCAGACTGGCGAGAGGCGACCCGTCGAGATCCGAAACCCTCACACCGAAGCACAGAGTGGTATCGGTGTTGCAGAGCGTGAGGGGCTGTGCGGCGCGTATCAGGACCTGCGGGGCCACATTGACGCGCACCGTTACTCTAAGGGTATCTGCGTCCGAGGCTCCGCAGGAGTCCACCACGCGAACCACGATGACACGGCTTCCGGGGCCGGTGGCGGTGAAGCAAAGGTCTTCACCCGACTGAACGGCACCCTCGATCTGAAGCAGCGGCACGTCGCCATCGGGGTCGCTGATGACGGGCATGTCAACGCAGACCATTCCGGGCTGACAGAGGGCCACTGTTGTGTCGGGCCCGAACAACACCGCGGGCGCCGAGTTGAGTTTCACGTCCACCTGGGTGGTATCGCAGATCATGCGGCCGCAGGGATCCGTGGCACATATGGCCAGTTCGTATACTCCGGGCTCCGAGGCCTCAAAGCAAACCACGCCGTTGTTATAGGTGGCGCCGGAAGACACGGTGATCTCAAGTGGATCGCCTTCGGGATCGTTCACCACGAAGCCCGGCACACACACCTGGCCCGGTCCGCACAGCGTCACGCTCTGCGGCGGGGGTGCCTGCACAACGGGGCGACGGTTGAACACAACCCGGATGCAGATGGAGTCGGTCTGCTCGGGCCCGCAGGTGTCGGTGGCTCCGAACACGAGGCAGAAGGTGGTGTCGATCTTGTTGCAGCCATCGAAGCAGACACTGTCGGGGTTGAAACAGACCTGGCCGGTCTCCTGGTCGAACGTGCCGGGGTTGAGAATCTCGCGCAACGTGACCTGGTCACCATCGGCGTCTGTTGCGCTCACGTTGAAGCAAATGAGTGTATCCGGATCGCACACGATCACGGTTGTGTCGGGGAGGCTGAACGTCAGCTCGGGCGGCGTGTTGAAGCCCACAACGACGCGTGCCGTGTCGTAAATCGGCTCATGACAGGAATCGGCGGCCCAGATCGCCACGAGGTACTCGCCCGCCCGCGGCTGGGTGAAACAGAAGGTGGACCCGGCCACAATGTCGTATTCTGGCTCGAAAATCGGCAGCAAGGCTGCCTGGTACTGGATGGGATCGCCGTCGGGGTCCGTCGCCGCAAAGGTGATGCACACGGAGTCGCCTGGCCCGCAGACTGCCACGGAAGTGTCGGGGACACGCGACCACACCGGGGGCTGATTGGCGGTGACGTCCACGGTCACCTCCAGGCTGGCACTCCCGCAGGAATCGGAGGCCGTGATCACGAACTCGTAGCGACCCGTTTCGAGCGCCTGGAAACAAAGGAATCCGGACTCATTGAAAGTTGCGCCGCCGGATACGGTGACGGTGGGCAGACCGCCGTCGGGATCGGAGATGAGGTAAGGCCCAACACACACCTGCAACGAGGCACAAACATTCGCGCTATCGAATGCCGGTCCTGAGATCACGGGCGGCTGGTTCATCGTGATGTCCACAAGCATGGAGTCACGCACCGTGTTGCCGCAGGTGTCGGTGACGAGAACGCCGACATAGTAGCTTCCGGGCTCAGCCGGCGTGAAACAGAGGAATCCGTCGCGATACTCGGCGCCGATTCCCACAATCGACAGGGGCGATCCGGCAGGGTCGTTCACGGCGATGGGTCCGGCGCAGACCTCGCCCGGCTCGCACAGGGCAAACAACTGACCGGCTGGCATCTGTACCATGGGCGGCAGTTTGGAGACCACGGTGACGCAGAGCGAGTCGAGAACCGTTCCGCAGTCGTTCGTGGCGCGGAAGACTACGCAGATCGTGGTGTCCACCATGCCGGACTGGTTGAAGCACACAGAGTCCGGATTGAAACAGAACTCACCGGTCGAGGCATTGAACGAGCCCGGGTTGAGCACCTCCTCGATCGTGATGGGCTGGCTCCCCGTGGCCGTCACGAAGAAGCACAATGACGTGTCGGGATCACAGAGGTAGATGGTGGTGTCGTTCGAGGAGAATTCGAGAACAGGCGGTTGATTCGCCGTGACGTCCACGACCACGCTCTTCGTCGTGCTGCCGCAGGAATCGGACGCCGTGATGAGGAACTCGAAGCGGCCGGTCTCGGGGGCGTCGAAGCAGAGGAGGCCCGACTCGTTGAGGAAGGCGCCGCCCGATACCGTGACCACAAGCTCATCCAGGTCGGGATCGGAGATGAAGTACGGTCCCACACACACCTGCACAGATCCGCAGACACCGGCCGTGTCGAAGCCTGGTCCCGAGATCACGGGCGGCTGGTTCAAGGTGACGTCCACAGCCACGGAGTCGTTCACCTCGTTCCCGCACGTGTCGATCACCCGTACGCCCACGTAGTACGTGCCGGGCTCGGCAGGAGTGAAGCAAAGGTAGCCATCGCGATACTCCGCCCCCACGCCTTCGATGGAGAGCGGGGAACCCGACGGGTCGGTGATGGAGACCGGGCCCACGCATACTTCGCCTGGCTCGCACAGCACCACCGGGTCGATGGGTGGCCACATCACCACGGGCGGCGGCTTGGACACCACGGTGATACAGAGCGAATCGAGTACGCTGCCGCACTCGTTGGTGGCGCGGAACACCACGCAGATCGTGGTGTCGACCTGGCCCTGGTGATCATAGCACACCATGGCGGGGTTGAAACAGAACGTGCCGGTGGACGGGTCGAACGTGCCCGGATTGAGCACCTCTTCAATGGTCACCGCGTCGCCTCCTGCGGCCAACATCGTGAAGCACAGGTTGGTGTCGGGGTTGCAGAGGTAGATCGTGGTGTCGGGCGAAGAGAACTCCAGGGCCGGAGGCGCGCCTTCTTCCACGGCGATCAGGAGCGATTCGGTGCTGGTATTTCCGCAGGAGTCGGTGGCTATGAATTCCAGGGTGAGTTCGCCTGCCACGGGCCGGACCAGGCAGAGGGTGCCATTGTCGGAGTTCCACACCACGCCCGGAGGCAGCGTGATCTGCACGTCATCGTCCGGATCAGGATCATCTACGAACAGACGGCACCCGAGACACACCAGGGTATCGCCCTGGCAGATGAACACCGTTTCGTCGCAGCGGGTGAGCACCAGGGTGGGAGCATTGGAACTGGACGTCGCCGGGCCATTGGGGCACGAGAGCACGATGGTGGGAGGCTGGTTGATCGTGACCGACACGTGGGCCGTGTCAGCGCCCTGAAGACCGCAGTCGTCGGTGGCCGTGACAATCACCGTGTACACACCCGACGTGTCGGCGGCAAAGCACACGAGGTGGCCGTCGATCGCGCCCAGGCTCGTTGAGAATGTCAGCGGCTCGGCCCCGTCGTCGGTCGCAGTAAATTCAAGGCACACCGAGTCGGCCTGGCACATGAGCACCGGAGCGGACGCCAGGTTCACGGAGGGCGGCTCGTTGCCAACCACTTCGAACGTCAGCGTGGTCGTGGTCGTGCCTCCACAGGCGTCGGAGGCGGAGAGGGTCATGGTGTACTGACCGGGCGCGCCCACGATCTTGCAGAATGTGCCGGTGGCCGGATCGTACGTGCCAGATCCCATGGTTCCAAACGTCAGCGGTTCGCCCTCGGGATCGGACACGACCCAGCCGGAGATGCAGATGCGTCCGTCCGTGGGTACGCAGACGATGGGATCGGGGACGGGTGGCGCCTGGACCACAGGAGGCAGGTTCTGTTCGCACGGAGGAGCAATCTCGCTGCAGTCGAGCGCGGGACCGCAGATCAGGGCGTAGTTGCAGTTGATGGACGCCTTGGGGAAGAACCCAGTGTTTTCTATGTCGAGCAGCCTGTCGAGCGTGAAGCTGAAGCGAACGGGTACCCCGGCACTCATGTGCGGGGGCGGGTCCCACTTGATTCCGTAGAGCCCCGTCGAGCCGTCCCGTCCGATGTGGCCGTTGGCCGGAATGGCGGCGACGAGATTGTCCTCGCAGATCTCCTTGCAGAGCTCGAAGTTCATGTGACTCAACGCCGGCGGTGAACCGTCCCACGTGAGTTCGTACTCCCAGCGGGATGTGCCGGCCGCGTAATCGTAGAACACACCGAGAAAATCCAGCGAGTAATTGTCCACCGTCTTCACGGAATCGCAGGTCTGGGGCATGGTAGACTCGAGGTCCATCAGGAAGGACGACGCATCCACGTAGGTGCCCGGCCCGCCTCCGTACACCTTGCCGGACTTGTAGTGCTTGAACGAGAGCTTTCCGGAGGCGCCGAAGTTTTGATTCTTGCCGTTGGCGCCGACGCCTACCTGGAATGGTTTCTTGCCGCTCTCCGGATAGATCCAGAGGTGCGTGGAGTCGGAGCTCGATCCGATTCGCTGCAGCTCCACGCCGGTGGGATCGATGTCGTAGTACGTCCAGTCGGAGCGGTAGTTCTCAATCAGCGCGATCTGTGCGGGATCGGTGACCTGAACGAAGTTCACGTTGAGCAGGTAACGCTCGTAGCCGTGCGTGCCCGGGCCTACGTCTTTCCAACTGGACGCGCCCGAGGTGTTGTGCTCGGCCACGGTGATCTCGCCGCGCAGGAGCGCGGTGCCGTCTGTGTACTGATCGAAGAACACATCGTCGAAGTGAAAGGTCACTTCGGTGTACGAGTGGCCGTCGAAGAAGCCGTCGAGCCTCAGGGCATACGGGGGAGGTGCTTCGCTGCCGTTGATCGAGAGCGCACGGAATGAAGTCCCCGCCGATCCGAGCGCGGCGGCCGGAGACAGCAGCAGGAAACCCAGCAGGATCTGGGCCAGCCGGGAGAAGATGTCGGATGACGCCGTAGGTGAGCCCCACCGGAGCGGGGACAGGGCGGAACGCCGCATACGCGTACAGGCAAAAGCAATTCCAGTACCGGTGGCCGCCCACACTTTGCTCATCCTAATGTTCAGCCTACAAAGAGCTTACGCAGGAGGTACGGCAATCCCGAAGCTCACCCCGGGCGTTAGTCTGCATATGAGTGCACACAAGGAAATCGCAGTGCATCATTGGAGCAGTCGCCACTTGAGATTAGGGTGGCCAATGCGTAAGACAGCTTTATAACTCCCTGTTGATTAATAGGTTATCTAGAGAGACAGGCGTCGAGTAAACGAACCCGCGGGAACCTAGCCTAACCTTGCAACAATGTAGGTTCCGGTGTGGAAAAGTCAAGTAGAAGCTTGGCGCACGGGGAGTTAGCGGCGGTGCAGTCGGCCTCCGATCAGCGCAAGAGAAGCATCCGTTTGGTGTCTCTGAAGCCGTCGGCTTCCACGGAGTAGAAGTACACACCCGTGGCTACCTGCCCACCTCCGGCGTCACGGCCATCCCATGTCATCGTGACCGATCCAGCCTCGCTGTGTCCAGAGAACGCGCGCACTATCTGGCCCGCGACGTTGTAGATGGTCAGCTTGTAATCTGAGGCCGTCGGGAAATCGATGGCCATCGAGGTGCTCGGGTTGAACGGGTTCGGGAAGTTCTGCTTCAAAGCAAACTGCGTCGGCAGAACCCTGGCTTCCAGCAGGGTTTCAAACGCTCCACCCATGTACGTGGCCGCCTCTACGCTCACCAGCTCCACGGTGGCGCCGTGCGTGGTGATGCGCAGGATCGGGCCGCTGCCAGCCGCGACCGACTGAAGGCGATCGGCGTGACTTCCGCCCATGTGCGGCATCACCAAAACACGCAACTGTCCGCCTTCGGCCGCCCACATCGCGTTCATATTGGCTGCGCGACCCATGGCCGACACGCCGGCAATGTCCGTACTGCTGTAGTTGAACACAAACAGACCGGCACCCAGATCGGCATCGGAATTGGCTGACACCGTCACGTTGGCGCCCTGCTGCACGGAGGTGACCTGGAGCCTGCCCGTGGTCAGCTGGGGGGGGCACTCGAGCGGATAGCCGGAGAGCGGCGGGGCATCGCCTGTGATGACACGGATCAGGTATACCAGGTCGGCCACCGTCAGTGGGATGCCGTCCGCGTTCACATCAGACGACGCCGTCTGACCGGCGAGGTTGATCGTGAACACCGAAGGACCCGAGATGAAGTAATTGGCGAAGAGCACCGCGTCCGCGATTTCGTACGATAGTCCGTTCAGATTGATATCGTCCATGGGGTCGGTGTCCCCGGGGCAGAGTATCCTGATCCTGCCATTGACAAAGCACAGCATCTCTTCCGGATCCGGCTTGTTCGGATCTGGATGCGGGCACGGGAAGTCCTCGGGTCCGTGGATGCCTCCCTCGAAGGTGGCCAGCTGCAACTCGATGCCGCAGCTATCAGAAATGATGCCGCGGCGCAGGCTGACGTTTTGGGAATCGCCCCCAGCGTGCGGACTACCGCTGTTCGGGTCGGCAATGATGTAGAGGTGGTTACCGTCGCGAGACGGCGCGGTGTTATCGCCGCAGTCCGCCCAGTAGAACATCAGCTCGGCGGACTGACAGGCCACATTGCGGTCGTTCGTAGTGCGGAAGCAGAGGCTCGCCAGGAGACCGTCCAGGCACCAGCCCGAAGGATGCTGATTGGAGTTGTTCATGTCGGCGATCGCCACGATGCGGATGAGCGCCGGGTCGGACGACACCACACGGTACGTAAGGTATTCCCAATCCTGCGCGACGAGGATCGAGCCCGTCAGATCGATGCCCTGGAAGGTGAGCAGGGTCGCATCGTACTTGAAGAGCAGGTCAAAACCGCCCAGCTCGGCGCACGGATTGAGGTCACTGTCCGCTACGAGCGGTACACAGACATTCGAACCCGAGAAGGATTCCACGGAGCCGAATGAGAAGCGGATGAGCGGATCCTCGGCGGCGTTGCCGGTGTTGAGTGTCCCCATCTGAAGCGTCTGTGGCTGGCCGAGGGCAGTGCCAACAGAGGCGTCCGCCGCCTGCGCCATCGCAGAATCGAAGCCAAGGATCGCGGCCACGAGCGCCGTCGAGAGGGCGGCCTGTGTCGCCGCGTAGAATCGCCTGCGAAAAGCCAAAATCGCACCTACGGAACGTTTCATGCCCAACTCACTCTGGCCGCCTGGCGTGCCGACAACGCCTGTCGGCGCATCACCTTTCCGCGTTCTCGTATGATAACGGAGAGGGTCGCACCACGCGAGTCAAATGCAGGCATGGTCCGTCGCCCTACTTCATCAGCACCATCTTTTTGACGTCCTTGAAGGCACCGGCCTCCACGGAGTAGAAGTACACGCCCGTGGCTACCTGCGAGCCTCTGGCGTCGCGTCCATCCCAAGTCAGGGTTACGGTGCCGGCTTCGGTGTTACCCGAGAGCGCGCGCACCGTCTGGCCCGAGACGTTGTAAATGGTCAGCTTGTAGTCCGAGGCGTTCGGGAAGTCGATCGCCAGCATTGTGCTCGGGTTGAACGGATTCGGGACATTCTGCTTCAATGCAAACTGCGTAGGCAATACCTTCGCCGTCACACTCGCTTCCAGAGCGTCGCCCATAAAGGACGCCGCTTCCACCGTCACCAGCTCCACTGTGGCGCCGTGCGTGGTGATGTTGAGGACCGGTCCATAGCCGGCCGTCACCATCTGGCGCTGATCCTCACGGCTTCCGGCAATGCGGGGCAATAAAAGGATCCGCATCTCTCCGCTCTCAGCTTCCCACACGATGTCCATGCCGGAAGCGCGACCCATCGCCGACACGCCGGCAATGTCCGAACCGCTGTAGTTGAAC
>DAIOGN010000041.1:0-12729 GCA_036745245.1 Candidatus Zixiibacteriota bacterium
GCGCGGCACGGACGGCTGGGGCCAGCGCGCCAGCCACGCCGACAAACATGGCCACGGCGATGGCCGCGGAGAAGAGCGTGATGAGAATGCGATCCGACCGCCTCATCTGGCGCAGGGGCTTGCGGGAGCCCGCGTAGGACGTCACTTCTGCGCTCCGTCGGACCGGATGCGTTCGACCCACCAGAGCGTCTTCTTGACGCCCCGGTTTACGGCCCAGGCCGACAGGGTGGCCCCTGCGATGCCCAGGATGTCGCGGTTGAGCCGCACCGGTGACTCCACGTTTTTCCCGCGATACTGGGAGATGAATCGTTCCCTGCGCACTTCTCCGCCGCGCGATTCGCGGTAGTTCAGCACCACCACGTCCTTCACGTGTCCCGCCCCGTCGAGAGCCACCACGAATTCAAACGGCAGGTACTTGCCCACCTCGGAGGCCACGCGATACGCGCCCGCCTGCGCCCCCGTGGAGTCGCGCCAGAGCGTCAACCGCACGACGCTGTCTGACTCCGCGAGTCCGGTGGATTGGTAGAGTTGGCTCCGTGCGGCCGAGTCCACCTGGATCAGCGTATCGGTCCAGATACGACCCGCACCGAACACGCGATCGCGTGCCTCCTCCTCAGTGAAGAATTGCTCGTGGACCCGGTTCGATTCCGGGCCGGGATCGGCCCACGCGTTGCCGGACAGGTCCGTGGCCAACATGGAGACCGCTGCCACCGAGGCGAACATGAGGCGTGCTCGAAGGCTCAAAAGTAGAGTGCCACGGACGCCAGATAGCGATGATCCACCCGCACGTTGATGCCACCCGCGGGCTCGAGCCAGTTAGTTTGAACGTCGGTCTTGAACACCGCCTTCTCCACGGGGCGGAAGTTCAAGCCAAACGTGAGACGGCTCATGCGGTCGTCGGGAGATCCCTTGGAGCTGAAGTCGATCAAATCCCAGCGCACCACGCCGGTGAAGGTCGAGCCCGGCATGAGTTTGTCCTGCAGGAAGTGGAAATTGCCCTGCGCGTAATATCCCAGCTGGGTCTGCTTCCCCAGGCCCAGATGCGACCGCTCGACGGAAGCCTGCGCGTATTCGAAGAGCAGTTCCAGGGGCCCGCGCCGAAGTTCGGCGTCGGCGGCAACGATGGTGAGGTTATCCTGACCTCCGTCGTCGTAGTTGCCATGGTGCGCCGAGAGTCCGAAGTCCACTCCAAGCCGCGGGCTGTAGTTGAATCGTCCCACGATCGACTTGCCGACGTTGTTGTCGGTGCTCACGCTGCCGCGGCCGTCACGAATGCGCACCGTGCCGGCGGAGTCGGCAATAATCCCCTCATCGAAGCCGTTGACCACATAGACTTCATAGTTCATCACGGCCATCTTCGAGGGGTACATCACGCCGAACAGCCCCACGCCCGCTTCAGACAGCGTGGTGGGGATGATCACCCGGTCCACGAGCGGACGATCGGTGAGGTCGTTGAGCGGAGAGTCGTGCACCAGATTGAATCGGCCCAGGGGCGCCAGGATGATACCGGTGCGGGCCTGGAAGGCGTCAGTGAAGCGGTAGTCCACCACCATGTATTCCACGGTGATCTCGCCCCCCTCCCCCGTGTTTCCGCCATGCTCGTACTCGATCTCCGTTGAGAAGTGCAGTTTCGGGGTCACTTCCGCGAAGAAGAACGGGATGAGCCGGTGCTGGTCGAATGTGGAGGACGATCCGGCGGCCGTGTCTGCAGGGTCGGTGTAGAGAAACTCCATGTCCACGTAGCCGCCCACCTTGACGGTCTCCTCACCCGTCATGTATGGCTTGTCGTAGATACCGCCGCGAGGCCCCGGCTGAGCCGATGCGACAGTTGAGACGCCCGCTATGATCAAACCCGCCACTGCCGCGGGCGCCCATCTCACTCCCGGCACCTTCATCCCACGCTCCTGTGTGATTTCCTGTTGTTTCCAGCCCTTGTGGAAAAGTTAGGCTATCCTAACTTCTGCCGCCAAAAAAACGGCGCCACGCCAAAGTTAGGCCTTCCTAACTATTGAAAGGCCGCCCGTCAAGTGCTTTTGTTAGGGGGACCTAACTTCGACAGAGTCTGGTGGCACGAAGCTGGCGGTCGGGATCCCCCCCGGGCAACGAAATGGTACCAGGGGAATCGGGGAGGGTCACGAAGCTGGTGGCGGTCACCCGGCTCTCGCTTATATTGAGCGCCTGTTCGCCGGCCACCCTGGCCGAGGACGGGTCAAACTTTCGACGGGAGATCACATGGAACAAGGCACCATCAAGTGGTTCAATTCGGCCAAAGGCTACGGCTTCATCACGAGAGCAACCGGTCCGGACGTGTTCGTTCACTTCAACGCGATCGTAGGTGAGGGATTCAAGTCGCTGGAAGAAGGGGACAAGGTCGAGTTCGAGGTGGAGAAGGGTCCCAAGGGGCTCCAGGCCGCCAAAGTGAGGAAGCTGTAAGGCAGATCAGGCGAGCATTGGTCCTGAGAGTTCCCGGAGAGGTCCCGGGAACCCCCGAGAAAATCGCTTGACGAACCGGGGCCCGGGCCGATATTAGCACCAGAGTAATTGTACTGGTTGAACCACTGTGATTTACGCTTCAGGATTCGTCTTAGATCTAACTGGAAGCCCAAGGTTCCCTTAGGTCCCACCCGTTTGCATCTCAACAATCCCTGAAAACGCTTATCAAGCTGGGACAGCGAGTACACAGGTTTAACATTTTTGATTGAGGATTCACCGAATGGAACAGGGAACCGTTAAGTGGTTCAATGGCACCAAGGGCTATGGCTTCATCAGCCGCGATTCTGGCGAGGACGTATTCGTACACTTCCGCGCTATCGTTGGGGAAGGCTTCCGCTCGCTCGATGAGGGCGACCGCGTGGAGTTCGATGTCCAGCAGGGCCCCAAAGGACTCCAGGCCGCCAACGTAAAGAAAGTCTAGATTAGCCCAAGGCTGTTCTAGTCACTGAAGCCGGCCCCGCAAGGGGCCGGTTTTGTTTTGGGGTCAGACCCCCGTTGTCACTTTGCACACCTTCCGTGGTGTGCAAAGTGACAACGGGGGTCTGACCCCACACTACATCCGCTTGTACTTGGGACCGCTGCCGCCTTCGCGCGGAGTCCAGCGGGGGGCCAGCACGTCGGTGGCCTTGCAGTCCACGCAGTTGGGTGCGTTCACCCGCAGCCTGCCGTCCACGCGCTCGTACACGTGGGCCGGGCAGAGATGCTCATACAGTGTCGCCACGTCCTCAGGGATATCCTCCCCCACGATCAGGTGCGACGGAATGCTGTCGCGCGTTTCGTTGCCTGCTTTGAACACCGAATCCACCTTGTTGAACGTGAGCGTCCCGTCGTAGCGGGGTTGGGAGGCCACGCTCGAATACTTTGAGCGGTGCGCGTCGGCGTGCATGTCGATTCGCCCGCCCGGGAAGTTGCCGCCGGTCAGCTGCATGATCCCCGCCATGGCGCCCCCGAGATAGAACCCGTCCTTGAAGGCCAGGCGCATGTTGCGGGTTTTGTACAGGTCCTTCACGATGAAGGATTCTCGCACGCTGCGATCGTATGAAGCCAGGGTGCCCGCCGATACGTCGTCGGCCGCCAGGGCGGCGTGAATCGCTCGCGCCGCGTAAATTCCCGACATCATGGCGTAGTGAATCCCCTTGAGCGAAGGCACGTCCACGAAGCCCGCGGCGTCTCCGAGCACGACCATGCCCCCACCCGACAGCCGGCGTGGCAGCGAATAGTACCCACCCTCCGGGATGGTCTTGGCGCCCCACTCGAGTCGCTCGCCACCCTCGAAGTACGGCTTGAACACCGGGTGCCTTTTCAGCCCCTGCAGCAGGTTGTGCACGTCGAGCGTGTTGTCCTGGTAGTCCAGGCCCACCACCAGTCCCAGCGCCACCACGTGGGACTCGAGCGGATACATGAAACTGCCGCCGAAGGCGTCCTTCGGCAAGGGCCAGCCCATGCTGTGCACGATGTGGTGGAGAGGCTTCTTCGTCTGCCACAGCTCCTTCACACCCAGCGCATATATCTGCGGATTCTCGGAATCGACCTTCTGCCAGGTCTGCCACGCCTGCGTGAGCAGCCCGCGCGTGCCCTCGCCCAGCGCCACCACGCGCGCCGTAATGTCAGTGGGCGGTTGGTAGTTCCCCAGCTTGTTGCCCGAATGGTCCAGCCCGCTTTCCACCACCCGCACACCCGTAACCGCATCGCCCTCCGTGAACAGCGCCGTCACTGGAAAGCCCGCCAGTACCTCCACGCCCAGCCCCTCGGCCTGTTTGGCCAGCCAGCGCACGATCTCGCAGATCGATCCCACGCGATTGCCGTGGTTCTGCATGGAGGGTGGCGTGGGCAACTTGAACGAGCGGTTCTCGGTGAGGAGCAGCACGCTCTCCTTCTCCACCGGTGCACCCAGGGGAAAGTCTTCCGGATTCATGTCGGGGAACAGTTCTCGAAAACCCACGGGGTTTACCACCGCCCCCGACAGAGTATGGTGCCCCACCTCCGCGCCTTTTTCGATCACGGCTATCGTGGTGGACGAAAGCTTCGGGTCACTCTTCACCAGCCGGGCCAGCTCGATGGCGCCCGCGAGTGACGCAGGCCCTGCGCCCACGAAGCACACGTCGAACGGAACGGCCTCATCCGACGGCTTGTCCTTGAGAATGAGCTTCTCCAACGGCAGGGGCAGCTGGTAGTCGGCGGGACGAAATGAACGTATCATGGTCTCCCTAGCGGGGCTCCGTGTGCCCAAGTGATCTCAACACTTCCCGATCGATGGCGTACAACATGTCTTCCTGTGTGGAGTAGCGGCCCCGAGTAAACCGCCGCGACCTCAGCCCCTGCTGCATCTGCTCGCACACCTGCCAGTCCTGGCGGTTGGTAAGATCCCAGAACTCGATGGCCGATTGAAAGCGCTTCATCAGCTCCGGCTGGCGGATCGTTTCGGGATGCAGCAGGAAGTAACAATCGGTGAGAATCCGGTCCACAGCCAGCGAGCGAATTCGATGGTACAGCACAAAGTCCGGATGCGGCGACAACAGCACGTTCGGAAAGATCGAGTAATAGTGTATGCGCTGTAGATCCGGGCCCGACACGTTGCATACGGGCGGCGCCGCCGCATCGCCATCCATCGTCATGCTGCCGCGTGGCTTCGTCATCTCCATGTAGCCGCCGATCACGGCGCCTTCCATGCAGTCGTGCACGGCTCCGCGAAACGGCGTCCACTCCGACAAGAGAGGATGCACGCCGGGGCAGTGATAACACTCCTGATAATTCTGGAGAATGATCTTCCAGTTGCACTGAAGCTGGTACTCGATCCTGTGCGCGATGCGCAGATCCGCGAGGTGCCAATCCTTGAACTTGCCGAGCAGCGGCCCCATCTGCGACTCGAACGAATCGGGATCGTTGGCCAGGTTCACGAACACGAAGCCACCCCAGGTGGCCACATGCGCCGCGTGCAGTGGGAAGTTCGCCCGGTCGAACCCGTGGACTTCCTTCATTAGAGGTGCCGCCTCCAGGCGGCCCGACAGGTCGTACTGCCAGGCATGATACGGGCAGGTAATGCGCCCGGCCTCGAAGTGCCCCTGCGCCTCTGCGCAGATACGGGTTCCGCGATGCCGGCACACGTTGAAGTGGGCATGCACGGCCCCATCCCGGTCGCGCACCACAATGAGACTCTCGTCTCCCACAGGCACGGTGACGAAGTCGCCCGGACGCGCGATCTCCTCTTCCCTGCAGGCGAGCAACCACCGGCGCAGGAAGATCTTCTCTAGTTCCTCACGGTAGATCTCCTGCGAGTGATAGTAATGCCCCGGCAGTGTGAGCATTTCCGCCGGAACGTCGTAATCCACGCCTCTCTTTTGGTAAGATTTGTCAGACGACATGTCCGATGATTAGTACTAAAGGGCTGCCGATTCAAGAATTGATTTCTGGGGGAGCATCCTGCGCGCCACCCTCTCATCAGGGCTCCAGACGCAGCGTTGCTAGGAGTGGTCGGCGCCGGAAGATCATAGCGTCATGCTAAGGCGAGTTGCAGACATCGCACGGAGCGGCACCGCCTTTGAACACATAGTTCACAAGGAAGATGATATCCGCCGACGTGATCTGGCCGCTGCAATTCACGTCACCCATCTCACGCAAGGGCACGGGATCGGGTCCCGTCTTGAAGATAAAGTTTACGAGGCGGATCACGTCGGCGGAGGTGACCACTCGATCAGCATTGGTGTCACCCGAGGTGAGCGGCATTCCACCAGGGGTAAAGTGGGTGCGGCAACTGTCGCAGGCATCCCCCGCTCCGTCATGATCCACGTCCGCCTGGTTAGCATTTTGCGCCACCATGCAGTTATCGCAGCCCTGAAGCACTCCATCGCCGTCAGGATCCTGCGGACCCCCTGTCAGCTCCTCACAGGCGTCGAGGATCCCATTGGAATTGCAGTCCATGGGTGAGGCGCTCCTGAATGCCATGCCACGAGGGGCCGTTAGATTTGGATCCTTCCAGGCCATCGGTCGATAGAAACGACCACTCGTCCTTTCGTACTCGAAGATTCCCACTTCGTCCGTCGTGCTTCCTACCATGATGTTTCCGTTCGGGCTCAGTGCGATTCCCCAGGGCTCAAGCGGTCCCCTCTGCGGATAGGTCCCTTGTGTGGCAGTGAGGTCATGAGAAAAGATCCGCAGGAAGGAACCCGTTGATCCGTCGTATTCAAGCACGTCGCTGGTGCCAAAGCTCGTGATAAGCAAGTGGCCGCCCGGGATGAACAGCAAATCGCGGGGCTGCGAGAGACCGCCGGATCCGCTCGGAACGAGCGTTCGAAGGTAGGTACCATCGGAGCCGGAGAACTCCCGAGTGGCGCCGTCCAAACCTAGAACCACCAAAGTGCCTCCCGGGGAGAACGCCAGGGCCCATGGCTCGGTCATCCCGCCCGACCCCGGGGACACAAAGACCTGGGGTGGATCGAAATTGAATCGGTCGAATCGAATTACGGCATTCGATCCTGCACTGGCCACGTACAGCCAACCGTCCGAGCCGAAGGCCAATGAGTTGGGATTGCTCAGCCCCGCGGTGCCTGGCTCGACTACCGTCTCCAGCGCACCAGTTTCAGGACTCAGTAAATAGATGGCATCCGCTCCCATATCGGAGATGTAGAGCAAGTGGTCCGGACCGGTCGCGCAATCCGTTGGAGACATGAGTCCGCCTCCCGTGACCACTCGTACGGGCACGCCTGTGGCATTGTGATATTCCAAGACAGCGCCCGTCGAGTCGGCCACGAAGAGATTACCCGGGCCGTACATGTCGATCCAGTCCGTGACGTTGTTCTGGTTGCAATCCTGGCATCTATCGAGCACCAGATTTCGGTCGGCATCCGGTTCATCAAAGTGAATCAGTTCAACGCGGTCGGCGATCCCGTCCTGGTCGCAATCAGCCTGGCAGTCATCCGGGACGTTGTCCCCGTCCAGATCGGTTTCGGGCGCGAGCGAGACCTGATAGGCATCGGGCACCAGATTGCCATCACAGTCCGGCTCGCACACGTCCGGGACTCCGTTGGCATTCAAGTCGAGTTCCCCCGAGGCCAGATCCAGAGGATCGAGAATTGAATTGCCATTGCAGTCCTGACACTCATCGGGTATCCCATCCACATTGACATCGGAGCTTAGGCTCCCAGCGATGTCTGCCGAATCCGCCACCTGGTTTCCATTGCAATCAAAGGCCAAACACCCGCCCTGCACGGTGGCTTGTTCGATCGCCGCTTGCACCACTCGGTGGAAGCGAAGCTCGTTACTGCTGGTGTAACCAGGGCTGCGTTGGCAATAGCTCATTAGGGTACCCAGCTGCGGAACTCCCAAGTCGCAGCTGTCCAAGCCATAGCCGGGAGTGTGCACGGCTCCTGCATTGTGCCCGATCTCATGCGCCAACACTTCGACGTCCCAATTGTCAATGCTGGGGGGTGACGTGGGTATCCGAAAACTCCCATTCAGGCGTGATGAGATGCCTGTTCCGTCGCCGTTACAACAGGTGGTAAGTCTGGCGAGACCACCGTACCAAAGGTCACGTCTCCCGCTCAACAGGTGGGCGAAGTTGACGGACGGCCAGTCCCCGGTCCCCATCGAGTACTCGTGAAACGTGTTTGACTCATAGGCGTCGAACGGCTCTCCACCGTCGGGCCACAAGCGAAGTGCGTAAAGGGTCAGCCGGATGTTGACGTCTCGAAGATAGATATCAGCCACGGCGCCAAGCAGTGTGATAGCATACTGAGCAGCCTGCAGGGTGTCGGAGAATAACTCGACGAACTCCTGATCGCAGTCCAGGGCGATTCGTGCCAGCCGCGGCCCGGCCGCCGTGTCCGTCCCGTGGCCTTGAACCAGGCTGATCCTCAGGGACGGCCCCTCACCCACCGGACAATAATTGCTCGGCAGGTCGTATCGGGAGGCGAACGGTAGCCGCGCCAACGTGGTCACATGATCCATCTCATCGGCCGGAGTGGCCACCAGCGTCCGTGCCCCATGCTGAGAGATCAATCCGTAGGCGGCTCCATCGGCTGAAATGGACAGGAATGCGCGCGAAGCCTCGTCTCCCTCGATGATTCCGCGCAACAGCACAAAGGGTGGCACCACCAGGGGCGTCTGCGCGGATGATCTCATGATGGACAACCGGGTGTCACTCGTCGTGACTTCTATCGGCTCCACGTCCAAGGTGACGTCTGTGCCTTCCGGTGTAGGAAGGGTCAGACGTGTCCGCCCCCTCGCCACTTTGAGCGATTCAAAGGCAGATTTTTCCAGGCGGGTTCGCAGTCCGTCCGGCCCTTGCTTAACTGGGCGGAGTATCCTGACGGGAGGCGTCGAAGAGGGTGACGAGTTTGCCGCGACCGCCTGTTTCGGGCCGATGGCCCAACCCGCTATGAAGGTCAACCCAACCACGACAATGTGGCCCAGGCGGGGACTATTCAGCACGTGTCGGGCCAACCATCCACTTGGCATGAAGCCGCCTTATCGTTGCAGTGAAATCCGGTAGGTAGCGTAAAATACATCATAGACTTAGATTTTCAATAGGTGATTGGTGAGTGGCAGCCCTGAGCCGACGCTTAGGTCCGCATGCCTGCCAGGATCAACTCCGCCGCTGTGATCTCGTGGAAGTTGAGGCTGACATCCGAGGCGGCCCAACGATCAATAAGCTATTGGGTTACACTCGACGGCATTTTATCTTGCGGATGGGCGCGAATTGGCGCTGGCGGCTCGGATCCTGAGTCTTAACCTCTTGCTTTGCGAGTGCACGCGCATGAAGAGATCTACCGCATTCCTCGCGATCGGTACTTTCGTTTGCCTTTCAATCGAGCCAGCGTGGGCACCGCCTCCTCTCCCCGTCAACTATTTCCCGCATGGGCTCGTCGATGAGGTCCAGAACGAAGAGACCATCGTCATCAGCACGCAGGACTCCAATGTGGCGGTGGCCATCTGGCGCGACTTTCGCTTCGACAACACCAGGAAGGTGTCCATTGGGAGGACTACTAATGGCGGCGGCAGCTGGCAAGATAGCCTCATCACCTTGAAGAAATACGATTGGCACACGGACCCCGTGATCAGGCGTAATGGAGCCGGAGACTTCTACATCATGCTCATGGACATGATGGCACAGACGATACCGCTTCCCGAACCGTACCGCATGGGATTGGCCTTTCTGCGCTCTACGGACAACGGCGTAACCTGGGAACGAACAACGGTACTTGAGGACACGACCCTTACGATAAATGAGGACAAACCCTGGTTCACCTTCGACCAGTCCGGCGGAGTTCACGATGGCAATCTTTACGTGGCCTGGACTCGGATCGTAATGGACGCAACCGATCCGGTGCGGGCTTCGCAGATCATGTTCGCCCGGTCGACTGACGGGGGGTATCAATTTGACGGATATGTAGCTCTAGACTCAGGTAACGACTACTCCGTCTGCGGCATTAGCGGTTTTCCGAACTCAGCCGGGACGTGGACACAGCTTCTCGTGGGGGCCGGTGGCGAGTTACTGGTCTCCTGGGTCGGCTATTCGCTCGACACGAGCGACTGCACCACGCCTTCGTGGGTTCGAACACGTAAATCAACCGACGGTGGACAGACCTTCGGTCCGATCATGGAGCCCATGCAGACATTTGGTAATTGGGGTACCATCGACGGGGGACTCTACTTTGCCGGCAACATCCTCACGGCAGTTGCCGACCTCACGGGCGGGCCATTCCATGGCAATTTCTACATCGCCTACGCCTCTCAAGACCTAAGCAATGTCAACTTCCAGGACTACAACATCGAGCTTTACCGGTCCACCGACGTCGGCAACACATGGACCGGGCCCGTGTATGTTGACGACGACGAAAAGGGATCCGCGGCGGTGTATGATCAGTTTCATCCTCAGCTTGCATGCAATCAGGAAGGAACCCTCGTCTGCATTTTCTATGACCAACGCACGGATACCGTAGCGCACACTACTTTTGATGTGTTTGCGGCCTACTCGTTCGACGGCGGCAAGACCTTTACGACCAATCACCGCATCTCGCAGTTCTCGATCGACCCAGTTTCAATTCCAAGTCTGTCGCCAGCTTCCGTTGATCGCCCGGCGCGGCGGACGAAGAGAGCCACGGCGGCGGCAGGCACCATTGCCGAGTACATCGGCGTAGACGTCACAGGCGACCGCGTGATGGCTGTGTGGACCGGGACCATCGGGGGTACGCAGGATGTGGTAGGTGCGACCTGGACGATCCCCTTCATGGCCCCCAAACCAATCCATCCAGGCAACCGCGACTCGCTCTTTCAGGCGACGCAGTTTCACTGGGGCACCGCGTGGAAGAGCGACGACGACCACTATCGCATGGAATTGTCTTTGCAAGCCACATTTGATGCCATGCTGTTCACGGCCGAAAGCGACAGCAACGCCGTCGCCTACCCGAACCCAACCGCCGAAACCACCTACTACTGGCGGGTGAAGGCCTTTCGACTGTCGTACGCGGATTCGTCAGAATACTCGCCGACCTACAGATTCACGATCCACCGTTGTGCCGACCTGGACGGTGATGGGTTCGGCGATCCAGAGGTTCCCGAAAACACATGTGCCGATGACAATTGCCCCGCGATCCCCAACGCGGCGCAGGAAAACCTTGACGGCGACGCCTACGGCGACGCCTGCGACAACTGTTTCGCCTACGAAACTCCCGGAAACATCTGGTTCAAGACCGGAGATATCAACGAAAACGGCCTGTTTACGTCAGCAGACATAGTGCTTCTGGTATCCTACATCTTCAAGAGCGGCCCCCCACCCCAGCCTGTGGCAGCCGCCGGCGACGCCAACTGCGACGACACCGTGACGGCAGCCGACGTGATTCGCTTGGTGAATCACATCTTCAAGGGTGGATCGCCGCCCTGCGACGCATGCGCTGGGTAGTAGCCACTTCGGCTGTCTGCGCCGTGATCTTTCGGCGCACGATTGAGTCCGGATTCTGGAAGCCTCGTGATTGGCGAAAGTCATGGCTTGGTTTCTGAAGCGGTTCGAGAACACACAAGAGCCCTCTCCTTCCGAGCAATCCACGCCCCTCTTCAAATACGATTTCCCGGGCTCCATGTCAGGGTAATTAGCGCTTAGAATCGCAGGTTTCAAGATGTGATTGGGCGCCGCCCGGCCCGGGCCCACGTTCATCCAAGCGATGCTGGCCAAGATCTACTCCGCCGCCGTCATGGGGATCGATGCCTACCTGGTAGAAGTCGAGGCCGACATCACGGCGCAGATTCCGAAGTTCTCCACCGTGGGCCTGCCCGAAGGTGCCGTGCGCGAGTCGAAGGAGCGCGTGCAGTCGGCCATTAAGAACAGTGACTTCATCTTTCCCTCGCGCAAGGTCACCATCAATCTCGCCCCGGCTGACGTGAAGAAGGAGGGCTCGGCCTTCGACCTGCCCATCGCCATTGGCATCCTCGCCGCCACCGGACAGATCCTGCGCGAGGACTATTCGGGCGTGGTGTTGCTCGGCGAACTGTCGCTCGACGGCTCGCTTAAGCCTATTCCAGGCGTATTGCCCATGGCGCTTCGTATTCGGCAGGAATCGGGCCTGGCGATCGTACTTCCCATGGACAACGCCGACGAGGCGGCCCTGGCCGACCTGCAGGTGTTTCCCGTTCGCACTCTGCGCGAAGCCGTCGACTTCCTGGAGAACGGCAAGGACACGCGGGCTCACCAGGTGGATCTGCGCAAGGTGTTCAGGGAGTCGGAAGACTACACGGTGGACTACGCCGACGTGCGCGGACAGGAACATGCCAAGCGCGCTCTCGAAGTGGCCGCAGCGGGTGGACACAACATCATCCTCATCGGTCCGCCCGGCTCGGGCAAAACGATGCTGGCACGCCGGCTTCCCACGATTCTACCCCCGCTCACCATGGCGGAAGCACTCGAGACCACCAAGATCCACAGCGTGGCCGGACTTCTCGGTCACCGCACGGCGCTGGTGGCCACGCGCCCGTTTCGCGCGCCGCACCACTCCATCAGCGACGCGGGGCTGATTGGCGGCGGCCGCATCCCGCGCCCGGGCGAGGTGTCGATTGCGCACCACGGCGTGCTTTTTCTGGACGAGATGCCCGAGTTCCGCAAAGACGTGCTGGAGCTCATGCGTCAGCCCATCGAAGACGGGAGGGTCACCATTTCGCGCGCCGCCATGTCGCTCACCTTTCCCGCGCAGTTCATGCTGGCAGGCGCGATGAATCCCTGCCCCTGCGGGTTTTTCGGCGATCCCACGC
>DAIOGN010000041.1:12739-22841 GCA_036745245.1 Candidatus Zixiibacteriota bacterium
CCTGTCTCCAGTCTCCTGTCTTCTGTCTCCTGTCTCCTGTCTCCCTGCCTTTATGCCGTTCCTCCCTTTGTAATCCGGTACAGCTTCGAGGCCGTCCTTATGATCAGGCTCCCACGCACGATTGCCGGTGTACTCCCACGAGTATCCGACATTATCGGGCCCGTATTTCAGGTCCGCTGCTCGATCGCATCGATATTCATCTCGAAGTGCCGGCGGTGAAATTCAAAGAGCTTGCCAACGACGATCGAGCCGAAGCATCGACCTCGATTCGGCGACGTGTAAGCCAAGCGCGCTCCCGGCAAACCGAACGATTCAGGGATCTCTCCCGACTGTTCGCCAACGCGCACATGGACACGCGGGATATCCGGAAGCACTGTCCAATCGACGCCGACTCAAAGGTTCTGGTCCGTGCCGCGATCTTACGCCTCGGTCTTTCCGCGCGCGCTTACGACCGCATCCTCAAAGTCGCGCGCACCATCGCCGACCTGGAAGGCGCGGAATCGATTCAGAAAGTGCACGTGGCAGAGGCTATCCAGTACCGCACGCTCGACCGGCAGGCGGTGTGACCCGTGCCGCTGAATTCATGAACAAATCCTCAATGTCCTAAACTCGGCGGCCTCACGCTGAAGTTGCAGTACATGGGAGTTCATGCGGCCGCCTACACACCCAAAGGCAACCAGCCGGTTCGCATCCCTCGGCGAACCACCTCCCGATGAACACCCTGCTAGACTGCACACGCAATCCCCCAGACTAACTCCTTGACAACAAAGTTACATGGGCTATGTTTCGGTTTACGTTGGCTTCCCGCCTTGGAGGTGGTTCACTTTGGCTCTCGAATCTTTCGAGGGGCCGCCATTAGTCCCCTCGCTCTCTCACGCTCGTCGCGCATCTCTACCGAATTTTCGCCGAGATTCCTTTAGACGATTGGAAGGAATCGTAGCTGCAACTTGTTTGCTATCTACCTTTGCTGTGCCAGTCTCAATCAGTCAGGCCCAATGCACGGGCCTGTGTGGCGATGTGGACTTGGACGGATTCATCAACTCTCATGACGCCGAGGCATTGTTCTTCTACGCCAGCAGCGCTGACTCCACAGGGTTGAATGTGGAGTGCGGAGATGTCGATGATTACGCGGGGGTCACACTTCGCGACGTTCACTACTTATGGTGGCAAAACATACAGTTTGCAATACCTCCCGACTGCGTCGACGCTTTTGGATCGTTCATGCCAGGGAATAACCCCGCATATGTTCTTCGCTACAATTCGGTCTATCCTGCGGGTGATACAGCGGTAACCCTGCACCTCGATGTCACATTAGGAAACGGGACGATCACCGCCGTTGCCGCTGTGTTGAAGGTAAGCGTCGATGGCGAAATTCCAGCACTCGCAGAAGTGGTGTCGGCACACGAATCTGACGGGACTGATGATTGGGAACTGGCCACATTCAATGGAGCCGGAACTGGTAATATTCCAACGGGCCATCTCATGGGTGCGTTCTGGAGTTTCGACCTCGATGCACCCGGACCGGGTCGATTTGCGTTGGGTCGGGCGAATTTGCTTCTGCCAGCATCGGGTCAGTCCCGCACCATTGTCCTGGAGCTGGTCGAGATTCCAGCAGGAGGTAATAAGACCATGGCTCAGGAGGGGTTTCCGGGAGATCCTGTATGGACGTTGAATCCGGTTCCATGGATCATCGACATCACCGGAGATGTGAACAACGACAGGGTCCTCACGGCTTCGGATATCATCGGGTTAGTTAATTATGTATTCAAGGGCGGTGTTGAACCCTATCCATTTGCTGGCTCAGGTGATGTGAATTGCTCAGGATCTGTCACGTCATCGGACATCATCCAACTCGTCAATCATGTGTTCAAGGGCGGTCCGGCGCCGTGCGACGTTGCCACGGAGTGTACGATCACGGTCGACAGCTGGACTTGTCCGTAACGCTAGTGCGGGTCGCGCAACTCAGGTGGCGATATGCGAAGCTATAGTGGGTCGTTCTCCGGCTCTTTAGTGCTCGGCATTCTATTACTTATTCCGCTGAGATCAGGACAAGGCCAGGGGCCCATGGGACCACAACAATGCGTAAGTGAAGTCTATCCAGATTTGTGCCCTGAGCAAGCGGCGTTGTACGAAGCATGCATCTGGTATTACCAAGGTGACAAGTATCTTCGATTGTCCAACGGAATCGCGAATGTTGGTCTCTGGGAGCTCTTCTTCGAACCCAGTGGACCGGTCAATCCTGTTAGTGGAAAGCGCCCTTCAAGACAACGGGTGGGCTGCGTAAAGCCATGGGGTGACACACTGGTGAAGTACTACCCCGCCGATTCATTTGTGTACCATCCCGCTCCATGTCATGACCATCTTCACCTTGGCAAAGTCGCCGAATACTCAATTCGGGTGTATGGGGGCACCGCATCACCTCCCGGCACGCCTTTGGCTTTTGGAGACAAAGTGGGCTTCTGTCTTCTCGATGGCGTGCAATACGAAGGTTGTTGTTGTGGTCTCCCCGAAGGAGAGGGACCGCTTGCACCATACTTTACCCAGGGTACCTGTAGTTACGACATTGATGAGCCTTATTTCTTTATGGGTGTATCCATCGGCTGGCGAGACAAATACTCTTATTCACTGGCTGATCAATGGATTGAATTGCCTTCAACTCTATCACCCGGCCCCTACTGGCTTGAATCGGTAGTCGATCCGACCAAGTTCATCAAGCAAAAGACACGGGCCAACGACACGGTACGCATCCCTGTGTTCATTGCATACAAGGACCTTTATGAGCCGAACGAGACGCATGGCGCCGTAGATGCAATGCCCGTTGGCGGATCCTATAGCTCCAACCTCAGCGCATGTCAAACGACTATTGACAATCTGAGCATTCATCGCGAGTACGATGGCGCAGAGCCGTGTTTAGGCGCAGCGTCCGGCGACGTGGACTACTTCAAGATCAATCTGAGCGATGACGGCAGTGAAAGTCATTTTGTGCGCATTAGATTCGGTGATTCTTCCGCCACATTGTTCAAGGACGGGAATCTTGATCTAGAGCTCCGAGACGCCAACAACGAATTCGTCGACCGCTCGGACTCGAATGATGATGATGAGACGATCATGTTAGACGGCCGTGGCGCCGGCATTTACTATGTAAAGGTCTATGGACGAGCTGGGGACCCTACACCGAATATCCCTAACTCAAATCACTACTATAGGCTAGAGCTCTCCCTTCCCCCTCCTGAGCCGGTTTGCGGGGATGTGAACGGTGACGGGCTGGTGGACCCTTTGGATGTTCAGATTCTCACGAACCATGTCTTCGGCGGCGGCAACCTTCCCTGCCCGCAACAGGCCAACGTTCATTCTGATGACTGTGCCCTAAACAGTTCAGACGTGATAACGTTGAGCAATCACGTATACCCACCATATGATCCGCTTCCTCCAAATGCTTGCACTTGCCCCTGAAGGGCGGGGAATCGATTCAGAAAGTGCACGTGGCGGAGGCTATTCAATACCGCACGCTCGATAGGCAGGCGTAACCGGTCATTCCTCGGAGCCTTTCGCGACATACGACATAGGAAATAGTCGAAGCACGAGCGCTGTCAAACATGGCCATATGGTTGCCCTTGCGGCTTCTTCGGCGACCCCACGCACGACTGCAAATGTACGCCCACCAGCATCCGGCAGTATCGAGCGCGGATCTCCGGGCCGCTGCTCGACCGCATTGACATCCACCTGGAGGTACCGGCAGTGAAGTTCAAGGACCTGGCCCGCGACGAGCGGGCCGAGGCCTCAACCGACATCAGGCAGCGCGTGAGCAATGCGCGATTTCGTCAGACCAGGCGATTCAAAGACCATCCGAGAATCTTCGCCAATGCGCACATGGACACGCGGGACATTCGGCGGTTCTGCCCGATCAACGCGGATTCCAAAACCCTGGTGCGTTCCGCTATTCTGCGCCTGGGGCTGTCCGCCCGTGCCTACGACCGCATTCTCAAAGTCGCCCGCACCATCGCCGACCTGGAGGGCGTCGGGGAGATTCAGAAAGTTCACGTGGCCGAGGCGATTCAGTACCGCACGCTGGATCGGCAGGCGGGGTAGAGAGCTCATGCCCCAGGTCTTCCTTGCCGATGATAACAACAGAGGTTATACTGTTATCACTATGATCCGAACTCAGATCAGCCTGACCGCAGCCGAATACGAGGCCGCAAAGCGGGAGGCGGAACGCCTGGGCATTTCCCTGGCCGAGCTGTTGCGAAGATCGTTGCGACACATGCTTCCGGCGGATGCATCAAAACCATGGATGCGTTACGCAGGTATGGTGGCCTCCGGCGACCCCCAATCGAGCCGCCACCTCGACGACATCGTGTATGGCCAAAAGGACTGAGGCCTACGTCGACACCTCGGCTCTCATCGCGTTCGCGGATCAATCCGACACGCATCACCATCTCTTTGCTCGGCTCTTTTCCAGCCCGCCCAGTCTGGTTACCTGCAGCCTTGTGATCGCTGAGGGTCATGGCTGGTTTCTGAAGCGGTTCGACAGGACACGGGCCTTGCAGTTCTTGAATCTGGTGGGCGCCTTAACGCCTCTGAAAGTGCACTCGGTGGGGGCCGTGGAGCTGGACGAGGCGAATCGACTGCTGACAGACTTTTCTGATCAGGACCTCACATTGGCCGACGCGGTGGGCTTACACCTCATGCGATCGCGTCATGTCAAGACCTGCTGGTCGACGGACTTTCATCTCGGACTCACAGGCGTGCCGCTGGTGATTCATGAACACTGAGTGCCGGATACTGGCAGTTCTCATGGTTCATTCGCCACAGTAGCGTTCTCAAAGGCATGTTGCTAATCCCGGTGGGGTGGTACGCCACGTCTGCGCTGCCGTAACAACTCCCACAATCCCCTGGGGTTCACGACCCGGATGGGGATTTCACGCGCGGCACCCAGGATCTCCCGGTCGCCTGTCACGAAAACATCGACACGGCCCGCCAGCGCCGCGGCCGGCACTTTGAGGTCCTGCGGATCACGGAGGGCCACGTCCGGCGTCTCTCCGGGGTCGGGCGCGACAGCCTGGGATCGCAGGAAGCGCTCCACTTCGTCCACCACCGGTCTCGGAATCCCCAGACGTTTGGTCAATACGCGGCACGTCTCCTGGACGACCACGTCGCTAGTCACCACCTCGTGCTCAGCGAGCGCGAGTCGAAGCACGTCCGCGCACAGGCCGCGTGTCGCAAACGCACTGATGAGGACGTTTGTGTCAAAGTAGACTCTCACTTCAGCTGGTCGAAAACTTCGTCATCCGTAAGCAGGCCCCGAGCCTCGGCGAAGGGCATGATCTGGCGGCGCAGTTGCTCGAATTGCTGAAGCGCGAGTTGCCTCCGCAGTGAATCGCGAATCACCTCGCTGCGATTGCGCCCCGACTGTTTACACACTTGATCCAGCTGCTTCTGCAGTTTTCGGTCCAGTCGAATCGTAATAGTCGAACTCGCTTTCATGTATTACAATGTAATACAGGTATACGGTCTCGTCAAGGCACCCCGGTCGGCCGTCCCGCCACATTCGGGAAGCCAGGCGAAGACAGTGGCCCCGCCTTCACAACCCTCCACCCTCGCTGGCACGCGAATCCTATCACCTTGTCCTTCTTCCGGATACCCACTTTGACAGGACCAGCGCGAACAGAATTCCGTCCAATAGGGCACAGATCAACAAATCAGTACTTGACCTAACGATCAACCGTCCTCAATCTGCTTTTCGTCTGTGTGCGGGGCGTTGCCGTCACCGGGGATGCCCTCAGTTCGACCGACTCCGCATCACGCTCTCGCATCCGCGCGAACCACAGACCACCAGAACCCGCGCCGACTCTTGGCTGCCCTATGGATAGGCTGTAAGCGGTCCTCAGGCGAGGTGCCGCGCGCGCGGGCAGACGGGCTGCTCCGCGCCGCGTCCTCTCATGAGGGTTGCCCAACCCTGGATGCACGAGGAGGTGATGAGCGTGATCTACTTGATCGATCCACAGGATCCGGCACTGTTCATCTGCACGATGAAGTGCACGGCTTTCTGCAAGATTAAACCCCTGTACGGCATCATCATCTGAAATGTACCGGTTCGATCCCCCTGTGGGTCGAACCGTACAGGGCTAGTGTACTCGGTGGCGTTGCGCGCGGATCTACCGAGCGGCCACTCACCCGCAGACTCGGAGGAAGAACCTGCGGCTTTAATACAACGGGGAGGGAGCGGGGGTGTCCTGCTCCCTTCCCCCTGTTTCGGAAGGGTGGCAGCATGCACAGACTATCGCGATTCAACCACATTCTTCCCTGGCAGGAGGGGTGCCACCTGGCCTTCAATGCAGCCAGTGGTGCGCTGGCTGTCATCACGCCTGCCAACTACGCAACGTACAAACGCCTCGCCGCCAAACTGGCGGATGGCTCCCCCGCAAACCTTGATCCCGAAGAACAGGAGCTGCTGACGCAGCTTCGGTACGGCCACTTCGTGGTCGATTCCGAGCTCTCGGAAGTGGAGTGGCTCAAGTTCCGCTACCGGAGTGCGCGATTCCACACGACGTCCCTCGGACTCGTGGTGGCACCCACGATGGCCTGCAACATGGCCTGCCCGTATTGCTTCGAGGGCAACAAGCGCGGGCGCATGTCGCCGCGCGTGGTGGAGGGACTGATCGGTTTCGTGGAGCGTCAGGCCAAAGATCTCAAGGACGTTCAAGTCACCTGGTACGGCGGCGAGCCGCTTCTGGCGCTCGATATCATCGAAGATGTCACGGCCTCCATGCAGGACCTGGCTCGTGAATATGAATTCAAGTACATGGCCAGCGGCATCATCTCCAACGGCTTCCTGCTGGATGAGTCAGCCACCGAACGGTTGCGCACCCTCCGGGTGGGCCAGGTACAGGTGACGCTCGACGGACCGGCAAGAATCCACGACATGAAACGACCGCTCAAGAACGGGCGCGGGACGTTCGACACCATTCTGCGCAACCTCCAGTACGCCTCCGACAAGCTCCCGCTGGTCATTCGCATCAATCTGGACAAGAGTTTCAGCGGCGAGATCATCGGCGAACTTCTGGATCAGCTGGAGGAGGCCGGCCTGCGCAACAGGGCCAGCGTCTACTTCGGACAACTGGAGCCGGCCACCACCACGTGCGCCAACATCGCCGAGAGCTGCTACAATACCACGGCGTTTTCCCAGACTGAAATCGAGTACTACAAGCTGCTGTTGGATCGCGGGTTCGATGTTCAGAAGCTGCCGCATCCGATCATGACGTTTTGTTTCGCGCAGCTGGCCAATTCATTCCTCGTGGATCCCCAGGGTGAACTGTACCGCTGTTTCAACTACGCCGGAGACCCGTCCCGCTCCATGGGCAACGTCCGCGACCCGGTGAACTACCGGCACCCGCAATTTGCGCATCTCTTCACCTTCGATCCGTTTGAAGAACTCGCCTGCCGGTCATGCGGAATCCTGCCCCTGTGCATGGGCAGCTGCCCTTCACGCCGCATGGACCGCCTGGCCGTTGATGACGATGTCTGCGACAGCTGGAAATACAACCTGGAACCGATGCTGGAACTGGTGGCGCTTTCGCGACAGAGGCAGGCGCAGCGCTCAGCCGTCGGTGCCGCACAGGAGGTGACCACATGAGCACCCACGACTTCAAGTTCTATCCGGAGACGGTGGTCTGGGAGATCACGTTTGCCTGCAACATGCGCTGCGTTCACTGCGGCACCTCGGCGGGGAAACGACGGGACGACGAACTCACCACCGGCGAGGCGGTGCGCCTCATCGACGAACTGACGACTCTGGGCTGCAAGAGCATCACGCTCTCCGGAGGCGAGCCGTTGTTGCGCGCGGACTGGCCTTTTCTGGCGGCTCGCATGCGCGAAAACGGCCTGACAACGTATCTGATCTCCAACGGATACGCACTCACCGAAGCCGTGGCCGACCAGTTTCTGGACCTGGGAATCAAGCGCGTGGGAATCAGCATTGACGGCACCGAACCGATTCACAACCGGATCCGCTGCCGCCCGGACAGCTTTGCCAGGTGTCTGCGCGCCCTGGATACACTCACCCACAAGGGCGTAGAATCCTGCGTCGTGACCCAGGTCAACGGCTGGAACCTCGACTCCCTGGACGACCTGCACGCCCTGCTCATCGATCACGGCTGCAAGGGCTGGCGCATCCAGATGTGCACCGTGACCGGCCGCATGCTGGAGCACAGCGACATGGCGCTCACGCTGCCGGACTACGAACGACTGGTGGACAAACTGCTGGCGCTGCGCAAGGTTGGCAGGATCTACATCGATGTCGGTGAGAACATCGGCTATTACGGCTGCAAGGGCAGCGAACTTATCGACGAAAATCCGTACTTCGGGTGTTACGCCGGACTGCGTGTGGCCGGCATCGAATCCAACGGCAACGTCAAGGGCTGTCTTTCGATGCCGCCGCAGTTCGTGGAGGGCAACATCAGGGACTCGTCGTTCACTGAGATCTGGAATCGCCCGGAAGGATTCGCCTACAATCGCCAGTTCACAAAGGACACCGCCTCCGGCGCCTGCCACGATTGCCGCTACCTGCCCCTGTGCCGAGGCGGCTGCACCACCACCTCGGTGTCGCAGACGGGACATCGGGCGGACAATCCGTACTGCATGTACCAGATCGAAAAAGCGAGAGGGATCGCACCCAAAGACAGCGAAAATACGATCGCGCTTCTGCGCAGGTTCAATCCTGAAGCCCTGGAGGTGGTGGCTGTCCCGGACACGGCCGACCAGGCATGGACCGGGGCGTAAGCGGGCGCGGTGAACTGATGCGGCCCTCTGTACTGCTCTGTTACCCGTCCAGCTTCAACTGCTCCATCGGCGTGGACGATGTCGACGTGAAGGCGTCGCTCCTCGTGCTGGGCTCGTACCTGGCCCGCGATTATCCCGTCGAATACATGGACTTCGAAGTCGCCGTGGGACGACCCGCATCACAGGTGCAGATCAAACGCTTCGAGAGGCGGGTCCGCGACTACTTCACGGAACACGCGTTCGATGTTCTCGGACTCTCGTGCTGGACCAGCATGTCGTATCAGGCTACGCTTGTGGTGGCCAGGGTGTTCCGCGAGCTGTATCCGGACCACCTGATCGTGGTGGGCGGATATCATCCCACCGCCCGCCCCAGGGAGTTTGTGACGCCCGACAGGTTGTTCGACTACGTAGTGTGCGGTGAGGGGGAGCACGCTTTGCTCCGCATTGTGAGTACCTACGCGTCGTCCGGCCGCCCGCAGGAGACTACGATCGAGTACGGCGATACCACGGGCTCCGAAGAGTTCGTGCCCTACAATTGGGACCTGATCGATCCCTTTGTGCGCAGCCACTTTCCGGAGGGCCTGGCGAAACTGTACATCCTCCTGTCCCGCGGTTGCCCGTTCGAGTGCTCCTTTTGCATGGAGTCGCTGAAGGAGCGTCGCTGGCGTGCGCTCTCACCCGCCCTGGCGCTGGATCAGCTCACCGAAGCCGTCGAGCGCTACAAGCCACGCATTGTGGGCATCGCCGATGCGTGCTTCGGGCTGAAGCCGGCCTGGCGAAAAGAGTTCCTCACGCGTCTGGCCGAACGTAGGCCCGCCTACCAGATCATCTTCGAAACTCGAGCCGAATCGGTGGACCTGGGGGACGTGGAGCTTCTGGCCGGGCTCGACGTGGAAGTTCAATTCGGCATCGAGAGTGGTTCGCCGCAGATCCTCAGGCTGATGCGCAAGACCCGCCAGCCGGAGAAATACCTGGCCCGCTTTCAACGCATCAGCCGCACCCTCTCGGCGCACAAGATCCTGCATCGGGCGAATCTGATCTTCAATCACCCAGGCGAAACGGAAGAGACACTTAAGGAGACGTTCGCCTTCATCGACCAGATGCTGGACGTGCCCGACTCCTACCTGATGTGGATCTGCCGGCCGTACATGCACTATCCCGGATGCGAGCTGGACAACAATCGAGCCTACTACGAGCAGAAGTTTGGCACGCGGTTCCTCAGCCCCGAGTGGTGGAAGGAGGACGGAGACCAGTATCTGGCTTCGCTGGAATCCCTGCCATCGCATGACCTGTACGGCGACCGCAAGGAGCTGTGGGGCCGCCT
>DAIOGN010000042.1:0-22701 GCA_036745245.1 Candidatus Zixiibacteriota bacterium
GACGATTCACACCCCTTCGCGAATCTAGGGGAATAACAGGGCTGCCGTGCGGTTAAGCTGGCACCATGGTCGGTCGGCTGGCTTCGTCGTGCCCGCCTGCCCGAAACCGGCCCCAACCTGTATCGTCTGTCATCTCGGAGAGGCCCATGGTCAACCGTAGCATCGTCGTTGGAGCGCTGGGGCTCTTGTTCCAGGTCTCAGACCCTCTGCATGCAGCCATCAGTTTTACCAAAGTCCCGGGAGGGGCGCTGGTGCAGGACACGGGCCTCACCCGCGGCGCCTGCTTCGTGGACTATGAGGGCGACGGCTTCGAGGATCTGTATTTCACGCGCGAAGACGTGGTGAATCTGCTGTATCGCAACAACGGCGACGCCACATTCAGCAAGATCACCGGCGACACCATGGTCAGCCTGCCGGCCAGCTCGGATGCATCGACGTGGGTGGACTATGACGACGACGGGGATCTCGACTGCCTCGTGTCCACCTGGAAGGGCCAGCCCGATCTCTTCTTCGAAAACAACGGAGACGGCACGTTCTCCCGAGATACCGGCATCGCCATCGTCAATACGCCTCGCTACTCCGACTACGCGGGCTGGACCGACTTCGGCCGGGACGGGGATCTGGACGTGTACATCAGCGTGGGCTTCGGCAGCCAGCAGAATCAGTTCTACGTGAACGAAGGCGGAGTCTTCACGCAGCCTTTGTCGGGGCCGATCGTCACGGATGCCGAGCGCTCACACGGACTGGCGTGGGGAGACTTCGATTTCGACGGCGATCAGGACGTGTACGTGGCCAACGTGAGCGGCAACAACTCGATGTACGTCAACCTTGGTGACACGACCTTCAGCAAGCTGTCGGGAGACCCGATCGTGACCGACGGCGCCAATTCCGTCCGCGCGGTCTGGGGTGACTTCGACAACGATCACGACCAGGACTTGTTTGTGGCCAACGCCGGTGGAGCCAACAACGGCCTGTACGAGAACAACGGAGATGGTACGTTTACGCAAATCACCGGCACCAATGTCACCTCCGACGGCGGCAGCTCACATTCTGCTCTCTGGGCCGATCTCGATAACGACGCCGACCTCGACCTCCTGGTGACCAATGGGTTTGGGGCGGCAGGAGAACCCAATTTCCTGTATGAAAACGACGGCGCAGGAACTTTCACGAGGCTTCTCACCGGTGCGCTCGTGACGGACGGAGGCTGGTCCACGGGGTGCTCATTTGCCGACATCGATCACGACGGCGACCTGGACCTGGCCGTGGCCAAGGCCTTCGGTACGCAGCCCAACGCGCTCTATCTGAACGACGGGAACGCCAACCACTGGTTGACGGTGCGCTGCCTGGGGAAGAACAACAATCCGAATGGCGTGGGGGCGAGAGTGCGCGTCAAAGCCATGGTCGGCGGCGAGCCGGTGTGGCAGGTGCGCGAGATTCAGGCGGCCACGGCCTTCGGGCAGAGCGGACTGTGGGCGCACTTCGGGCTCGGCGACGCGGCCACGATTGATTCGCTGGTGGTGAGCTGGCCCTCGGGCCTCGTCACCGTGCTGGAAGACGTGTCCGTCGACCTCCGGCTTACGCTGGATGACTGCGGACCCGACGATCCCGACGCCGATCTGGTGGGATCCTTGTGCGACAACTGCCCCGGTGCGGCCAATCCGCTGCAGGAGGACACTGACCAGGATGGGTTCGGCGACGCGTGCGACAGCTGTCTTGCGTTCGCCACGCCCGGCAACTCAGCTCTCCTCCCTGGCGATACCAATGACAACGGCGTGATCACATCCGCCGACATCATTCACCTCGTGAACCACGTGTTCAAGGGTGGGCCACCTCCACTCCCTCTGCCGCAGGCGGGCGACGTCAATTGCAGCGGCACACTCACGTCGGCCGACATCATCGGCCTCGTGAACTACGTATTCAAGGGCGGTGCGCCCCCCTGCGACGTCTGCTCGCTGTAGCGGCGTGCAATGATGCGGTCCGGTCCGCCGTGCGGGGTGCGGCGGACCGGACGGCTGACTCAGCGCAGGTCCACGATCGCCGAGGGCGAAACGCTATCGGTTTGTGTCACGGAGACGATATTCGAAGGCGCGGACTGATTTCCGGCTTCGTCTCTGGCTCGAATCGCGAACCAGTATTTCCCCGGCGGAAGCGTGAGCACGTGCGTCTCCGTCGTGCCGGCCGGTCGCGGGGCAGGCTCGCCTGAGACTTGAGTCGCGTTCGTCCAGGTTGCGACGGTGACGCTGTCGGACCCATAGCGCAGATCATAGACCGCCGCCGTTCCGACGTTGCCATCGTCGCCCGGAGCGGTCCAGAGCAGCGTAATTGCAGCTAATAATGCCATCATGTCGTGTCCTCCTCATTGGTCAGGACCCAACCTGGTTTGTGCGGACAAACCTGGATCCATTCCAGAACACGGTTGTGAAGCCGCGGAGCGCCTGGCTTGAACTCAAGCCTGCGTGTGGCGTTCCCCCCCAAGGGGGGCGCCTGGCTTCGGTGATTTGGCGTTATCCATCTGCCCGCTACGAACCTCCAGCACGATCACGACATTCATCCCGCCATGCGGGTGGACTGGCGCGTCGGCTTCTGGCTCCTGTCGGGCAGATCAGGCGCGCTACAGGCGTAGCACGCGTACGTTTAGGTCTAGCACCCTGAGGACTCTGTTCGAATCTCCTTCCTGTCGCGTTCCTGTCGGCGCGATGACCCGGAATGCACCTCCCCGTGCATTGCAAGATCATCGTCCCCGACTCCAGGTTCCATTCAGACCTATCTTCAAGCGGGTCCGGTCGTGCAACACAGAAATTCCAACGGTCGGAATTTTCTTTGCGCGGCACGTCGAGTTCGGATGTTTTCACTTTGGGGCACATCATCTTACAGGCTCATCTCTTTTTCCGGCAGAATGCGCCAAAACTCCGCAAGGCCCGCCGTTCGGAAACCTCGCTGTACTCACTTGAGTAACATCATGCTTCGAGTCTGAATATGCGAACCCGCCTGCATCCTGTAGAAGTACGCTCCCGAAGCGGCCCCGCGAGCATTCCACTGCACAACGTGTCGGCCCGCGGGATAGCGATCATCGGCCAGTGTGGCCACCTGCCGCCCCAGTACATTATACACATCAATTCGAACCTGGCACTCCTCCCCCAGCAAAAATGCGAGGGATGTGGTGGGGTTGAACGGGTTGGGGTAGTTCTGCTCCAACCCGAAGGAATCCGGACGCACGACATCCTTTTCCAGGGTGAGTGCCGGCGGATCCTCCTGTGCAGACTGCAACGAGCCCGTCTTGCCGCGCCAGATCACTTCGTCGATGTACACGTCAACATAGATGCCGGAGGCGTCGCAGCGGAATCGCAACTTGGCGTTTGAGGTATAGGCATAGGTGGTCTTTGGCAGGTTCACCACCATGTGATAGAAGGTGTTGTTGTCGTATTGCCCCACGGCACGCACAAACGCGGCGACGGTCTGCCACGTGGTGCCGCCGTTGGCTGAGTACTGCAACCAGAAGTCCTCACCCGATTCCAGACTCACCATCTTGAACCAGAAATCCACTTCCATGGAAGCATACGTGCTCACGTTGCGTCCCGTGGTCGTGGTGAACAACGAGGCCGACGTGTTGCTCTGAAGGTCGATCGACCTTACCCCCTGGTGCGAGTAAGTGGTTCCGGAATGGCGCATGCAGTCGGCGCCCCCATCCGTGAAGCTCCCGTAGCCGCTCTCGAAATCGTCCGATGAGATCACCACGGACGACACCGTGTCGCCCTCGGACTTTGAGATGACGTTCGACAGGGGTGCCTGATTCCCCGCCTCGTCACGGGCGCGGATCGCGAACCAGTATTTCCCCGGCGGTAGTGTGAGGAGCTGCGTCTCCGTCGTGCCGGCCGGTCGCGGGGCGGGCTCGCCGGTGGCCTGGGTTGCGGTGGTCCACCCGGCCACCGTGGCGCTGTCGGAAGCATAGCGCAGATCGTAGACGGTCGCGGTTCCGACGTTGCCGTCGTCCCCGGGAGCGGTCCAGGTCAGAGCAATAGCCGCAATGAGTGCAAGCATGTCGTGTCCTCCTCTTCGGGCAGGAACCGTCACGGCCTGCGGGGACAGACCCGGATCCAGTCCAGAACACGTTTGTGAAGCCGCGCATCGCCCAGCTTGAATTCAAGCCTGCGTGTTGGGGCCCCCCCCTGTTGGAGACGCTTGGCTTCGCTTGGTTGGCGATTTAGACGTGCCCACGGCCGATCCCTCGGGTCGACCCTGACCTATAATCCACCATGCGGTCGGTGGATTGGTCAGGTAGGTTTGGGCAGGTCAGCGTGCCACGGGCGTGGCACGCACTACATAGTGTGGGACTCAGTCCTGCGGACTGATAGGAACTCCTTCCTGTCACATCCAGGCGTGGTCTCCCGAGGTGCCCCCTTTGTGCTCCTGCCGGGAGTGTCGCCTAGCGGGCCCGGACTCCGTTCAGGCCCACTCCTTGAGGCGTACCCGCTGAACACGAGAGAGGTTCCATCGGACTTCGAATCACCTGGACTTATTTTGCCATGATTGAGCTCCGAGCAGTTCAGGTGTCCGGGGCGGACCGATTCAAGCCGTCAACGGCCCAGGAGAGAGGATCATGAGCTGGGGGACTGCGCCATGGCACATCCTGCGATCTGTCCCGTGGTCCATGCACACTGCAAGTTGAATCCACCCGTGAGGCCGTCGATGTCGAGGACTTCGCCGGCGAAGTACACCCCCGGACACACCTTGCTCTGCATGGAGCGAAAATCCACCTCCTTCAGCTCCACGCCGCCTGCGGTGACGAATTCCTCCTTGAACTCGCCCCGGCCGGACATCGCGAAGCGCGCGCTCTTGAGTTGCAGGAGGAGCTTCTCCGTGGCTTCACGGGTCAGCCCTGACCAGGTCGTCTCGGACGAAATCCCCGCGTGATGTGCCAGCCGTGTCCATAGTCTCTGTGGCAAGGACGTGGGATTGTCGGAGAGTACGAAAGCTTTCCCCAGTCCCGCGCGCCTTTGCTTAAGCTCGTCCATCAGACTCTCCTCCGACTGTTGCGGCACCCAATCGACTTGCACGCTGCCCTTGTAGTTGCGCTCTGCGAGTTGTCTGGCTCCCCAGGCGGACAGCTTGAGCACGGCGGGGCCGGACAGACCCCAGTGCGTGATCAGCACAGGGCCGAGGTGCTCCAGCGGCCGATCCCCCACACTCAGCCGAACGCGAGCCTGTGGCACCGACACACCCTGAAGGCCGGCCAGGCGCGCGTCCTGTATTTCAAACGAGAACAAGGACGGCACGCACGGCACAAGGGTGTGGCCGAGCTGGCGCGCCATGTGGTAGCCCGCCTCCGCACTGCCGGTCGCCACAAGGATGCGATCAAACACGTCGCCTTCCCTGCCCTGGAGCGTGAACCGCCCATCTGAATCGCGACCGACACCCCGGACACCTGCACGAGTGACCGTGCGGACGCCGGCCTGCAACGCGGCCTGTTCAAGACAGCCCGTCACGGTCTCCGCGGAATCGGAGAGCGGAAACACGCGCCCATCCGGTTCGGTCTTAAGGCGGACCCCCCGTGCTTCAAACCAGGCGCAGGTCTCGCGCGGTCCAAAGCGGGTGAAGGGCCCCAGCAACTCGCGGCCCCCGCGAGGATAGTGGCCAATCAATTCCCTGGGATCCAGAACGCTCGTGGTGACATTGCACCGGCCGCCGCCTGAGATGCGCACCTTTGCCAGTGTGCGAGTCGCCGCCTCCATGAGCGTAACCCGGCAGGTGCGATTGGCTTCGGCGCAGAAGATGGCCGCAAAGGTCCCCGCCGCGCCGCCGCCGATGATCCCTGTGTTCAATTGAACCTTTCGCCGGGTCCGGCGGAGGGTTCAGGAGCTGTGGTGTCGCGGGGCCACGGCCCGGACTCAACTTCCGGATTCATCCAGCCGCTTACGGAGGGTTTGACGCGACATGCCGAGGATGCGCGCCGCCTGCGCCTGGTTGCCATCGAGTTCCGAGAGCGCACGCTTCAGCATCTCGCGCTCCAGGACATCGAGCATGGGCACGCCCGTGCTCTCGAAGCGAGCACGCAAGTCGGTGAAGATCTGATCGAACAGATCCTCGCCCGTTTTGCCGCCCGGCAGGCCGGGATCGCGATCCTCTCCGAACGTGATCGACTCGGGCAGGAGCGTGTGTCCCGCCGCCACAATGAGCGCGCGGTTGATGACGTTCTCGAGCTCACGAACATTGCCCCGCCAGACGTGCGACTGGAGTTTCTCCATGGTTTCGGGAGGGATGTCGGTGACGTTCTTGCCCAGGCGCGTATTGCCCAAAGCCAGGATGTGCCGCACCAGAAGTGGCAGGTCGTCACGCCGCTCCGCCAGCGAGGGAAGCGTGATGGAAAAGACGTTCAGGCGGAAGTAGAGATCCTCGCGGAAGGTCCCCTCCGCAATGAGCTGCGCCAGATCCCGGTTGGTGGCGGCCAGAATGCGGACGTCTACGGTGATGGGCGCGTGTCCGCCCACGCGCTCGATTTTGCCCTCCTGAAGCACGCGCAGGATCTTGGCCTGGGTGCCCGGGCTCATGTCGCCGATCTCGTCCAGAAACAGAGTGCCGCCGTGCGCGCGTTCGAATTTGCCCAGGCGCCTGTGATCCGCCGACGTGAAGGCTCCCTTCTCGTGGCCGAACAGCTCGCTTTCGAGAAGGCCCTCCGGAATGGCGGCGCAGTTGACCGCGAGGAAGGGTTTGCCGGCGCGCGGCGAATGCTGGTAGATGGCGCGTGCCACCAGTTCCTTCCCCGTGCCGGAGGCTCCCAGGATCAGCACCGTCGCGTCGGAGGCGGCCACGCGGCCGATCTGCTTGTACACTTCCTGCATAGCGCGTGAGCGGCCCACCAGGGTGTCGCGATCGGCCGACCCGCCAATCTCGGCCGCATCCACCTCCACCGTGCGCGTCATGAGCGTGTACGCCTGAACTGCCTGTTCGGCGAGACGACGGATGTGGTCCACCTCGAACGGCTTGAGAACGAAGTCGTACGCTCCACGCTGTACCGCCTCGATGGCCTCCTCGGTGCCCCCGTAGGCCGTGATCATGATCACGGGCACGCGCGGATCGGTTTCGCGGATGCGCGAGAGCACATCCATCCCCGAGCTCCCCGGCATTCTCAGGTCGAGGAACACCGCGGCGTACCGGCCTTTCTGGAGCATCGCCAGCGCAGTGGGTCCGTCGGGAGCTTCGTCCACCACGTAGCGGTCACCGTCGAGCATGCGCTTGAATGCGAAGCGCAGATGAGCGTCGTCGTCCACGAGCAGGAGCCGGTTCATGTATGTCCTTCTGCGTGAGACGGGAGATCCAGGACCAGCTCGGTACCGCCCGCAGGCAGCCCGCGTGCGTAGATCGACCCCCCGTGTTTCTGCACCATGGCGGAGGCGATGGCCAGCCCCAGACCCGTGCCCTGTGCCTTGGTCGTAAAGAAGGGCTCGAAGATCTTTTCCCCCAGCTCATCGGGCAAGGCCTGGCCCGAATTCCACACGCGCACACGGACCCCGCCTTCCTCCGGAATGCGCGTCTCCACCTCAATGGATCCACCCTCGGGAGCGGCCTCCACGGCGTTGAGCAGGAGGTTCAGCACCACCTGGCCCAACTGCATACTGTCGGCCCGCACCAGGGCGCCGTGGCAGGAATACCCTTCGCTGATGTGGATCTGCCGGGAGGCCGCCTGGGGACGAACCAGATTGGTGACACGCCGGACCACGTCTTCCACGCGCACCGAGGACCACTCCGGCTCTCCGGGGCGGGCGAACTGCAGGAAGCGCAGGATGAGCGCGCGAATCTTGTCGATCTCGCTTAAGGCGACGTCCAGGTCCTTGCGCCCGGAATCGGACGCGCTCAGGCGGTCGCGGTGAGTGTGGATCAGCAGCTTGATCGTGGTGAGCGGATTGTTCACCTCATGCGCCACTGACGCGGCCATGGTGCCCACCGAGGCCAGGCGGTCGGCGTGGGCCAGGCGCGACTCCGACTCGCTGATGCGGCGCGAGAGCCGACTGATCAGACCGTACAACAGGAGGGCTGAAATCGCAACGAAACCCCACCCTTTGAGCGTGCCCAGGGTGGCGCGAAGCGACGGCTCACTCACCCACGCGAACAGCAGGCGGTCGGAGAACAGAATCCACGCCGAGGCGAGCACCGCATAGACCAGGCAGATCTGGCCGGCCGAGAGTCTCTGCTCCCAGCGGGTAAACCGGTTCCAGAAGGCGCGAAGGATCAAGGGGTCCACGGGGGCGCCGGGGTGGCCGGACGTTCCCCGCCGGACAATGTGCTAAAAGAACACGCGCGCCGCTATACCCCGTTTAGCCGGAAGCTAACTGCAGAATTACCACCATCCGTTGCGACGCGCGTGTCCGGTGAGTTCGTCCCGGAACGCCGGGTGGGCAATCGAGACCAGCGCGTGAGCGCGCTCGCGCAGCGACAGCCCGAAGAGGTTCACCGCCCCATATTCCGTGACGATCCAGTCCACATCGGCGCGCGAGGTGACCACCCCGGCGCCCTCGTCCAGGACCGGAACAATACGAGAAATGGTTTCCTTGCGAGCCGTGGACGGCAGGGCGAGAATCGGCTTTCCCCCCGCTGAGCGCGCCGCGCCGCGGATGAAGTCCACCTGCCCGCCGAAGCCCGAATAGATGCTGTAGCCCATGCTGTCGGAGCACACCTGGCCCGTGAGGTCCACCTGGATCGCCGAATTGATCGACACCATCCGGTCGTGCCGCGCGATGATGTAGGGATCGTTCACATAGTCCGACGGGTGGAACTCGATTAAAGGATTGTCGTGGATGAAGTCGAACAATTCGCGAGAGCCGAGAACAAAACTGGCCACCACCTTGCCGGGATGGATGTTCTTGCGGCGCCCCGTGATCACTCCGGACTCCACCAGCTCCATGATGCCGTCGGAGAACATCTCCGAGTGAATCCCCAGGTCCTGCTTGTCCCGCAGGTGGTGCAGGACGGCGTCGGGAATCCCGCCGATCCCCAGTTGCAGGGTCGACCCGTCCTCGATGAGCGGTGCGATGTGACTGGCAATCTGCTCGTGCAGTTCGCTGGCCACCACGCGTGGCAGGGTCACCAGCGGTCGGTGGTCCTCCACCAGATAGTCGATGTCTGAGATGTGCACGAAGTTGTCGCCGTGCACGCGCGGCATGGATTCGTTCACCTGCGCCACGACCGTGCGCGCGCTGTGCGCCGCCGCCATGGTGCATTCCACCCCCACGCCGAAACTGCAGAAGCCGTGCTCGTCGGGCGGCGACACCTGCACCAGGGCCATGTCGATGGGCAAGAGGTCGGCGCGAAACAGGCGCGGAATCTCGTGCAGAAACACCGGCACGTAGTCGGCACGCCCGGAGTTCACGGCGTCGCGCACGTTCTTGCCGGCGAACAGCGCCCGGTGGCGAAAGTGTTCGGCCCACTGCGGCTCGGCATACGGCGCCTTGCCCAGCGTGAGCAGGTGCATGATCTCCACGCCCCGTACATGCGGCGCACGCCGCATCATGGCGTCCACCAGCGCCTCCGGCTCGGCGCAGCCGGGGTGGATGTACACCCGCATCCCCGACTGCAGTTCGGCCAGCGCCCGATCCGCCGACACCCGGCGATTCTGAATCATGGAGGACCACCGCCGGCTCGCTTTGGATCTCTGGATTCCCCGCGAGACAGTGGTCTCCTGTGTCGCTCCCAGTGGTGTCACTTTACACCTTCCTCTACTTCACGGACGGCGGCGGTCCCCGCTTCAAACGCACTTAGATTGATGTCCACCAGAACTCGTTTGCCCAGGCCCCGGATCTGCCCCCGGATCAGTTCCGGGGGAAACAGGCCCAACAGCCGGTGGAGAGCGCCAAACGCCACCATGTTGGTGACCCTGGACGTTCCCAGATCGTTGGCCATGCTGGAGAAGGGCACGCGCACCACACGCACGTCGGAGCGGTCCCACGCTTTGCTCACGAACGAACTGTCGTAGAGCACCGTGCCGCCCGGCACCACCAGCGGCCCGAACTTTTCCAGAGAGGGTTCGTTGAAGGCCACCAGCACATCCGGCGTGGACACCACCGGCGATCCGATCCTCTTGTCGGAAAGCACCACGCTGCAGTTGGCTGTGCCACCCCGCATCTCGGGACCGTACGACGGCAGCCACGAGACGTTGCGACCCTCCAGCATGCCGGTGCGTGCCACCAGCATGCCCAGCGAGAGCACCCCCTGGCCGCCAAAGCCAGCGAAGACGATGCGAAGCGTCCTGTGTTCGGTGGTGGGGTCGGCGTGGAGGCACGTGCCCACGAGACCGAGTGCTTCACGGATCTGGGCGGCGTCGGCGACGAAGCGCGGATTGGTCCTGGCCGTGCGTTCCTTGCGCCGGTCGCAGGCGACGTGCGCCGGAAATACTTTGGCCATTTCCGTGGTGATCCACTCGCGTGCCGCCAGCGGTTCCATGCCCCAGCCCGTGGGACAGGGGGACGCGACTTCCACCATGGAGAAACCCTTGCCGTCCACCTGTGCCTGGATCGCCTTGCGGATCGCGGCGCGCGTCTTGAGCACGTGCGAGGATTCGTCCAGGTGACAGCGCTCGATGTACACTGGCGCTTCCAGCTGGGCCAGAAGTTCGGCCATCCGCATGGGATAGCCCTCGTTCTCCACCGAGCGTCCCAAAGGCGACGTGCTGGTTTTCTGGCCTATGAGAGTCGTGGGCGCCATCTGGCCGCCGGTCATTCCGTAGAGGGCGTTGTTGACGAAGATCACTGTGAAGTTCTCGCCGCGATTGGCGGCCTGGAGGATCTCATTGCCGCCGATCGAAGCCAGATCCCCGTCGCCCTGGTAACAGATCACCACGGAGTCGGGGTGGGCCCGCTTCACCGCCGTGGCCACCGCGGGGGCGCGGCCGTGCGGCGCCTGAATGTTGCCACAGTTGAAATAGTAGTACCCGAACACCGAGCAGCCCACGGGCGACACGAAGATGGTGCGCTCACGCACCCCCAGTTCATCCAGGGTCTCGCCGATGAACTTGTGCAGGTTGCCGTGCCCGCAGCCCGGACAGTAGTGTGTGGCCCCCTTTTCGGGTCCGGGTTTGCGCTCGAAGCGATCGTACAGAGAGTGGGGCTTGGCAATGATGTCTTTCATACGTGCGCCTCGTACCACGTGTCGAGTTTGCGTTTCAGCTCCGCCACCGTGGGCACCATGCCGCCCGCCCGGCCGTAAAACTCCACCGGCACGCGATGTTGCACGGCGAGCCGCACGTCGTCCACGAGTTGTCCCGTGGACAGTTCGAACACGCCCAGGGCTCGAACGCGGCCCGACAATTCGTACAGCCGTTCCGTGGGGAACGGAAAGAGCGTAATGGGGCGCAACATTCCCACGTTCTTTCCCTCCGCCCTTGCCAGGTCCACGGCCGATTGCAGAATCCGAGACACCATGCCGTAGGCCACGCACACCAGTTGCGCCCCATCCGTTTGATATTCTTCCAGGCGCACTTCAGTGCGCGCCATTTCGTTGTATTTGTCCTGAAGGTGCAGGACGTGACGCTCCAGGTCCTCCGGAGCGAGGAAGATCGAATTGATCAGGTTGCCCTGCGTGCGAGCGGTGCCATCGAGCGCCCAGGGGCGATCACACCATTCGGCGAGCGGTTCGGGAAACAGGACGGGCTCCATCATCTGGCCCACGTAGCCGTCGGCCAGAATGCACGCGGGATTGCGATAGCGGTCGGCCAGTTCGAAGGCGAGCATCGTGAGGTCGCACATCTCCTGGCACGAATTGGGGGCCAGCGTGATCACCTTGTAGCAGCCGTGTCCGCCGCCCTTCACCATCTGGTTGTAGTCGCCCTGTTCGGGCGCGATGTTTCCGAGGCCCGGCCCGCCCCGCATGATGTTCACCACCACCACCGGCAGTTCAGAGCCCGCCGAGTACGACAAACCCTCCTGCATCAGGCTGATCCCCGGGGAGGACGAGGCCGTCATGGTGCGCTCGCCCGCGCCGGCCGCGCCGTAGCACATGTTGATGGCGGCCACTTCACTTTCCGCCTGCAGAAACACGCCCCCCACGCGGCTCATGTACTTGGCCGCCGCCTCGGCGATCTCGGAGGCGGGCGTGATGGGATACCCGTAGTACGACCGGCACCCCGCCAGAACAGCCCCCCGCATCACCGCTTCGTTGCCTTTCACCAGTTGCATGGCCATGTCAGGTCTCCTGGCCTTCGGGTTTTGATTTGTACACGATGATGGCCCCCGGCTCCGGGCAGTTGTAGTAGCACACGCCGCAGCCCGTGCAGCGATCGCCCTCATACTGCGCGAAGCGATAGCCGCGGGAGTTGATGAGGTCGGCCATGGCCAGACACTCCTCCGGGCACACGTCCACGCAGAACTCGCAGCCCTTGCAGAGTTCCCGCTCGATGTCCACGTGTCCTTCGCGTGCCGGCGCGGCGGCGCGTTGCGATTCAGTCTGAGTCACTTGGGGGTCTCCGTGGGGTCGTTGCGTCGACGTCCCGGCCCGTCTTTGGTGCCAGGCTTGTCCGGTGCAGGTTCGGGAGCGATACGCGCCCAGCATTGCGGGCAGTAGTGACCGCCGTGGATCAGACACAGCAGTTTCTCGTTTTCCGTCAGCTCGTATTGACATTCCGGGCAACGCATGATGTGGCTCCCTGTGATTTGCGCTCAAAGCAACCGCCGTGCCGTTCGGCTCTTTCGCAGGATCAGACGGGCCACGGTCAACGTGCCATCCAGCCGGGAGTTAGCGGGGCCGATCCGCAATCCGAGTTTCGCCGGCCGGATGCGGGAGCGACACCGCGGCCCACATGCTCAAACCTGGACAATTAGGCTGGCCTAACTGACCATTTCTCGACACGGCAGGCGAGCCTCCCGCCCATCTCCCTCCAGCACCAGTCCTGAACTGCGCCCGCCGGTTTGGCGAGCGGCAGGGAAATTGCAAGCGGAGGAGGCGACATCGGGACGGAGCAGCACCGGAAGCGGATTTGTATCACACCTGTGCCTGCGACATCGGGCCCTCACTCCGCGCGAATGTTCTCTGCTGGCTCCCTTGTTCCCGGAGACGACAATGGTGGACGATCGCGAATCTCTGATCTTCGAGCGCACGGCGCTCGACCGTCTGTTTGAACTTCTGGCGGACGAGGGGTATTCCATCCTCGGGCCGACGGTTCGTGATGGCGCGATTGCGTATGGACCGATCCACTCCTCGCTCGATCTGCCCCAGGGCGTGGGCGTCCGCCAGGAGGCGGGCTCATACAGGCTGACCGAGCGCGATGACCCCTCATTGTTTGGCTATGCCGTGGGAGCCGACTCCCCGAAGAGCTTTCTGTATCCGCCACGCGAACACCTGTGTGCTTTCCGACGTCACGAATCCTGGAATGGGAACGAGGTCGAGGAGGACGGCGCCCCACTGGCCTTCGTGGGCGTGCGCCCGTGCGAACTGGCGGCGATCGCCGTAATGGACCGGGTGTTGTTGAGCGGCCCGACCCCGGACGTGCGTTACCGGCAAAGGCGCGAACGGTGCCTGCTCGTGGTGGTCAACTGTACCGAGCCGGGGGGCACCTGTTTCTGCAGCTCCATGGGGACGGGTCCGGAGGCGCGCGCCGGCTTCGACATCGTACTCACCGAAATGACGGAACCCGACCGGCACACTTTCCTGGCCCGTGCCGGCACAGCGCGTGGGCGCGAACTCCTGATCCGCTGGGGCGGGAGGTCCGCCCAGCCGGCCGAGACCGCCGCGGTGGCGGCGCGACTCGAGCGCGCCTCCGGGCGCATGGGCAGAACGCTTCACACCGAGGGGCTGGCCGAAGCGCTGCGGGCGTCGCCCGAAGATCCACGCTGGGACGAGATCGCCTCGCGCTGCATGAACTGCGCCAACTGCACGCTGGCGTGCCCCACCTGCTTCTGCTGCACCGTGGAGGACACCACGGACCTCACAGGGGAACGCGCCGAGCGCCATCGCCGGTGGGACTCGTGCTTCACGCTGGGCTTCAGTTACATCCACGGGGGGAGCGTGCGCGTGTCCGCCAGGTCTCGTTACCGCCAGTGGCTTACACACAAGTTGTCCACGTGGCAAGAACAGTTCGGCACGCAGGGGTGCGTCGGGTGCGGTCGATGCATCACCTGGTGTCCCGCCGGGATCGACCTCACCGTGGAGGCTCCCGCACTGGCCAAAGCCCACGCGCCGGCCGTCTCGTCATCACGGGAAAGGTGAACCCATGAACACCGTTGGCCATTTTCTCAGCGAGCACCCGTTCTTCCACGGATTCACGTCCGAGCAACTTCAGGAGCTGGTGAAGTGCGGGCGCGACGTGCGCTTTGAACAGGGCGAGTTCCTCTTCCGCGAAGGTGATGAGGCCCGAAGTTTCTACGTGGTGCGTGAGGGTCGCATCCGCATCGAAATCCACGACGCGCGGCAGGGCGCGGTGGGCGTGCAGACGGTGGAGCGCGGAGATGTGCTCGGCTGGTCGTGGCTGGTGCCTCCGTACCTGTGGCACTTCGATGCCCGTGCGCTCCGCACCAGCCTGGCCGTGGCCCTCGACGGCGAACGCCTGAGGGACCTGTGTGATCACGACCCCGTGCTGGGATACGAATTCCTGAAGCGCATTGCCGGTCTCATGGAACAGCGCCTTCAGGCCACCCGACTCCAACTCCTGGATCTCTACAGTGAACCTCGTGCTTGAAGAGCGCGCTGTCGCAGCGCGCGATCCGATGCGGCCCAGGCCGTTCCGAGTGCGGCGGGTCCACCGCGATCTGCCCGACACCACGACACTCGAGATCGAGCCGCCCGGCCCGGATCATTCGTGTGCGTTTTCTCCCGGCCAGTTCAACATGCTGTACGTGATGGGCAAAGGCGAAGTCCCCATCTCGCTGTCCGGCGACCCGGCCAAAGGCGGCTGTTTCGTACACACCACGCGCGCCGTGGGGCCCGCCAGCCGCGCCGTGACCGAGCTTCGCAAGGGCGACCTGGTGGGCGTGCGCGGCCCGTTCGGCCACGGCTGGCCCGTGGATGTGGCTGCGGGGGGTGACCTGGTCATCGTCGCCGGCGGCGTGGGCCTGGCCCCGCTCCGGCCCGTGATCTACCACGTCGTGCGACGGCGTCGGCAATATCGGCGCGTGGCCATCCTCTACGGCGCACGCACGTCCTCCGACATCCTGTTTCGGCGGGAGCTGGAAAAGTGGCGCGGGCGCCTCGACCTGGAAGTGCGAGTGTCGGTGGATCGCGGCACCGACGACTGGCATGGATCCGTGGGCGTGGTCACCACGCTCATCCCCCAGGTGTCGTTTCCCCTGTCCGAAGCCACCGCGTTCGTGTGCGGCCCCGAGATCATGATGCGCTTCACCACCCGCGAACTGGCCCAGGCCGGCATACGCGAGGACCGTCAGTACATCTCCATGGAACGCAACATGAAGTGCGGCGTGGGGCTGTGCGGACATTGCCAGTGGGGCCCGCATTTCGTGTGCAAGGACGGACCCGTGTTCCGGTTCGACCGGGTCGCCCGTCTGCTCTGGCAGAGGGAGATGTAGCCATGGCGCGCAAACCCAGGCTCGCTGTGTGGAAATTCGCTTCCTGCGACGGCTGCCAGTTGTCGTTGCTCGACTGTGAAGACGAGCTTCTGGCGGTGGCCGGCTCCGTGGACGTGGCCTACTTCCCGGAGGCCACTCGCTCGGTGTTGCCCGGTCCGTATGACCTGTCTTTGGTCGAAGGGTCGATCACCACACCGCACGACGAGGAGCGCATCCACCGGATCCGCCGCGATTCGAAGGTCCTCGTGAGCATCGGCGCCTGCGCCACCGGCGGGGGCATTCAGGCGCTGCGAAACTTCAAAGACGTGCGGGAGTTTACACGGCTCGTGTACGCGTCGCCGGAATACATCAGCACCCTGCGTCACTCGACGCCGATCTCCGACCATGTCTCCGTGGACTTCGAACTGCGCGGTTGCCCGATCAGCAAAACGCAGCTGTTGGAACTCATCTCGGCTTTGCTGAACGGCCGACGGCCCAACATTCACCCCCACTCGGTGTGCATGGAGTGCAAGCTGAAGGGACAGGTGTGCGTGCTGGTGGCGAAGGGGGAGGTGTGTCTCGGCCCGGTGACCCACGCAGGCTGCGGCGCGATCTGTCCCGCCTTCGGGCGGGGGTGCTATGGGTGCTTCGGACCGAAGGAGACGCCGCAGCCGGCGGCGCTGTCGGCTCCCTTGAAGGCTCTGGGCCAATCCGACGCCGATCTGGTGCGCGCCTACCGCAGTTTCAACGCCTGTGCCGAGGCTTTCCGGCGGGAGGGCGAGTCGCATGAGCGCTGAGTCCGGCACCCGTACGATCCGCGTGGACTATCTGGCCCGCGTGGAAGGAGAAGGAGCCCTGTACGTGAAGGTGCGGAAGGGCCAGGTGAAGGACGTCCAGCTCAAGCTGTTCGAGCCGCCACGCTTCTTCGAGGCGTTCCTGCGCGGGCGGCGATACACCGAAGCCCCCGACATCACCTCGCGCATTTGCGGCATCTGCCCGATCGCCTACCAGATGAGCTCGATTCAGGCCATGGAGCGGATCTGCGGCGTCACGGTGAGCGGCCCCCTCTCCGACCTCCGCCGACTGATCTACTGCGGCGAGTGGATCGAAAGCCATGTGCTGCACATGTACATGCTGCACGCGCCCGACTTCCTGGGGTACCCGGACGCCCTGGCCATGGCGAAGGATCACCCCGACGTGGTGCAACGCGGGCTGCGCATGAAGAAGTGCGGCAACCAATTGGTCACGCTTCTGGGCGGTCGCGAGATCCACCCGGTGAACATGAAAGTAGGCGGGTTCTATCGAGTGCCGCTGAAAAGCGAGCTTGCGACCTTGCGCCCGGAACTCGAGTGGACGCTGGCGGCGGCCGTGGACACGGCACGCTGGACGTCGCAATTCACGTTCCCCGCCTTCGAGTCCGACTACGAATTCGTGGCGCTACAGCATCCGCACGAGTACGCCATCTGCGAGGGGCGGCTCGTGTCCAACCGCGGCCTGGATTGCTCGGTGGACGAGTTCGAGCAGCACTTCGAGGAGCAGCACGTCGAACGGTCCACGGCTCTTCACTGTGTGCGCAAGGGCGGCACCCCCTACATGGTGGGGCCCCTGGCCCGCTACAATCTGAACTTCGATCGGCTCACCCCGCTGGCCCGGACGACCGCGCAGGACGTGGGCCTCGGACGGGCCTGTCACAATCCGTTCAAGACGATCGTGGTGCGCGCCATCGAGACGATTCTGGCCTGCGAGGAAGCGCTCACGATCATCGACCGTTACGAACGCCCCGACCGGCCGGCGGTGGATGTACATCCGCGCGAAGGTCGCAAGTCCGGTTGCAGCGAGGCGCCACGCGGCATCTGCCATCACACCTATCGCATCGACCCACAGGGGCTCATTCAGGATGCGCGCATTGTTCCGCCCACGTCGCAGAACCAAAAGCGGATCGAGGAGGATCTGAGACAACTTCTGACAGCCCACGCAGAGCTTCCGGCCGACCGGTTGCAGTGGCTTTGTGAACAGGCGATTCGCAACTATGACCCGTGCATTTCCTGTTCGGTGCACTTCCTCAAGCTCCATCTCGACCGGACGTGAGCGAGGAGAGAACGTATGACACCACAGCACCCCCTCGTGATCGGGGTGGGAAACGCCTGGCGCGGAGATGACGGCGCCGGACCGGCGGTGGTGCGGCTTCTCAAGCGCTGCGGGTGCGGCGGCGCGCGCTTCGAGGAGTGCGCGCAGGACGGCGCCGCCCTCCTGGCGCTGTGGGAAGGTCACCCCTTCGTAGTAGTGGTAGATGCCGTCCTCTCGGGGGCGCCCTCCGGAACACTTCACAAGTTCGAAGCGCAGCGGGAGACCATACCGTCGCAGTTCTTCAACTACTCCACTCATGCCTTCAGCCTGGCGGAGGCAGTGGAAATGTCGCGCACCCTGGGGACTCTCCCGGCCCGCCTGATCCTGTACGGCGTGGAGGGGGAGAACTTCTCATTCGGACGCCGGCTGTCGCGTCCCGTGCGAAAGGCCGTACACCACCTCGCCCGATCCCTCACCCGTGAACTGACAACCGATGGCGGGCACCATGACACATGAGTATTCGCTTCTGGCGGACTTGCTGCGCAAGATCGGGGAGATTTCCCTGACCCATGGCCGGCGCGTGGCCGGCGTCACGCTGCGCGTGGGAGCGCTGGCCGGGATCTCTCCCGATCACCTGCGCGAACACTTCGAGCGCGAATCACAGGGGACGAGCGCCCAGGGCGCCCGGCTGGTCATTCTCAGCGATGACGACCCCGGGGATCAGCACGCGCTCCACCTCGTCCTCGAATCCGTGGACCTGGAGGTGTGAGTGATGGCCGCACTCGTTCCCGCGGGCAGCTCAGGCGCGGCCGTACGTCGCCGGCTCCTCGTGCACGGCTTCGTGCAGGGCGTGGGGTTTCGCCCATACGTCTTGCGCCTCGCGCACCGCGTGGGCGTGTCGGGCTGGATCGCAAATTCGCTTCAGGGCGCGGAGATCGAAGTGGAGGGCACCCTGGATCGCGTGGAGATGTTCGGCCGTGGACTGGTGGAGAACTTGCCCCCCCCGGCGCGCATTCTGGACATTGCCACCAGCGAGCAGGGGATCCAGGGAGATTTGGGTTTTCAAATTCGTGAGAGCCACCAGAAGGGCGCCTCGTCCGCTCTGATCCTTCCCGACCTCGCCGTCTGCCCCGATTGTCTGCGCGAACTGCAGGATCCGCGGGACCGACGCTATCGCTACCCGTTCATCAACTGCACGCATTGCGGTCCGCGTTACAGCATCGTCACCTCTCTTCCCTACGACCGCGCGCGCACCACCATGGCCGCTTTTCCGATGTGCAAAGATTGCAAAAGCGAGTACGAGAATCCGCTGGATCGGCGCTTCCACGCGCAGCCCGTGGCGTGTCCGCGCTGCGGTCCCCATCTGGCCCTGTGGAACCACCGTGGCCTCCTGCTCGCGCAACGCGACGCCGCACTCGTGGCTGCGGCCGAACACCTGCGTGAAGGTCGCATCGTCGCGGTAAAGGGATTGGGTGGCTTCCAGCTCCTGGCGGCCGCAGGCGACGAACGTGCCGTGCGCAGGCTTCGTGCGCGCAAACATCGTGAAGCCAAACCGCTGGCGGTGATGTTCCCCGACCTGACCAGCCTCTCCCGCTCGTGCCGCGTTGCGGCGGAGGAACAGGAAGAGTTGGAGTCGGTGGCGGCCCCCATCGTGATCCTCGACCGAATTGCGGGCGGGGGTCGCGATGAAGTGTGCGAGTCCGTGGCGCCGGGTCTGAACACCATTGGGGCCTTCCTCCCCTATACCCCTCTGCATCACCTGCTCCTGGAGGCCGTGCGCGGGCCCGTGGTCGCCACCAGCGGCAATCTATCGGATGAGCCGATGTGCACATCCGAAGTGGACGCGAAAAGCCTGCTCGGCGGAATAGCCGACTTCTTCCTGGTGCACAACCGCCCCATCGCACGCCACGTGGACGATCCGGTGGTGCGCGTTTTATGTGGACAACCCGTGGTGCTGCGCCGCGGGCGCGGGCTGTCACCGGGCGCCGTAGGCCGGGCCGAATCGGAACTGCCCCGGGTCCTGGCGGTGGGGGCCGACTTGAAGAACTGCCCGGCGCAGGCGTACGGACGTCACTTCCTGACTGCGCAGCATGTGGGCGACCTGGAGAATGAGCGGGCCTTCCAGGCGTTTGAACACGTGACGGAGGACCTGGCCGCCCTTCTGGACCAACGTCCGGTCGCGATCGCCTGCGATCTGCATCCCGACAGCCTGTCTGGACACTGGGCCGACTCGCAGAAACTTCGAGTGCACCGAGTCCAGCACCACCACGCGCATGTCGTATCGTGCATGGTGGACAATGGCCTCACGGAAGACGTCCTGGGCGTCAGCTGGGACGGCACCGGCTACGGCCCTGACGGCACCATCTGGGGCGGCGAGTTTCTCGTGGCCGGCCTGACGCACTACGAGCGCTTCGCCCACCTGCGCACCTTCTCTCTGGCCGGCCGGGACCGAGCGGCGCGCGACGGGCGACTCTGTGCTCTGGGGCTTCTGCACGAATTGCACGGCGAAGCGGCGTTCAATTTCCTGCCCGCACCACTGGCCGACACGTTTCTGCCCGACGAGCGGCGCAATCTTGCCATCGTGATGCGTCGCGAGCTGGGCACACACCGCACCTCGAGCGCCGGCCGGCTCTTCGACGGGCTGGCAGCCCTTCTGGGTGTGGAGTACGTGTCGCGCTTCGAAGGCGAGGCCGCCTGCCTGCTTGAAGCCTGCGCCTCTTCCATTGGACCTGACACGCCGGTCGAGCTGCCCATCGTAGGGGCGGGATCAAGTCTGGGCGTGGACTGGGGGCCTCTGGTCATGGAGTTGCTGTCCAGACAGTCCCACGGAGCGAACCGGGCCGACCTGGCGAGACTCGTTCACACCACGCTCGCACTCGCGATCACGAACGTCGCGCTGCGCTCGGGGCAGAAGCGTATCGTGCTCACCGGCGGCTGCTTCCAGAATCGATTGCTCTTTGAGTGCACCCGGCAGGGGCTCGAATCAGCCGGGCTGGACGTCTACGTTCACAGGAGCGTGCCACCCAACGACGGCGGCATTGCCGTGGGTCAATTGGCCGTGGCCTGCGCTCTGGAGGCGGCGCGCTGATGTGTCTGGCCGTTCCCGGTCGTGTCCTGGCTCTGGTCGATGAACGACCTCTATCGCGCACCGCGCGTGTGAGCTTTGGCGGCATCGTCAAGGAAGTGAGCCTGGTGTGCACTCCCGAGGCGGGCGTGGGCGACTACGTGCTCGTGCATGTGGGGTTCGCGATCACCACGGTAGATGAAGCGGAGGCCCAGAAGACGCTCGACTATCTGGCGCAGATGAACGAGCTCGCCGAACTGGAGGGCTCCGGGCCATGAAGTATATCGACGAGTTCCGCGATCAGAAGGCCGCCCGTGCGCTGTCCCGGGAATTGCACCGCATCACCACGCGGCCCTGGAACATCATGGAAGTGTGCGGCGGTCAGACGCACGCCATTCTGCGCTTCGGCATCGATCGGCTCCTGCCTCCGGGCGTGGAACTCCTGCACGGTCCCGGTTGTCCGGTGTGCGTGACCCCCGTGGAGAAGATCGACAAAGCCGTGGCCATCGCCCGGTGCCCGAACGTGACGTTGTGCTCGTTCGGCGACATGCTGCGCGTGCCGGGCAGTCGCTCCAGCCTGGCGCGGGCGAAAGCGGAGGGCGCCGACGTGCGGGTGGTGTACTCGCCCCTGGACGCCTTGAAACTGGCCACCCGCCTGCGTCCCCGCGAGGTGGTGTTCTTCGCCGTGGGGTTCGAGACCACAGCGCCCGCCCACGCACTGGCGGTGTACCGGGCGAAGGAAGAGGGTGTGACGAATTTCTCTCTGCTCGTGTCGCACGTGCTCGTGCCCCCCGCCATGACGGCCCTCTTGTCCGATCCGGAACGGCGCGTGCAGGCGTTTCTGGCGGCGGGTCACGTGTGCACGGTAATGGGCACCGATGAGTACATCCCGATGGCGGCGCGGTTCGGGGTGCCGATCGTGGTCACGGGGTTCGAGCCCGTGGACATTCTGCAGGGCGTGCACATGGCCGTGGCGCAATTGGAGGCCGGGCGCGCCGAAGTGGAAATACAGTATTCGCGCTCGGTGCACAAAGACGGCAACGTGCCGGCGCGTCGCCTGATCCGCGCCGTGTTCGAAGTGGTGCCACGCCATTGGCGCGGCATGGGTGAGATTCCCGAGAGCGGCCTGGCCCTTCGACCCGAGTATGCAGACTACGACGCGGAGCGGAAATTCGACGTGGTGGGAGTGTCTGCACCGGAAGACCCGGAGTGCAAGGCCGGACTCGTACTCGCAGGCCGTCTGAAACCGCCGCAGTGCCCTGAGTTCGGCGTGCGCTGCACGCCGGAGCATCCCCTGGGCGCACCCATGGTGTCATCCGAAGGGGCCTGCGCCGCCTACTATCGTTACCGTGCCTTCGAAGAGCCGGCAGAGAGTGAGGAGTTCGCATGACACCCACAGCCTTCAGTCCCAGCTTTCCCTCCGTGTGCCCCACCGGACTTCCCGACAACGATCTCGTGCTCCTGGCTCACGGAGGCGGGGGCCGGCTTTCACGCAGACTCATCGAATCCCTGATCGTCCCCGCCTTCGACAACGAACTTCTGCGGATGCTGCACGACGGTGCCGTGGCCCCCTTCCCCGGCGGGCGACTGGCGTTTACCACCGACTCCTATGTGGTGCGACCGCTTGAGTTCCCTGGAGGCGACATCGGCACGCTCGCCGTCAACGGTACGATCAACGACCTCGCCTGTTGCGGCGCCACCCCGCTGTATCTCAGTTGCGCCTTCATACTCGAGGAAGGGCTGCCTTTGTCCACCTTCGAGCGCATCCTTCACTCCATGAAAGAGTCGGCCGCTGCGGCCGGTGTCCCGATCATCACGGGCGATACCAAGGTGGTGGATCAGGGCAAGGGCGACGGGCTGTACGTCAACGGGCGCAAGATCATCCTCAAAGGTGTGAACCGACATTCGTTCTGGCCGGACTCAGGACGTTGCCTGAGCGAGGCGGTGCACCGGCTCGATATCCAGACGATCAAGGACATGAATGGCAACCTCCTCTCGGGCGTGACGGTCACGTTCGGCTCGACCGGCACCGGCAACACCTTCACGCCGCCGAGCGCCCCGACGGACGGCAGCGGCATCGCGACCTCCGTC
>DAIOGN010000043.1:0-22053 GCA_036745245.1 Candidatus Zixiibacteriota bacterium
GGCCTCGCTGGTGAGCGCGCTTGTATGGAATTACTTCTTCATCCCGCCGGTGCGCACGTTTCATGTCTCCGACGCCGAAGATGTCATGATGCTCCTGTCGTATCTGGCGACGGCGGTCGTCACGGGCACGCTCACGCATCGAATCCGCTCGCGCAGTCAACTGATTCGCAAACGTGAAGAGCGCACCGAACTTCTGTACAGCCTGGCCGGGAAGCTCGTGGCGGAAAGCAGCCTGCCCTCCGCCGTGAGTGCGCTGTCGGAGCCCCTGCGTGCCCACCTGGGAGGGTCGCTCGATGTGCTGGTGGTGGGCGCTGGCGGCGAGTTGTCGGGCACGTCGGCTCTCGGTTCCGCCTGGCTCAAGACGGAGAAGGAACTCGCCGTGGCGCGCTGGGCCTGCGAGCACGGAGATCGAGCCGGCTGGTCCACCGATACGCTGCCCATGGCGGAAGCGCTCTACGTGCCGTTGGTGGGACCTGCAGGACACGCGGTGGGTGTTCTGGCCTTCAAGTCCGAAGGTCGCCGATCGCTCACCCAGGACGACGAGAGTCTGCTCTCCGCCATCGCCCACCAGTTGTCGCTCTCGCTGGAGCGCGAACGTCTCCGTTCCGAGGTGGAACGCTCCGAGCGCTTGCGCGATTCGGAACGGCTGCTCCAGACGGTGGTGGATTCCGTGTCGCACGAGCTGCGCACGCCTCTGGCCGCGATCGTCGGTTCGGCATCGGCTCTGGCGTCGGACGCGCTGGCCAACGATCCGCGAAGGCGGCAGGAGCTGTCTGAGGAACTCTTGTCCACGTGCGAGCGTCTCAATCGGGTGGTGGGTAACCTTCTCGACATGTCACGATTCTCCGCCGGGGGTGTGGAGCTGCAGAAAGACTGGCACGACGTGGGCGATCTCGTCCGCTCCGTGCGGGAAAGCACACGGCGGGAACTGAAAGACCACCCGGTCACCGAGAGAGTGGACGGCAACCTTCCCCTGGCACGAGTCGACCACCGTCTCATCGAACAGGCGCTCGCGAATCTCGTGGCGAACGCCGCCGTTCACACGCCGGCGGGAACGCCCGTGGACATTTCCGCAGCGGTGACCGACGCCGGACTCACGATTGCCGTGTCCGACCGCGGGCCGGGATTTCCGAAGGAGTCCCTGTCCGCGCTCTTCAGCAAGTTCTACCGTGCACCCGGCACACGGCCGGGCGGCGTGGGTCTCGGAATGGCCCTCACGCGCGCTATCGTGGAAGCGCATGGAGGCACAGTAAACGCGGCCAATCGCACGGGGGGCGGCGCCACGGTCACGATGGTGCTGCCTGTGGAACCGCAGCCGGCCATCCCCGCCGACGAGGACGAAGATTGACCGCGGCCAAAGTCCTCGTGATCGATGATGAGCCGGCCATCCGGCGTTTCTTGCGCGCCAGTCTCGAAGCCGAGGGCTACGAGTTTCTGGAGGCCGGAAGCGGAGAGCAGGGGCTCTCGATGGCCGCCACGCACGTGCCCCAGGTGATCATCGTGGATCTCTCCCTGCCCGATCTGGACGGCGCGCAGGTGGTGAAACGTTTGCGGCAATGGTCTCAGGCGCCTATCCTGGTGCTCACGGTGCGCGACTCCGAACGCGACAAGGTGCAGTTGCTCGACCTCGGGGCCGATGACTACCTCACCAAACCGTTTTCCACGCAGGAACTTCTCGCACGGGTCCGCGTGGCTCTGCGACATGCACTGCCCAGGCCCGGCAAATCTGTGTTTCGAAACGGTCATCTGGAAATTCATTTTGCCGACCGCACGGTGCAGAACGAGGGCCACCCGGTGCGCCTCACGGCACACGAGTTCAACCTGCTGGCCCTGCTCGCGCGCCATGTGGGGCGGCTGGTTCCGCAGCGCCAGCTGCTCAAGGAAGTGTGGGGACCGGGAGCGCTGGAGCGATCAGAGTATCTGCGGGTGTACGTGGGCCGCCTCCGGCGGAAGCTCGAAGCCGACCCGGCCCGCCCCGTACTCCTGCTCACCGAGCCCGGGATCGGCTACAGGATGGCGTTTCTCGACTGAGTGGGAACGGCCCAACTGTCTGGGCCACGCCGTGTTATAATGTGATTGCCAGACAATAGACCCGCCGGTAGATTATCCTGTTCTGAGCTTTACCTGCAGCAATACACCGCGTTTTCACGGCGTCCCTGCAGGCGAAGTGCACCTCCGGCACCGCGCCCGCGCCGCTCCCGGAGTGCGAACCGCGGTCGACGTTCAAGCATACGAGTGTAGAGGAAGCCTCCGGATGAATTTCCCCCGATTGCCACATATTGGTCTCTCGCTTCTGGTCCTGGCGTGGTTGCCCCTGGCCGGCTGCGCCGATGGACCACAACAAGGCGGCTTCGAAATGCCGCCCATGCCTGTGGAGGCGGCTGCCGTTGAGCGCCGCACGGTCACCGACGCATTCACCGCCGTCGGCACGCTCCGCGCCAACATGGCCGTGGAAGTGGTGGCGGAAATCGACGGCAAGGTGATGGACCTTCCCTTCCGCGAAGGCGCCACTCTGAACCAGGGCGACCTCATCGCGCAGATCGATGACGTCCAGCTCAAGGCCGAGCGCGACCGCGCGGCGGCATTGCTCGATCAGCAGCAAGTCACCTACGACCGGGTCAAGGAACTCGTCGACCAGAACCTGGCGGCCAAACAGGAACTCGACAACGCGGCCGCGGCGTACAAGGTGGCCGAGGCCAATCTCGCGCTGTCGCAGGCCCGCCTCGACAAGACTCGCGCGATCGCTCCATTTTCCGGCTCCGTGGGAGCGCGCCGGGTGAGCGTGGGAGAGTTTTTGCGGATCGGGGATCCCATCACCGAGTTGGCTCAGCTCGATCAGCTCAAAGCCGTATTCTCGGCCCCCGAACGGTATATTTCAAAACTACACAAGGGAGCCATCGTGTCGGTCACCAGCCCGGCGTTCCCTGGTGTGAAGCTTGAGGGCAAAATCGACGTTCTCGAGCCGATGGTCGATCCGTCCACACGCAATGTCACCATCGTGGCGCACCTGCCCAACCCCGAGCGTCTCATGCGGCCGGGCATGTCCGCCAATGTGAACGTGGTGCTCAGCCAGCGTGAGAACGCTCTGGTGATCCCCAGCGAAGCGGTGTTTGCTGAGGGCGAGGCGCTCTATGTGTTCGCCATAGGAGCGGATGGTGTAGTGGCGAAATCGGTGGTGCAGCTCGGCACGCGCACGGCGAAGGACGTCGAAGTCACCTCAGGTCTCACCGAAGGCCAGCAGATCGTGAAGGCCGGCCACCAGAAGCTGTTTGAAGGCGCCAAGGTCTTTGTGGTGGGCGAAGGCGGCGCTATGCCGCCCGGGGATCCAGGTGCTGCACCCGCCGCCGACAGTGGGGCCGCACCCGATTCGCAGGTGGCCGGGTCGTGAGGCTCTCCGAAATCTCGATTGAGCGCCCGGTGCTGGCCACCGTGATGAGCCTGGCCATCATCCTCCTGGGGGTGGTCTCCTATCTGCGGCTCCCCGTGCGCGAGTATCCCGACATCGACCCGCCCGTGGTGTCGGTGAGCACGTTCTACCGCGGCGCCTCCCCCAATGTGGTGGAAACCGAAATCACCGACATCCTGGAAGAGCAGTTCTCCACGATCGAAGGGATTCGCACGCTCCGGTCGTCCAGTCTCGAGCAGGGCTCGGTGATCACGCTCGAGTTCGAGCAGGGACGCAACGTCGACGAAGCCGCCAACGACGTCCGCGACCGCGTGTCGCGCATCAGCGGTGCCCTCCCCGACGCCGCGGAAGACCCCATCGTGGAGAAGGTCGACATCAACGCACAGCCCATCATCTGGCTGGCGCTCTCCAGCACGCGGCACAGCAACCTCGAGGTGAGCGAAACCGCCGACCGGGTGATGAAGGAACATCTCCAGAGACTGCCCGGTGTGGCCTCGGTGTTCCTGGGTGGCGAGCGACGCTACGCCATGCGCGTCTGGCTCGACCCGGCCCGCATGACCTCGTACGGCCTCACGGTGGCCGAAGTCAATCTCGCCATCGCGCGCGCCAACGCCGAAATCCCGGCCGGTCGCGTGGAAGGCATAGAACGCGAATTTGCAGTACGCACGCGCGGTGAGTTGGCCACCCCCGAGGAGTTCGCCCGAATCGTCGTAAAGCAGGAAGGTGAGAGCGTCGTGCGGCTCGGCGACGTCGCCGAGGTGATGGAAGGCGCCGAAGACGAACGCACCGCCATCCGCTACAACGGCCGACCCGCCATCGGACTCGGGATCGTCAAGCAGAAGGGCGCCAGCACCATCGACGTAGGTGAAGCCGTCATCGGCGCACTGCCCGAATTGCAGAAGCTTCTCCCCCAGGGCATGATCCTGGAAAAGGCCTATAACTCCGCCGAGTTCGTGGCGGCGGCCATCGATGAAGTGAGCGAAACGATTCTACTCGCCGTGGCCCTGGTGGTGCTGGTGATCCTGGCCTTCCTGAAGAGTTTCCGCGCCACCATCATTCCTACACTGGCCATTCCGGTGTCGATTATCGGCGCCTTCGTCGTCGCGTTCGCCCTGGGCTACACCATCAACATCCTCACCCTTCTGGCCCTCGTGCTGGCCATCGGCATGGTGGTAGACGACGCCATCATCGTGTTGGAGAATGTGTACCGGCACATGGAAATGGGAAAGAGCCGGCTGCAAGCCGCCATCGACGGATCGCGCGAAATCGGTTTTGCGGTGATGGCCACCACCATCACGCTCGTGGCCGTGTTCGTGCCTTTGTCGTTTCTCACGGGCAACGTGGGCCGGCTGTTCCGCGAGTTCGGACTCGTGGTGGCTGTGGCGGTGCTGATCTCTGGCTTTACAGCTCTCACCTTCACGCCCATGATCTGCTCGCGCATCCTGAAGCCGCTGCACACGGGCAGCCGTAACTGGGCCTCGCGATCCTTCGACCAGTTCTTCGAGTGGCTCGACCGAACCTACGCCCGTCTCCTCGACTTCTGCCTCCGCCAGAAGGCCCTGGTGCTGGGGGTGGTCGTGGTGCTCGTGGTCGGGATCGGCTACCTGCTCAAAGTGCTCCCTGGCGAACTGGTGCCCACCGAAGACCGGTCCATCGGATTCGGCATCGTAATCGCTCCCGAGGGGTCCACGCTCGAATACACCGATCGCAACATGCGCACGGTGGAGTCGATTCTCCTGGCCCTGCCGGAGCGTGAGGGACTGTTCACGGCGTCGGGCCTGGGGTTCGGCGGACCGGGGCGCGTGACCAATGCCTTTATCTTCCTGCGGCTCAAGGATCGATCCGAACGCGACCGGACGCAGATGGAGATCGTGGAGTCGCTGTTCCCTCAGCTGTTCAGCATTCCCGGCATCCTCGCCTTCGTGGTGAATCCCCCCAGTCTGGGTCAGGACTTCGGGTCACCGGTGGAGTACATCCTCCAGGCCGACTCCTATGATGAGCTCCAGAAGTCCGTGGGGATCCTCATGATGAAGGCGCAGGGTTTGGGCTATCTGGTGAATCTCGACACCGACCTCCGGCTCAACAAGCCGCAACTCGACATCACGATCGACCGGGAGCGCGCGGCGCAGGCGGGCGTGTCGGTCACCGACATCGGCACCACGCTCGAAACTCTTCTGGGCGGGCGCGTGGTGAGCACCTTCAAGCGGGGATCCAAACAGTACGACGTGATTACTCAGATGAAGCCCACCGATCGTGCCACGCCGTCCACCGTGGATGAGCTGTACGTGCGCAGCCACGGCGGACTGGTGCAGCTGGCGAATCTCGTTCACGTGCAGGAGACCGTGGCGCCCAAGGAACTCAATCACTTCAACCGCGTGCGGTCGGCCTCTGTGACGGCCAGCCTCGCACCTGGAGCCCGGTTGGGCACCGCACTCGACGATCTCGATCGGATTGCCGAAACTGACCTGCCGGAGGGAGTGGGCCGCGCGCTGGCCGGCCAGTCACGCGAGTATCGCGAAGCCTCCAGCAATCTCTACTGGCTCTTCGGATTGTCGGTGGTCTTCATCTTCCTGGTGCTGGCCGCGCAGTTCGAAAGCTTTCTGCACCCGCTCACGATTCTGCTCACGGTGCCTTTGGCCCTCTTCGGAGCCCTGTTGTCGCTGTTCGCATTTCAGCAGAGCATCAATATCTATTCTCAGATCGGCCTCATCATGCTGATCGGAATCGTCACCAAGAACGCAATCCTGATCGTGGAATTCGCCAATCAGCTGCGCGAACAGGGGATGGAACTCATGCAGGCGGTCACGCAGGCGTCCCGCATCCGGCTGCGCCCCATTCTCATGACCTCATTCTCTACGGCGCTGGGCATCCTGCCCATTGCACTGGGCCTGGGCGCGGGCGGCGAGTCACGCAGCCCGCTGGGAGTGTCGGTGGTGGGCGGTTGCATCTTCGCCACGTTTCTTTCGCTTCTGGTGATCCCGGTGATCTACACGCTCATGGCGCGCTTCACCGGCACACCTGCACCTGCAGAAGAGCCGCTCGAACCCGCCCACGCAGGGTAGGCTTCAGGCGGTTGCCCGCTGCGGACAGGTCAGCTGTCCCGGGAGCATCGCATGGACATCAAGGAATTCAGAGAATCCGGTCATACACTGGTGGATCTCATCGGAGACTACCTGGACAACGTCGAATCCCGGCCGCTCTTCCCCACGGTCGAGCCGCGCACGCTCGAAACTCTGTTCGACGAACCGCTGCCCACAGGTCCCACATCTGCCGAGCGCGTCATCGCAGAGTTGAAAGAGAAACTCCTGCCCTACACCACAGCGGTGAATCACCCCGGGTACATGGGGCTCATCACGCCGCCGCCCTCACCGGTGGGCATTCTCGGAGACCTGCTCGCCTCAGCACTCAACCAGAATATCGGAGTGTATTCGATCGGCCCTTCCGCAGTGGCCATGGAACGCCGCACGGTGCGTTGGCTCACGGATCTGGTGGGGTACGACCAAAAGGCCGGCGGCAATCTCACGTCCGGCGGGACGATGGCCAATTTCATCGGGCTGAAGCTCGGGCGCGACTGGGCCTCGGGGCAGAAGGCACAGCACGAGGGCGTGACGCACCCCATGACGGCCTATGTTTCAGAGGAGCGCCACGTGTCGGTAGACAAGGCCGCCGATGCCGTAGGCCTGGGCCGCACACATCTGAGGATCATCCCCACCGACGACAACTTCCAGATCCGCCTCGACGTGCTCCAGGAGCAGATTCGCACGGACCGTGCCGCAGGACTTCTGCCGGCCTGCCTGGTGGGAGCGGGCGGCTCCACGAACACCGGAGTGGTGGACGATCTGGCGGCCTTGAGGAAGATCGCCGACCGCGAGAACATGTGGCTGCATGTCGATGCCGCCTACGGCGGTGGGGTGCTGCTCTCGAAGACCCGCCGGCCGCAACTGACCGGGCTGGAAGCGGCCGACTCCGTCACGCTCGATCCGCACAAGTGGTTCTTCGCTCCGCTGGATGCGGGTGCGATCCTGGTGAAGGACTCCGCACAGCTTACACGCTCATTCGGGATGCAGCCATCGTATCTCACCGACCAGACCGAAGAGAAGGGCGAGCGGTACAGCTATTTCGTTCACGGCTTTGAACAGTCACGGCGGTTCCGCGGTCTGAAAGTGTGGATGAGCTTCAAGCGCTACGGCGCGGATCAGATCGGCCGCTGGGTGGATCAGAACTGCGAGCAGGCCGAGCGTCTCTGGCGACTGGCTACCGAGAGTGGCGAATTCGTTGCGGCGCGCAAACCACCCATGTCGTCGGTGTGCCTGCGTTACACGGGCGGGCGGCTCGAGGAACCCGAACGGGCGAAACTCCATCATCAGGTGGCCGAACGAGCCGAAGCGCAGGGACGATTCTGGTTTGCCACCACGCTTTTGAAAGGCCGCACCTACTTCCGCATCAATCCTGTGAATTTCCGCACGCGTGCGGAGCACATGGACGAGCTGTGTGCGTACCTGTTGAAGGAGTGCCGCGCGCTAGGCGGAGGCTGATTCGGCGCCGCGCGCGCTCTCGTCGAGCAGCCGGCAGCCCTCGATGAGAATCGCCTCGTTGGAAAGCGAGGTGTTGGGAGACGGAATTTCGGCTTCGGTCACCTGCTCCACCAGCCAGTTGCCCTGATGCCAGGACATCGCGCGATGGATGGCCGCGTCCCCCTTGAGCGCTCCCAGCTCGGCAAACGTGACGCATCCCTTATTGAGGTACAGGGACAACGGATCCGTCGACGGTTCGGGCGAGTGCAGCGTTACTTTCGCGGTGCGCTGACTGGGGCCAAGGGCCTGCAAGAGGTCGATCAGGTTCATGTCCGACAGGTTGCCGGCGGTGCCGGCTCCGGCGGTCGGGGCCAGCTGGGCGCGTGACGAACCGACGAGCCGCGTCCGCACCTTCTTCACCTTCAGAATCACTGAATCCAGTCTTCCCTGAAGGTCGAGGATGTCCTCGATGCCCAGCGCCAGGAGGCTCGTGAGCCGGTCCACATGCTGGCTGTCGACCAGAAGGAAGGTCGGCGTCTCCGTGAGCGTTACGCCGTGCGACAGCAAGTAGTGAATGGCCTTGATCACAATCGACGGCTGGGCGCGCAGGCGGAGAATGATGATGTTGGGATGCTTGCGCCGGCTGATCTGCGGGCAGGCCTCCAGCGAATCGGTGATGAACGCCTGGAACCCTTCCTGCCGCAGGCGCGCTTCGAGCGGAAAGATGTGGTCGAGCCAGTCGGTGTACACGAGCACCCGGTTCTTGTGATCGTCGGCTTCCTGGGCCGGCAGGTCTTCCTCGAGCAGAGCCAGGAACGCGTCCACCGTCGGCTTCTGTACCAGGGTGCCTGAAAGTTGCGCGAGTCCGGCCTCCACACCCGTCACCAGGGCGCGGTGAAGCGCGTGCTCCGGGTGAAACCGGTCGCAGAACAGATCTACCAGGGTGAGCGCCTGCGCACCGAGCCCGGCGGCCGTGGGCTGGCTGTGAGCGGAGGACTTCGCGTTCACGTACATCGACCTGAGTACGGAAGCCAGCGAGGGCTCCTCGTGAAGCGCCGACAACAGCCGCGTGTAAGAAGAGGTCGATGTCTTGGCTCCCGCGGCGATCAGATCGGACTGCCGAAAGCGCAGCAGGGCGTGAAGCTGCCCGGCCTCGAGTGTGAGCTTGCGCTCGGCCTCCGAGAGCGGCAGGGCCGCGACCAGGCGCTTGAGGAGCTCCAGGAACTGCGCATCCGCGTGGGGCAGGATGTTTTTCTTGGGTGTAATGAGTGCGCGCGTATCGGGCCAGAGCCGCCGTGCACGCTCCAGTTGCGCGGCAAGCGCTTCGTGGCCATTCGCGGACGCCTCTGGCGTTCGCAGTGAGATGTCATCCTCCCACAGCTCGGAGGTCTGGCTCGCGAATCGATCGAGGGCGGTCGCAATGTCTGCATCCTTAATAAGGAACGCATGGACGTCGGGGTGCGCGAAGATGTCGGTGGTGAATGGCTGCCGGCTGGACAGCTGGAATTCGAGCTGATTGCGCTGTAGACTGGCCGTGAGCACCGACTCGATCGCAGGATCCTCCGTCACGGTCGGAATCGACTGCGTGGCTCCCTCGTCGGGCAGGTCGATGGGGGCGCCGCCGGACGAGTGGCCGTCCAGGCTGGAGGCGGGTTCTTCGGGCAATTCGAGGTCGAAGGAGTCCGACATGCGTATTGAGGAAGCCCGCTTGCTTATGTAATTCTGCCGGCCGGAGCGGGCGCTCCTCCTTCATATAGTCGGAAGACCCGGGGAAAGGTTTATCGGACGCACCGGAGGCTCCGGGGCCGGGCGAGACCTCAGGCGCGAACGAGCGTGCGGTAGCGGTTGCGGCGGTTCTCGAAAATCCTGTCGCCAAGTTCGCGTTTCCGCGACGCCTCGTACGACGAGAAGTTTCCTTCGTACCAGCGCACAGCGCCGCCGCCTTCGAACACAAGAGTATGCGTAGAGATGCGATCGAGGAAGAAGCGGTCGTGGCTGATCACGAGCACACAGCCGGAGAACTGCATGATGGCTTCTTCCAGCATGCGAAGCGTGTTGACGTCGAGGTCGTTCGTGGGTTCGTCGAGGAGGAGCACATTGCCGCCCGACTTGCAGATCTTGGCCAGATGCGCTCGATTGCGCTCGCCGCCCGACAGCTCGCCCGCCGTCTTCTGCTGAGAGGCACCCTTGAATCCGAATTGTGCGAGGTACTTGCGTATGGGGATGGCCTGGCGGCCGATCTGCACATCCTCCAGCCCGCCACCGATCTCTTCGAGCAGCGGTCGATCGCTGTCCAGCGTACGGTCCTGATCGGAGTACGAAAGTCGCACGGTCGAGCCCAGCGTCACCGTTCCACCTGCCGGAGTCTGATCACCTGTGATCATTCGGAACAGCGTCGTCTTCCCCGTGCCGTTGGGGCCGGTGATCCCCACCACGCCGCCGCGTGGCACGCTGAAGCTGAGGCCCTCGAAGAGCGTCCGGTCCCCGTACGCAGCCGCTGCATCGCGGAAGTCCACGATCTGCGAGCCCAGTTCCGGCCCGGGGGCGATGCGCATGAACGTCTCGGTGCCTTCCTTTTGCGCGGCGGTTTCGCGCGCCACCAGCTGCTCGTATTCACGCAGGCGGGCGCGCCCGGAGTCGTTACGGTCTTCTTTGCTCATGCGGATGAACTTCAGCTCGCGATCGAGCATGCGCGCACGCGGGCTGTCCTTCTTCTCCGCCTCAGCGAGCTTCCCCAGCTTCTGCGACAGCCAGGAGCTGTAGCTGCCCTCCCACGGAATGCCGTGGCCACCTTCCAGCTCGAGAATCCACTTCGTGACGTTGTCGAGGAAATAGCGATCGTGCGTGACGATGATCACCGTCCCGGGATACACCTTCAGCTGTTCTTCAAGCCAGTCGATGGTCTCCGCGTCGAGATGGTTGGTGGGTTCATCCAGAAGCAACAGGTCGGGCTTTTCGAGTAACACGCGGCACAAGGCCACGCGCCGCTTTTCGCCGCCGGAGAGGGTCCCCACCAGGCGGTCATCGTCGGGCAGACACAACGCGTCGGCGGCCACGTTCACGGCCACATCGAGATTCCATCCGTCGGACGCATCGAGCTTGTCCTGCAGGGTGCCCATGCGATCCATGGCCTTCTGCATCGCCGCGTCGTCCAACGGACCCGCCATGCTGTCGGCCAGTGCGTTGTACTCATCGAGCAACCCCTTCACCTCGCCGAAGGCGCCTTCAATCACCTGGCGCACGGTGAGCGTGGGGTCGAGCTGGGGCTCCTGTTCCACCATACCAGAGGTGAACCCAGGCGTGATTTCGGCGTGTCCCACGAACTCCTTGTCGCGGCCCGCCATGATCCGCAGCACGGTGGACTTGCCGGCGCCGTTCTCGCCCACGATGCCGATTTTGGCGCCCGGATAGAAGCTGAGGTTGATGTCTTTGAGGACCTGCTTGGGCCCGTAGTACCGGCTCACGCCGTACATGTGGAATATGTATTTCTCAGTCATGGGGTCTCGTTCCCGGGAGGTTGTTGCGGATCGTTGCCGGCCCGACCGGGGAGGCCCACAAATGCACCAGAGCACCGCGAGGGTCAAGCACCGAAGGAAAAGGGCGGGTCCGTTGACCCGCCCCTGTGATCCCAGAGGATCGTTGACGCCCCGGAAGCCTAGTTACAGCTGGCCGCCATCGGGCTTCCGGCGCAGATGTCGCACGGCGGCGCCCCACCCTTGAACACATAGCCTACCAGGGTGATGATGTCCGCTGAGGTCACTGTGCCCGAGCAGTTCACGTCACCGGCCGCCACGCAGGGCACCGGCGCCGCACCGCCCTTGAACACGTACCCCACCAGCGTGATGATGTCGGCCGAAGTCACCGTGTTCGAGTTGTTCTGGTCGCCCGGCAGTGTGATGAGACAGTCACCCCCCTGGCAGTTTGCAGAGGACGCCGCTCTCAAGGCTGCTATGGTCAGCATAAGGTCGGTGGTGGATACAGTGGACAGCGCAAGCCCGTAGCCCCACACGGTGGGCGTCACGTGGCTCACGGTCTGGTTGTAGCCGCTCACGAGCATGATCGACAGGTCGTCAAAGTTCTGGCCCGTATCGATGTGGATGCCCGTACCCCAGCTGGCGGCCGCCCCGAAGGTGGTGAAGAGCTTGTACAACGAGTCGGTGTTGTAGCCGCCTTCGGGGTGCACGTAGTTGGGATTGGCCAGCACCTGCGCCGCCTGCGCGCCGTTCTTGCTGCACGAAGCGCCCTGAGGCAGATGGAACAGCGCCATGTACTTGGTATTGGGTGTGAAATTGCCCGCCGTGTCCGACGTTCCACCCACCTGCCCGATCCAGCCGTTGGCTTCCGACCCTGCGCCGGCGTTCTGTGCAGCATTTGGGTCCACGTCGATGTCGGCCACCGCGCCAAACGACACGCCACTCTGCGTGCCCCCCGTGAGACTCGACATGGAGAAGCGGAAATACGCCCCTCGGTTCATGCCGGGCGACTTGGGAAACACCATGGCGTAATCGAGCTCGATCGTCGTGTCGGTGGTCGATGCCGTGCCTGTGGCTACATCTGCGGTGTATGTGCTATCTCCCACGGCGACGGCAGAATCGCGCTTCACGTGGAAGGGCGACTGAGCGCGAAACGACTTGTTCAATGCGCGTGTGCGGTCGGCCAGGCTCATGAACGCGTTGTGATGCGCCACGGTGTCGCCGGAGAGGACCCGCGTGATGACCGGCGAGCCCGAGTACATCCACTCGGACGAGTCGGCGTAGGACATGAAGCCTCTCCCGGTGCCGCCCACGTCGCCCATTTCCAGACAGCTCGACACCTGCATGCGGTGCGATCCTGTGGACAGCGTGTCGTCGGTGCACTCGTTCCAGACGCTCGCGGAGAACACCTGCAGGTTGACATCGATCGGGTCGCCCCCCTGCCCCGGATCGTTCTCCGGATCGTTGGAGGTCACCTCGAGGCGCCACATGTACTCGGCCGGATCGCCGAGACCCAGTGCGTCGAACTCCACGTCAATAATATGCGGAGCGCCTCCGGCCAGAATCGTGCTGCTCACCGAGGGAAGGCCGTTCAACGTAATGTGAGAAGCTCCACCGTTGTCGGCCATCACGGTGACCGTGTAGGACAGGTTGGCGTTACCCACGGAAATGACATTGAGGTCGACCGACTCCGAACCGCCGCCGGGATGGGCGCGCAGCTCGATATAGTTGGTGGGAGTCACGGCGATCACCGGCGCAAGCACCGGATGCCGCGCTTCCGGCGCATACACGGTGTAGGGGCTCTCCGCCCAGGCACCGCCCGCGAACACGATCGGACCGGCGTGCCGGTCGTCCACATACGATAGATACACGCCCGAGTCGGCCTGCGCGGCCGCAGTCACCCAGCTTTCGCTGTAGCAATCCCCCGGATCGCAATCCGGTGTGACCGTACCCGTGATGTTCTGCGGCCGATCCCACGTGAGGCCGCCGTTGGACGACACCGAACAGTACAGTTCGCCGTTCACGTGCCCCCCCAGCGTGCCCTGATCGTCCACGGTGGCGCAGTCCGTGTCGGTGGGACCAAACTGCGTCCACACCGCGTACAGGAGTTCGTCGGCGATGCCGTGCACGGCGGGCGGCTTGATCGACAGGCTCACCTCGGCGATCGCGAGGTTGTTGGAGCCGGCGCCGTTGTTGGGGGCGATGTTCGTGATGGTGCCACCGCCGCAGGTGTTGGTCCAGCCCGCCGAGGTGATGAGCCGGATGCCGGTGGCCAGGCTCCAATGGTACAGGTTGGTGGGCGTGGTCTCCCCGGAGGCCGGCGCGGTGTCGAAGATGGCGTGGATCAGACCTGCGTCGTCGTAGGCGATGGCGACATCCACGTTGCCACCTTCGGGACCGGCGGCCGAGTAGTTCGTGAGGTTCTGCATGGCCCCCCACGTGACTCCACAGTCGCTGGACACGTAGCGTACCAGGTCCGCATTCGTGTTGTTGATCGGTTTGAACATGAAGATCTGGACTTCGCTGCCACGCGCCTCGATCACGTTGGTGATGAACGCGTCGTTCGGGTTGAGCGGGTCGAGCAGTTCGGGCTGAAGCCCGGGCCACGCAATGGAACCGGCGCCGTCATTGATGATTCCGCGCCAGTACCACACTTCGTTGGACGCGCCCGACCAGGTACCGATGGCATGATGCACCATGTCGCCACCGCACTGCGAAATGGCCTGTTTGGGCCACACGACGGCGGTGGCCTGGTACTCGGAGCCGGGCGGATTGGGTGACACCGACGGGGTCCCGGCGAAAATGCCGTTGCCGGACGTCAGATCGAGCTGGACTTCCCAGTACTGGATGCCTCCCGACTCCGGAAAGTCATGGTACTGGCACACGCCCTTGCCACCAGGCCGATTCCTGAAGTTCGTGTATCCCGGGCGCACGGCCGAGAACTCCTGGCCATTTGCCAGAAGCGGACTCCCGAGCGCGAGGCGCCGTACGGTGCTGCCGTCGTCGAGGGTGAAATTGGCAGGACCGCCAGCGACGGCCACACGGTTCCAGTTGACGGTGCGAATGGTGAGCCCGGCCGTCGTGCCCTTCGTCCACGTGGCCTGCACGTTGTTGCCCGTCTTGTCCACCTGATGTCCTGTGCTGCCGTTGTGCTGATAGTCGTAGTAGGTGGTGCCCACCTGCGTGCCCGGCGTGATGGCGGCCGCGCCGAAGCGCCTGGCCTCGCCAAAGCGGTGCGCGGCCGGCGCGGGTGCGCCTTCGTCACCTGCCACCTTCTGGAGCGGAGTGCGCATCCTGTAGCGTGGCACGTTGGCTCCAAAGACCGGCGTGACAATCGATAGGCAGAGTATCGCCGCTGCCAGTGTGGCTGCTTTCTTCATGAACCATTCCTCCCGGGCGGGCTGTGACTGTTGCTTACGGCACTACCGTCGGGGCGGTTGCACGTCCGTCCCCGAGTACACGTTGGAAGACCCCATGAATATAAATTCCCCCGCCATTTCGCCAAACGGTATCTGCCGACGGGCCGGAGACCCCGCTTGTGAAGCGTGCCGCCCGGCAATCGAATTTGACCCGATCTCCGGCCCCGCCTTCCTTGGCAGTGCCTATGAACACTCTGCGTCCGGCCACACCCGTGGGACCCAGACCGAACCGATGCTGAAGCCCTTCGGGCATCTGCTCGCAACTCTCCTGGCCGTCCTCCCGGGCTCAGGCGTGGTCGGGCTGGAGCGTGTGGGAGATGTCCTCCAGTTCGCCGTTCCGGCGGGTGCCGGCGCCGCCGCGATTGTCATGCGCGACTGGGCAGGCGTGCGGCAGTTTGCCCTGGTCATGATCGTAAGCCAGGGAGCCACGCACCTCATCAAACACACCGTGAAGAGTCGCAGACCCGACGGCGGCAAGAATGGCTTTCCGTCGGCGCACACGTCGTCGGCCTTCGCGGGCGCAGGATTCGCATCCTTCCGCTACGGAATGCGCACCACGTGGCCCCTGCATGTCGTGGCGGCTCTCACGGGCTACAGTCGCATGACGGCGAACAAGCACCATTTCGTGGATGTGTTCGGAGGCGCCGCATTGAGCCTCTTGTGTTCATGGCCCTTGGTACGGCGAAGAACACGTGTCGAGGGGATCCCCGAGCCGTCGAAACGGAATCGAGCGGGCGGATGAGTACGTTCGTTTCGCCAGGCAACTTCGCCTGGCATCCTCGCCAGGCCGATATTGAGCGCAGCCATCTTCACTCGTTCATGAAGCTGCACGGCATCGAGTCGTTCCCCCGGCTCATGCAACGCTCCACCGAAGACGTGGCGTGGTTCACGGAGGCACTGCTTTCGTACCTGGGCGTCGAGTTTCAAATTCCGTACAGAAACGTCCTGGAACTGCCCGACGGCCTGCCTTTCCCGCGCTGGTGCACGGGTGGCAAACTGAACATCACGGCCAGCTGCCTCGACCGCTGGCTGCGCGATCCGGAAAGCGCCCGCCGAACCGCCCTCATCTGGGAGGACGAGTCGGGTGAGTCGCGCAAGTTGTCGTACGCCGAACTCGCCTTCGAAGTGCATCGCTGCGTGGCGGCTCTGCGATCGCTCGGCGTGCGCAAAGGCGACGCCATCGGCCTGCACATGCCCATGACGCCCGAGCTGGTGGTGGCGTTTCTGGCGACGGCGCGCCTGGGCGGAGTGATTGTACCGCTCTTCTCAGGCTATGGAACCTCGGCCATCGCGTCCCGCCTCAACGATGCCGGCGCACGCGTGCTGTTTACCGCCGATGGCATGCACCGGCGCGGGAAGATTGTGCCGCTCAAGGAGACCGCCGACTCCGCCATGACTCAGGTTCCCACGCTCGAACACTGCGTGGTCCTGCGTCACGCGGGCCAGAGCGTTCCCATGACAGCGGGCCGGGATCACTGGTGGCACGAACTCGTCTCCACGCAGACCGCGTATGCGCAGTTCGAGCCCACCGACGCGGAAGACATAATTATGATCATCTACACGTCGGGCACCACGGGGCGCCCCAAGGGCGCCGTCCATACGCACTGCGGCTTCCCCGTGAAAGCGGCGCAGGACATGGCGTTTGGCACCGACGTTCACCCGGGCGACGTGATTCACTGGATCACCGACATGGGCTGGATGATGGGACCGTGGCTCGTGTTCGGCTCCACCCTGCTTGGCTCCACCATGTTTCTTTACGACGGCGCGGCCGACTTTCCGGGACCCGACCGCATGTGGGCCATGATGGCTCGGCACTCCGTGAACGTGTTCGGACTGTCGCCCTCCTATGTGCGAGCCGTCCTGCCGTTTGGAGCGGAATGTGCTCACAAGCACGACCTCTCGGCCCTGCGTGCCTTCGCCTCCACCGGCGAACCCTGGAATCCCGATCCGTGGTGGTGGCTGTTTCGCGATGTGGGCAGAAGCCTTCGCCCCATCATCAACTACTCCGGAGGCACCGAGATTTCCGGCGGCATCGTCATGGGTAATCCGATCCTCCCCTCCAAGCCCACTGCGTTTTCGGGCCCCTGCCCCGGGATCGCGGCGGCCGTGTTCGACGAAGACGGCCGGCCTGTACAGAATCGCGTGGGAGAGCTGGTGATCCGGGCTCCCTGGATCGGCATGACCCGTGGCTTCTGGCGCGACCGCGATCGCTATCTCGACACGTACTGGTCGCGCTGGCCCGACACCTGGGTGCATGGCGACTTTGCCGCAGTGGACGACGACGGCCAGTGGTACATCCTCGGCCGCTCGGATGACACCATTAAAGTGGCGGGCAAGCGCGTGGGCCCCGCCGAAGTGGAGTCGGTTCTGGTGGCTCACCCCGACGTGAGCGAAGCAGCCGCCATCGCGGTGCCCGACGAACTCAAGGGTAACGAAGTGGTGTGCTTCTGCGTATTGAAACCCGGCAGCTCTCCGGGCGCCACGCTGGCCGAGGCCCTCAAGAGTCTTGTGTCCACGGAGTTGGGAAAACCGCTGCGCCCGCGTGAGGTTTTGTTTGTGGCCGACCTGCCGCGCACCCGCAACGCCAAGATCATGCGCCGGCTGGTGCGCGCAGCCTACCTGGGGCTGGATCCTGGGGATACGTCGAGCATAGGTAATCCGGAGGCGATCGAGGACGTGAAACGAGCCAGGCATGCGTGAGTTCACAGCGTTCCGATCGCAGCCCTGGGGCGTGCTTGCACTGGCCTGTACTCTGGTGCTCGCAGCCTGCACAGCGGAGCCGCCCGAAGCGGATTCCGAGCCCGTTTCGGATCCGGTGGGCACCCTGGCCGAGCGATCCACGCTGTTTGAGGGCACGCTGCCCTGCCAGGATTGTCCCGGGATTCGCTACCAGCTGCTCCTGCGCCCCGACTCCGTGTACTTTCTGAGGCGTTCGTACCTTGGGGCCGACATCGTGGATCAGGACGACATCGGCCGCTGGTATCTCGATGTCGCCCGAAGGCTGGTGCGTCTGCGAGGCAGCGGCGAGGATCTCCCCGACTTGAGAGTGGTTAGCACCGACACGTTGCGACCCGTATCCCGCGAAGCCGCGCATCAGCTGGCCGATTCTGCCGCGGCGCTCGTGCGCCGTGAAGAGAGTGCGCCGTTCGAACCGCGGCTCTCCATGCGGGGCATGTTCACCTACATGGCCGACGCGGCGCTGTTTCGCGAATGCGCGTCCGAGTGGCGGATCCCCGTGGCGATGGAAGCCGAGTATCCACTTCTCGAACGCGCCTACTCCGAGGCCGTACTCGAGCCCGGCTCACCGCTTCTCGCCGAGGTGGTGGGGCGCGTGACCACGCGCCCCGCGGTCGATCGTGAAGGCTTTGCGGATGTGCTGGTGGTGGAGCGCTTCGAAGGCGTGTGGCCCGGCGAGACCTGCGGTGCTCAGGGGGCCACGGCCTCGCTCGAAAATACGTTCTGGGGACTCGTGCGCATCGGCAGCCGTCCGGTGAGGATGGCAGCGGATCAGAGGGAAGTGCATCTGAGATTCCTGCCCGGCACCAACGAAGTTCGCGGCTTTGCCGGATGCAACTCCTTCTCCGGCTCGTTCAAGGTGGAAGGTCGGCTGGTTTCCTTTGGCGCTCTGGCGAGCACGCGAATGGCGTGCCCCTTCCTGGAGCAGGAAACGGAACTCTTCGATCGCCTGGCGAAGGCCACCCGCTACGTCATCACGGGCGACCACCTGGATCTGAAGGACGGAGACGGCACGGTGCTCCTCCGCTTCGAAGCTCGCTACTTCAGATAGTCCGGCTCAGGCAAACCGGCCCCGCTATAAAGCGCATACATTGCACGGCGGATCGCCGCTCTTGAACACGTAGTTCACCATGTCGATAATGTCGGCCGACGTCACGGTTCCGGAGCAGTTCACGTCGCCCACGGCGGGCACGGGAACGGGCGGCGCGCCGCTCTTGAACGCATAGTTCACCAGCTGAATGATATCTTCGGAGCCATGCGTGCCGTTGTTGCCGATGTCGCCCGTCATGAGGGTCACGTTTCCCGGCGTGCTCACGGCCGGGCAGTTGTCGCAGACGTCGCCCCAGGTGTCGGCATCGGCGTTGGCTTGCGCGCCGTTGGGAGTGGCAGGGCAGTTGTCGCAGGGGTCGCCCGGGCCGTCGCCGTCGCCGTCGGCCTGGCTGGCGTTGGCATGGCTGGGGCAGTTGTCGCAGACGTCGCCGTCGCCGTCGGAATCGGTGTCGAGCTGGGTGGCGTTGGAGGCCGAGGGACAGTTGTCGCAGGACGACTTCCAGAGGTCGAGATCGGAATCGGCGTCGAGATACACGCATGGTTCGTTCTGCACCAGAGGGCTTGAGAAGTCGCAGGTGAAGGTGCTTCCACCCGAAGCGCCCTGCGACGTGATGCTCGCCAGCTGATCCAGATCGAGACAAGGTGTGCCAGGCCGGTGGGTGAGTGATTGTACGGGCGCCAGAAAAGAGACGTCCACAATATTCGACCAATCGTCGTAATCCATGCTTACGCCGATTGTGCCGGCGGCCCAGCACCAGTTGTAGTCGGCCAGATCCTTGATCACCGGCGCCCCGTCGATGGCGAGGTCGCAGTCCCAGTCCACCGGACCCAGGCCGGCGCCCGCAGACTCCACGAGGGCCGCCTCGTCGAGAGCCGGGAGGAGTCCGTGCGAGTAGTCGAGGTCGCGGAACGGCGCGGCGTGGCAGCTGTCCACGAGGCCCGAACAGATGTTCATCTTGCGAACGCCGAGCACCTGGCAGCGATAGGTCATGACGCTCGCGTAGTTCGGCTTGTACTGAGTGTAGAAATTCTCGCTCTGCCCGCCCGCATGCCGCAGCCCCAGGTTGTGGCCCAGTTCATGCACGAACGTGCCGGCGCGATCGAACGGCGTTCCCACCTCGGCGTTCCAGGCACCCAGTGTAACGATGAAGTCGTCACCCACGATCTCCGCAAAGCCGGACGAGGTACTGGGACCCGACCCCAGGTTGTATTGGTGCGCCATGATGCAATAGTGCCAGCCCGTTCCCTCTGCGTGATCGACCCAGGCGTTCTTGATCGTCTTGAAGCCGGTGGCGCCCAGGGTCTCGAAGGTTGAGCTCATGTCGATCACCGCGGTCTCGGGAATCGTATCGGAGATCTCGATGTTCATCGTGATCCCCTCGCAGGCGAACATGTTCACGATCATGGCGATTTCGTCGGGGTACAGGTGATGCGCATGGCCTCCAGCCGACATGATGTCGACTTCCACGTTGATCACCGTGGGCACGCGCAGCGCCCGCATCGGGATCGAGCCCAGGTCGAGATGCTCCACGTTGTCGGGGATGCGGATGGGCCACGACTCCACCAGGGCGGTCAACGAGGCACCCGGGACCGCCTGGTCCGCCTGTGCGGCAGCAGAGGTCCAGGTCAACAGCAGCGTACACAGCAATGCGCGCAGGTTCATCGATGTTCTCCTTACCGGGTGCGGCGGACGGCCAGGGCCGGGGGCGGAAGTTCCGAGACCGGTGCGAAGGCCGAGTGGGACTCGTCTAATAGATGATCCCGGCAATAAACGCGTTTTCGGCTGGCTGTCAATGTGGGAAGGACTCGGGTGCCCGAATGGTTGACCCACCGCCGTTGGCCGATCATCCTCCGGTCACGGAGATACGCCGGGAATTCCCTGCGCGTGGCAGGGGAACAGAGACGATGAGCCCATTACCCAACGCACGCCCCGGAGCGGCGCTGCGCATCCTGTGCCCGGCCTGTGCCAGGACGGTGATGTCTCTGGTGATTCTGCTGGCTGTGCACCTGGGCTGCACGTCGGAAGACTCACGAACGACCTCGCGAACTACACGGTCCGACCCGGTCTACATTCCCCTCGAACTTCTTCGCCAGGGTGCACAGCTCGAGTCGAAGGACAGCCTCGTGGAGGCCCTCCGCGCCTACGACAGTTGTGTGGCCATCGCAGGCCGGCCCGAAGGAGATCACTCGGTACTGGCCCGCTGCCTTCTGTCCCGGGCACGTTTGCATCTTGTTCTGGATCTCTACGCTCGATCTGTTGTCGACGCGGACTCGGCGCTGCACCTGCAACAGAAGGCAGGCTGCACGCCCAGTGAGAGAGGCCGCGCGTGGCTCTTCCTCGCAGGCGGCCTGGAGGGCCAGCAGAGGTTTCCACAGGCCGATTCAGCCAGCGATTCCGCGCTCACGATGCTCTCCGCATTGCAGCCGCCGGAGACCAGCCTGCATGTGGATGCGCTCTGCCTGCGGGGTCGGATTCGGATGCAGTTCGATTCTGCCGGAGAGGCGGAACGCATGTTCTCCACCGCTGTGAGGCTTTGTCCCGGCGAAGATCGAGCCCTTCGCCGTTGGGAAGCTGAGAGCCTCCTGGGCTGGAGCCTGGTGCGCGAGGGGCGCCTCGAAGAAGCAGAACCCCCGCTGCTCCGGGCCTTTGCCGCGCTCAGTCGCAAGTTCGGAAACGAAGATCCGGTCGTGCGCGCCGCCGCCTCCCGTGTGGCCGAATTGTACGAGCGCTGGCAGAAACACGACCTGTTCGCTCACTATCAGGCCATCGCCACGCACTCTCTGAACGCCGAAGACGCCGAATAGTCGCGCTACGACCGGCCGAGCTGGTGGGAGAGCGATGCCTCCAGGCCGGGATAGCGGAACTCGAATCCCAGGTCCAAGAGCCGCTTCGGGCGCAGCCGCGTGCTGGCCAGAAGCAGCTCGTCGGCCAGCTGGCCGAAGGCCGCCCGGGCAGCGAACGCAGGGACGGGCAGAAACGCGGGCCGCCTCAACACGCGGGCCAGGATGCGCGTGAACTCCGCATTCGTGACCGGCTCGGGCGCGGCCATGTTCACCGGTCCATTCGCTCGATCGTCCGACAACAGATGCATCATGGCACGGACATGGTCATCGAGGTCGATCCAGCTGAAGTACTGTTGACCGTTTCCGATCGGGCCGCCCAGGCCCAGGCGGAACGGCAGGAGCATCCGCGATAGCGGCGCGCCCTCGGTGGTCATCACCACGGCAGTGCGGAGCTTCGCCACCCGCACGCCGGCGTCGCTCAAGATCTGTGTGCCGTCCTCCCAGGCCTGGCACAGCTCCGCCAGAAATCCGCGACCGCGCTCACTCCCCTCCTCCAGCCAGTCCGCGCCCCGGTCTCCGTAGTACCCCATGGCCGAGCCGGAGAGGAACACGCGCACCTGTGGCGTGTGCGTGGCGAGTTGTTCGCAGAGTCGGCGCGTGGTGCCCACGCG
>DAIOGN010000044.1:0-21801 GCA_036745245.1 Candidatus Zixiibacteriota bacterium
TCTTGCACTTCGAATTGGGCGACCTGGAGCCAGGGGCCTCCGCCGTAGTCCACGCAGCATTCGCCATGGGGGACTCGCTGTTGGATCTTCAGCGCGAGATCGATCGTGGTCTCCAGCGCGTGAAGTGGCTGAAGGCAGACCTGAGGTCCACCGTGCTTGCCCCCGGAGCCCAGGTGGATCTCACGCTTTCTTATGACGCCAGCGATTTGTTCGCCGGCCTGTTCCGCGCCCGCCTGGTTCTGGGCAGCAACGATCCCGCCAGGCCGGAGGTGGAGTGGCCCGTGCGGCTTCGGGTGGTGGGTGCGCCGGTGGCGGCCGCTGATCGCGACAGTCTCGACTTTGGTGTGGCTTATATGGGCTACCCGTCCACGCTGGACGTATCGGTGTCCAACCAGGGCACCGATTCATTGCGCATTTTCGATGTGACGGGTGACCTGGCGGAGGTCACGCCGTCGTGGACTCGGGCCGTCCTGCCGCCGCGCACGGATACGGTGCTGCGTGTCACGTTTTTGCCGCGCGACTCGGGGCTTGTGACGGGCCGGCTCGTTGTGATCCACGACGACACGTTGCGGGATCCCATAGATCTGCCTGTACGCGCGCATGTGGAGTGGCCGCCTGAACTGTCGGTGGCTGCGGATACACTGACCGTCACCCTGGGAGCGGGCACCGTGGCGCACCGCTCGTTCACTTTGCACAACGGCGGCCGGGGCCCGCTGCACTGGTCGTTCTCGCCGCACGCTCAGATTACGGCGTTTCCAGCCTCCGGCACGCTGACCACCGGCACCTCCGCACTGGTCACGTTTCGCGTGTCGGCGGCGGGGCTTTCGCCCGGCCACTTTCTGTCGGCGGTGGAACTTGTACACAACGATCCCGCCCTCGAGCCCGTGGCCATTCCGTTCATGCTGGAGGTATTCGCCGTGCGGCGCGGCGACGCCTACACCGACAATCAGCTCGATGTTAAGGACATCGTCTTTCTGGTGAATTCCATCTGGAAGGGCGGCCCCGATCCTGTGGGCGATTCGGGCGACCTCGACTGCGACCATGCCGTGACGCTCACCGACATCATGCTGCTCGTCAATCTCATCTTCAAGGCCGGCCCGCCCCCCACCTGCGGCGATTAAATGGGGTCAGAGGCAAATTAAACCAAGTCATCAGGTGGTGTTATCCGTTCGTGTGTCTGGTTTAATTTGCCTCTGACCCCATTTAATCTTTGACAATTCCTGCGTGGGGTTTATCTTGATACTGCACATAAGTGCAGTATCGCGCTTCCGGGTACCTATGGACACTCACGATAAAGCCGCAGGCGCAGGGGCCGTGCGAAATCTGCTGTTGCAGAAATGGCCGCAATCGGTGCCGAGTTTCGCCTCCACCGGCGACGGTGTGTTTCGCACCGGAGTGCGCGAATTCAACGAATTCCTTCCGGGCGGCGGCTTGCCGCGCGGACAATGGGTGGAGATCACGGGCGCACCGGGATCGGGAAAGACCGGTCTTCTGTTCTCACTCTTTGCGGGAGGCGCGGCCGACGAACCGATCGCGTACCTCGATTTCCCGCGTCAGTTGTTTCCCGCGGCGGCAGTGGCCGCGGGCCTGTCACCTGCGCGTCTGTTCTGGCAGGCCCCCGCGGGCCCCGGCCCCGCGTTGCGCGCTGCGGAAACGCTGCTTGAACGAAAGCGCTGCCGCCTGGTGGTGTTCGACGTCACGGGTCAGAACTCCCCCTGGCCGCAACCGCTCGTGCACAGGCTGCGCCAGGAGACGCTGCGATCGGGTGCGCTCGTGTTTCTCTTGTCCGAACCTTCTCAACAAGTGGTGCCCCCCAGCACGGTGTCGTTGCGCGTGGGCGTCGAACGACAGAACGCCTGCTGTGTGTTGCGCGTGCTCAAGAGCCGGCTGAGCGGGGAAGGCGCGCAGCGCACCTGGACGCCGGGAGGGCGCTGATGCGAGCCTCACGCATCGCCTGCGTGCGCGTGCCCGACTTCGCCCTGGCGTGGTGGCTGGCGCGTCATCCCGAATTCTCTGAAGTGCCCGTGGTGCTGGCCGAAGGACAGAAGGCCGCCTCCCCGGTGCTGGCTGTCAACTCCGCCGCGCATGCGTATGACGTGCGGCCCGGCCTGTCTGTGTCGCAGGCGCGTGCGCGCGCGAAGGCCCTGCACGTGCAGGTGCGCGACCCGAAGTCCGAGCACGATCTGTCGCGGCGGATCGTGGCGAGCCTGCAATCCGTCACGCCTGCGGTGGAGGAAGACGCTCCCGGCCTCTGGTTTCTCGAATCGCTGGGGCAGGGGCGCCTGTACGGCGGCGAGCGCCGGTTCATCCGGCACGTGTTCGACACGCTCGCTCCATTCGCCCTGCCCGTGTGCGTGGGGCTGGCGGGTCATCGCGACGTGGCGCGCGTGGCCGCGCAGGTGTCGTCCCCGCGCACGTTTCTGATCGTCCCCACGGGCAGCGAGCGCAAGTTTCTGGCCGCACTGCCCTCCCATCACGCGGCCGCGCCATCGCTTGCGCCGTACCTGCGCGCTCTGGGGCTCGACACCATGGCGCAGGTGGCGGAGTTGCCGGCCTCCCAGTGGGCGGCGCGTTTCGGCTCGTCGGGAGTGCAGTTGCAGAAACTGGCCCAGGGGCTCGAAGGGTCGCCCTTCGCGCCCGAGACTCTCACCGAGCCTCTCCGGCAGGAGGCAGCGTTCGATTTTCCGCTGTTCTCCAGCATCACGCTGGTGGAGCGCGCCGAAGCGCTTCTGACGCCGCTTCTGGCCGTGCTCGCATCACGGCAGGAGGCGGCCTATGCCGTGCACGTGGAGTTCGATCTGGAAAACAGAGAGAACGTGTCGTGGGAACTGGCGTTGTCAACACCCGTGTGTGTCACCGCGCCGTTCGCACGGCAGCTTTCACATGCTCTCGGCCTGCAGCCGCCGCGCGCGGGCGTGCGCGGGATCGTGGTGCAGATCGAGTCGTCGGGCGCCGCACCGGTGGAACAACTGGAATGGTCGCACCGGCCAGAACGCGTGGTGCCGCGCGAACTCCCTCACCGTTCGGGGGAGTGGCGCACGCCCCGGGCGCTCTCCGCGGCTTTGCCCGAAGCGGCCGCGGAGTGGCATCCAACAGAAGCTCCCACTCCCAAAGCCGGGCTGTTGGCGGACGCGCCTATTCACCTTCCGTGCCTGTCGTCCGCCTTCGGACTGCGTTTGTTCTCGCCGCCGCAGCGCGTCACCGCCGTGTGGTCGAACGGCGCATTGTCCACTCTGGAGAGCCCCGCCCTGCACCAGCGCGTGCAGGCGTATCACGGCCCCTGGGTGGTGTCGGGCCACTGGTGGCGGCAGCCGTTTCACCGCCTCTATTACGAAGTCGACACCGCGGGTCCGCGCTATCTGGTGTACTACGATCGCGCCGCCGGACACTGGTACGTGCAGGGAGTGTTCGATTAGCGATATGACCACACACGCGTCCGAGTACGTCGAACTGCACTGTCACTCGAACTTTTCCTTTCTCGACGGGGCGAGTCATCCGGAAGAACTGGCCCGGCAGGCCGCGCGCCTGGGCTACCGCGCCTGCGCGCTCACCGATCACAACGGGCTGTACGGCGCGGTGCGGTTTTCGCGCGCGGCGCTCGAGGCGGGGGTGCACCCGATTCTCGGCGCCGAGGTCACGCTCGAGGACGGGCATCATCTGGTGCTGCTCGTGTCCGATGAAACCGGCTACGGTCACCTGTGCCGCCTGCTCTCCACGGCGCAGCTGGCCGCCGCCAAGGGACATGCGAAAGTGTCGCACGCGGTGCTGCGCGAACACGCCTCCGGACTCATTGCCCTCTCGGGGTGCCGTCACGGAAAGATTCCCGCGCTGCTTACGGCCGGCGACACGCAGGCCGCCCTGCGCGCTGCGGAGGAATATGCGCACTGGTTCGGGCGCGACCGCTTCTACCTGGAACTCCAGCACCACCATCTCCCCGCGCACGAAGCGTTGTGCGAGCGACTGTACGAACTGGGGCACACGGCGAACCTGGGCGTGGTGGCCACGGGCAACGTGCACTACGCCACGCCGCACGACCGTCCCCTTCAGGACGTGCTCAACTGCATCCGCCACCACGTCACACTCGACGACGCGGGCGGCGTGCTCTATCCGAACGCCGAGCGCTACCTCATGCCGCCCGCGGCCATGGTGAAGAAGTTTTCCCGCTACTCAGGCGCCGTGGCCAACACGCTCGACATCGCCCTTCGCTGCACCTTCTCGTTCGACACACTGCCCGCGGAACTGCCCGCCTTTCCCGTCCCCGGGGGAATGTCCACGCAGGACTATCTCAGGCAGCTGGTGGCCGAGGGCGCCGCCGAGCGCTACGGCGAATTGTCCGCCGTACAGAAGTCGCAACTGGAACACGAACTGTCACTCATCGGCAAGCTGAACCTGGCGGGGTATTTCCTCATCGTGTGGGACATCGCGCGTTTCTGCCGCGAGCGCGGCATTCTCTGTCAGGGGCGCGGGTCGGCCGCCAATTCCGCGGTGTGTTACTGCCTCAAGATCACGGCGGTGGACCCCATCAAGCTCGACCTGTTGTTCGAGCGCTTCCTTTCGGAGGAGCGCGCCGAGCCTCCCGACATCGACGTAGACATCGCCAACCACCGGCGCGAGGAAGTGATCCAGTACGTGTACGAAAAATACGGCCGTGAACACGCCGCCATGGTGTGCGAGGTGATCTGCTACCGCGGACGCCTGGCCGTGCGCGAGGTGGGGAAGGTGCTGGGGTTCGCCGGAGATCAGATCGATCTCCTCGCCAAGCAGGTGGGGCACTATTCGAACGGCGAGAACCTGGCTTCGCACGCACGCGCCGCCGGCCTCAACGCCGCCGATCTGCGCGTGCGTCACTGGCTGGATCTGGCGGCACGCCTGGTGGGATTCCCGCGGCATCTGGGCATCCACGTGGGGGGCATGATCGTCACCGCCCGGCCTCTGGCGGAGCTGGTGCCCATCGAAAACGCCACGCACCCGGGCCGCAGCGTGATCCAGTGGGACAAAGACGACGCGCAGGACGCGGGCTTCATCAAAATCGACCTCCTGGGCCTGGGCATGCTCACGCTCATCGATCTGGCGGGGAAGCTGGTGCAGGAACACCACGGCATCACGCTCGATTGGGCCACCCTGTCGTACGACGACTCGAACATCTACGACCTGCTCTGCCGCGCCGAAACCGTGGGCGTGTTCCAGGTGGAATCGCGCGCGCAGATGAACACCTTGCCGCGCATGAAGCCGCGCACGTTTTACGATCTGGTGGTGGAGGTGGCGCTCATCCGCCCCGGGCCTATCCAGGGGGGCATGGTGCATCCTTATTTAAGGCGCCGCGACGGCAAGGAGGCGGTCACGTATCCGCATCCGCTCCTGGAGCCCATCCTCAAGCGCACCCTCGGCGTACCTCTCTTCCAGGAGCAGGGGATGAAAGTAGCCGTGGCTGCCGCAGGGTTTACCGCTGCACAGGCCGACCAGTTACGGCGCGCCATGGGGCACAAGCGCTCGCACCAGAAAATGGAAGAACTGGGGCTGGCCCTCGTGGCGGGCATGATCAGAAACGGCATCGATCAGAAAGCGGCCGACGAGATCTTCACTCAGCTCTCGGCCTTTGCGGATTTCGGGTTCGCCGAGTCGCACGCCGCCTCGTTTGCGCTTTTGGTGTACATCTCTGCGTACCTCAAGGTGTACTACCCCGCCGAGTTCTACTGTTCGCTGCTCAACGCGCAGCCCATGGGCTTTTACTCCCCCTCCAGTGTGGTCTTCGAGGCGCGCCGCCGCGGCCTGCGCATTCTGCCGGTGGACTGCACGAAGAGCCTGTGGGACTGCACCGTGGAAGGCGGCGCCGTGCGGCTGGGATTCCGTTCCATCAAGAAGCTGGGGCCGCGGGCGAAGGAGCAGATCGAGCGCGCGCTGGAGGCGGGCTCCTTCAAGTCGCTTGCGGATTTCGTGCACCGGTCCGCACTGGATCGGGACGCACTGGAGCAGGCCGCTCTGGTGGGGCTGTTCCGCGGCTTCGGGCTTACCAGGCGCCAGGCGTTGTGGCAACTCCTGGCACTCTTTCAACGTCCTCCCGGAGAGTTGCCGCTCTCCACGCAGGAGGAGGAAGCGGTCATGCCCACGATGCTGGCGTCCGATGCGGTGCTGGCCGACTTCCAGGGGATGGACCTCACCCTGGGGCCGCACCCCATGAAACTCTTCCGGGCGGTCCTGACGCGGCGCGGCATCCGATCGGCATCCGACCTGGAGCAGTGCGCGCAGGGGGACGTGGTGAACGTGGCCGGCATCGTGGTGATCCGCCAGCGGCCCGGCACGGCGAAAGGCTTCCTGTTTCTCACGCTCGAGGACGAAACCGGCTTCATCAACGTGGTGGTGAAGCCGGATCAGGTGGAGCGTTTCCGCAGCGAGGTGGTGCACACCACCGGCCTTGTGGTGCAGGGGAAGGTGGAGCGCGAGCAGGGCGTGATCAACGTGATCGGCACCGGGTTCGAACCTCTGCGCTTCGGGCGTACAACGGCACAGCTGCATTCGCGGGACTTTCGCTGAGCAAAGAGAAGGGCCCGACAAAGCGGGCCCTTCTGCTGCCTGTCCGGCACAAGTCCGCCCCAAGGGGCGTACGTTTAAGTCAGGCTGGCCACGGGTTCGGCTTCGGCCTCCACCGGCTTTGACTCCGGCAGCTCATGTTCGCGGGGAACGGTGTGCATGAAACGACCGTACTTGATCACCTCTTCCAGCCGGCACGACCACACCAGCTCGCCTTTGTGCACCGTGATGTCGGGACAGCTGTCGCACATATTCATCAGGCCGGACTCCAGCACATCCACGGGCTGAATGATCATGATCGATTGGAAGTGCAGACGGCGGAAGAGTCTCAGCGGGTTCCTGAGAACGGAGCGGAAGAAGCGGCCGGCGATCTTCCGGGTCTTTCGATCATACAGGGACGCCCAGAGCATGCCACGTCCCCGCCGGTGCACCTCGGGCTCGGTGTACGCCAGGTAGCGACCGTGCATCAGATGGTGAAACACCTGGGCTACCTCCATGAATTTCCCGCCCACGTAGCCGTAGATCTGATCGGCTGTGCCGATGCGCGCCGAGAGCAACCACTTGAAGGAGTCCGGCTTCTCGGTACCGTTGAGATAGGCGGCACTGTCGAAGTCGGGGTTTCGCTTCTGAATGACCTCGTAGATGTCATTGGACTTGATGATGAAGGGCCGGTCCTCTGATTTGATGTAGGGCAGAGCCTCCATGTCCACCTTCTGGTCGCCCGCATAGTACGCGAACCGGCCATCCATGAGCGCAGAACGAAACGCGATGAAGACCATCACGTGCACTTTGTCGATGTGCTGTTGCGCCCAGGCCACCAGATCGGGCACGCTGTCGAGGGTTTCCGGGTACACCGTGGAGTTGAAGGCGCACGACAGGCCACCTTCCTTCGCCAGCATCTCGGCAAAGTGCAAGCGCAGCTCGCACAGCTCGAGCTCGGTTTTCCCCTTCCAGTTCGGCCGGTGCTGGCGGCTGTCCACGTGGAACGTGAACCCCTTGGCGCCCGCGCGTTTTAAATCGCGCAGCATGTCGGGCGTGAGCGCCACGCCGTTGGTGTTGATGATGGGTTTCAATCCGCGCTTCGCCACCATGCGCGTGATCTCCACGCATTCCGGGTGCGTGAGCGGGTCGCCGCCCGCAACCGACACTCCGTCCGTGATGCGGAAGCGCTCGAAGACATCTAGTTCTTCGGAGATCTGTTCGAGCGTCTTGTGTCCTCGCGGATCGTTGATGCGATAGCAGCCGTCGCAGTAGATGTTGCACTTCCAGGTGGGTTCCAGCCAGGAAATGGCGTTGTCGGTGAGGCTCCAGGGGAGTCGGTAGTAGTTGCGCGGTTCCAGCGTGATGGCCATCCAGCCCTCCTTCGTTGCTGCCCCGCCCGCTGGCAGGGCGTCCATGTGTGCGCGCACAACATCTGCCGGCAAGCGCACCCACAAGAGGAGGCCACACCGGAAACTCTGTGCGCGAAGGGAACCGGCTGTTGTCAGCCAAGAGGAGGATGTGCTCGGCCACGCGCGTTGCTGAGATGTCGATCCCTGACCCCGCGGCCCGGCCTGTCCCGGCTCCAGACGCTACCGGGGGGCAAGCTAGGGAGGCGGTCTGGAGGCGTCAACCAGATAATCCGATCAGCTAATCAGCTCCTCCTCAATGAGCGTTGCGGGAAGCGACGCTTCAGTCTAGCATGACAAGTGAACACTCCTGGCAGGGTGAAAGGACGGGGGGGGTGAAGTGAGTCGTCTCGTTGGTAGCGCACTCCGTCGTACCTGCTTTCCAGGTGCACGTGCTCTGGTGTGGGTGGTCTGTGGCGCATGCGTGATGCTCGCGGCACACACCGCGTGGGCTCAGTCCGACCTTTCCGCAACTGAAGTCGAGCCTCCCGCGGCATCGCCGCCTTCCCTCGATGAACCGAGTGAAGAACCAGACGGGAGTTCACGACGCACCGAACGTGGCGTCACGCCCCTGGTGGCGCCCGTCCCATTCAAGAACACGCAGATCGGCTGGGGCCTGATGCTCATGGGCGGCGTGATTCATCGCTTCGATGCCGACACCACGCTCAAACCTTCCACCGGGATGGTGGGGGGATTCGCCAGCGAGAACGGCAGCTGGGGCGTCATGGCCATGGAGATGGCGCGATTCTCTCGCGACACCTGGTCGCACGGACAGGTAACCCCGCGGGTTGAGGTGGCTTAACTTGCCTCTGACCCCATTCAGCCAGAGTCGGCGGGTCAGGTGGACGCTCGCGCTGCTCGCATTGGCCGCGATCGTGTACCTGCTCAAGACGGCGCCCCTGGGCGGCCATGTCATGGCCGACTTCCGCAGTTTCTACTTTGCCGGCGTGGCCCACCTCGAGGGGGGGAACCTCTACGATGCCGAGTACCTTGGGAACCTGGCGGCCCAGGCCGATGTGGAAGGGACTGTCTATCCCTACCTGTATCCGCCGCCCCTTGCCTTCTACATGGCTCCAGTGGCCCACCTTGGCCCTCGATCGGCTACCACGGTCTGGATGCTGCTTCTGGTAGTGCTGGGAGCGTCGATCGTATTCTGTTCCACCCGCCTGTGCGCGGCGCGCGGCGAATCTCGCGATCCAGGCGCGGACGGCCTGTTGCCGTTATGGGCACTCCTGCTTCTGGTGCTGATACCGTTCGACAACAACCTGATGATGGGGCAGGTGAACATCGTGGTCCTGGCCTTCCTGACCGCCGCCCTCGTGCAGAGCCTGGTCTATCGACGCGACTTCCTTGCCGGCTTGCTCCTGGCTCCGGCCGCGCTGATCAAAGTCACGCCTCTGGGGCTTCTGCTGTTCTTTGGCTTGAATCGGCGTTTCAAAGTGCTCTTTGGGTGTGCAGTGGGTGTTGTCGTGCTGGGCGTACCCACCATGGTGACGGCCGGCGGGCTTCAGTCGTGGCATCACTTTCTCGAGTTCGCAGGCGCCATGGGATATGGCAAGACCGTTCCCGGTCTCTTCTCGCCTGCCGGTGTGGGCAACTTCGCTGTGGCCGGGTGGGTGGCGCGCTTCACGTCGGACGAGGCGTCGATCCGTTTGTGGACGTTGATCTGCCTGGCACTGTTGGGATTGTTGCTGGTGAGCCAGCACGTGAGGCTCAGACGCAGGCTCCCCGAGGCGTACATGCTCATGCCGTACCTGGTTCTGATGATCATCAGTTCGCCTTTGGCATATCTCCACCACGTCATATACATCTATCCCGGATTGCTCGTGGCGGGCTGGGCGCTGCTCGAATCAGGCGGGCGCCGCACCCTCGGCGCCTCTGTGGCTCTCGTGTGCCTGGCGGCAATCGCGAGCATGGACTTCCCGGTTCACTACGATCGGCTGGGGAGTCCCGTGGCGGCGTTGCGGTCGCTTAACCTGTACGCGTTACTGGGTCTGTTTGGCCTGGGGCTCTGGGCGCCCGAGCTGTGTGGGCTCACACGAGGGCCAAACCATCCCGAATCGCGAGCCCTGTAGTCGACAGGGCCTCCTGAGGGCCACGCAGGAAGCGTTGCAGTCTGCCACGTTGCTCAGATGTGGTACTCGACCACGTCCTTGTCGGTCAGCGCAAACGAGTGGGTGACACGTTGTCCCTCGAACTTGCCGTGGCCCCATACGCGAGCGAACTGAAGCTTCTGCGCGAAGTCCTTGTGGGTCAGGCGCGCGGCGTCCTCGACGGTGGCACCCACCGGGAGTACCAGCGGGTCGATCAGCTCCACCTCCTGACCCACGCGCTTCGTGTACACGCGCATCACTCCGAGAGCGGCGAAGAACGCCGCGCCGAGTGCCGAAGCGCAGGCGTCGTCGAGCACGGACGTGGGCACAATCGTATGCCCGGGTGCCAGCAAGGCCAGGCTCGTCAGGGCTTTGGCACCGCCCTCCTCGTCGTGTTTGTGGGCGGCCAACAGCGTGTGCTTGTACAGAAACATGGGATCGGGCGCCGGCGGCGGATCGGCGCCGCACAGGACAATGTGCTTTTCCAACAGACGTGAGCGGATCTCCGAGAGGTTCTGCTCCCAGTGCGGGGACGATACATCGAGGACCAGCAGCACAAGGTCGGCGTGACGCACCAGATTGGGGAGATACAGCTCCATGTGCTCTGCGGACACCGGCGGCGTATCCACGAGCTGAAAGTGCACCGTCTCCCAGTTGAACATGCCCGCCAGTGGCTCGCGCGTGGTGAATGGATAGTCGGCAATGTGCGGATGCGCCTCCGTGAGGAGATCCAGCAGGCTGGACTTGCCGGCGTTCGGGGCGCCGATGAGGAGAATCTGCGCGGCGCCCTCGCGTTGCACGTGTGAGTGGGGATCGGTGCGGTGGACGCCGTGCCTGGCGCCGCCGCTCTCCACCTGCAACTTAAGCTTGGCGATCTTGGATTTCATGTCGGCCTGGAGCTTGTCTGTGCCCTTGTGCTTGGGCATGATGGCGAGAAGCTCCTGAGCCAGGCGCAGCTTCTCTCCCGGGTCGGACTCCTGGTGGAATTCCTTTTCGAGCTTGTAGTACTGCGGCGGTAGATTGGCCGGCATAGCACGTACCTCACGTGAAGTGTAGCTGACTTCGGCGCCGAATTCAAGGGCCTCAGAACGTCCTCAATCTGATACTTGACGTTAGGCTCAGCTATTATATCTTGCGGGCTCCAAAGGGGGGAGCTTCACCCCAACCCGATGCCCGAGGAGGTAACTTCATGAAACGCCTGGTCAGCCTGATCGTCATCGCAGTCATGATCGTCAATGCGGCGCCCCTTGCCCTGGCGCAAACCGATACCCGTTCCAACCGCCAGGTCAAGCCGAGCGCTCCACCGAGGACACCGGCTGATTCCACCGCGGAGCCAAACGCGAACACCGCGGTCGTCGTGGAGACTCCGGAAATGGCGATGTGCAAGATGCAGGGGAAGTCGGATGCCAAGAGCGTCAAGACAGGCGGGTCGTTTGGCGGCGGTCTGGCCGGAGGCGTACTTCTGGGACTGATCGGCACCGGCATCGCGGTGCTGGCTCAACGCAAGCCGGACCCACCCATCGACAAGGTCATGGCGATGCCGGCTGATACGTGTCGGACGATCTATACGGAAGCCTACAAGTCGGCGGGGAGGGGAAAGAAGCAATCATCTGCGCTGGTGGGCGGCCTGATCGGCACGGCGATCGCCGTGACCGTGATTCTCGCCACCTCAAGCGGCGAGTGATGATTCAGGGCCAGAGGCAGGTTAAGCCGGGATTAATCTGCCTCTGACCCCAGTGCTGCCAGAGCTCCTGGATGTTGCTTTGTGGGCTGCGTCAACTCCCTGTCCGGCTTGGGATTAACTGCCTAAACGAATCTGCTCATTTGGCTCAGCGAACGATTCCAAACTGCCGAAACTAAACCAGAGAGTGACCATGGCCAGCCGATTCTGGGTTCGACTGGCGTTTCGTCAAGGAGGGTGTGCGATGAAGAGGTCTATTCTATCGCTGTCGCTGGCGGCGTTGATCATGACGCCCGCCGTGACTCGTTCCGAACCCGTCGGCTCGAGTTTTGGTGCGCTGATGACAGCGCAGTCTATGGCGCAGGGCCGTGCCGTCCTCGGTGGACGTCTGGGTGTGGCCAATGCCACCAGTTTCTCCACGTCGATGGGGTACGGTTTCTCGAACTCCGGCGACGGACGCGTAAAACTCGGCGTGGTGGGGGACGACCTCACCGAGTCCGAACTGGTGCTGGGTGCGGATGCGAAGTGGCAGATCCTGAAAGCGTTCGAAGCGAATGCACAGGGACAGCCGGTTCGCACGAAGAATCCGTTCGACCTGGCCATTGGGCCGTTTGTGGAGTGGTTCAAGGTCGATTACGGCGTGTCCACCATGCGTGGCTCCACCACCGTATCGCAGCTGGGCGCGCAGGTCGTGGGTTCGTACCCGATCGCACTCAAAGCAGGCGGCAGCATCTCGCCCTACGGCAGGATCAACGCGCGCAATGAGTGGCTGAGCCTCGAGGCTTCAGATGCGACCACCGGCACCATCCTGCGGGATTCGGAATCCGGGTTCGCCGTGGGCCTCAACGCCGGTGCGGCGTGGCGGCCTCGCTCCAGCCCGATCGCGCTGTTCGGCGAGATCCAGTGGGACGGCAACAACGGCGTGTTCTTCGGAATGGATTACACGCTGGGTCGTTAATTAGACGTTCGTCGAGCACGACCAGATGTGATTGTAAAAGGGCCCCGGCGGGGGCCCTTTTGTTCTTGGGGACTCGAGGGACCGAGATCGGAGCGATCCTCAGCCTTTGGAGGATTTTCCCTTGACATATGTCCGTAACGGATATAGTCTCGGGCCATGGCCACCGACAAAGGCAGGGTGCCCCTCACTCCAGCGGTTCTTCACATACTCCTCGCGCTGTCGGCCAGAGAGCGGCACGGATATGGGATCATGAAGCAGGTGAAAGCCGACTCCCAGGGAAAAGTCAACATGGGACCGGGTACACTCTATGGATCACTCGCGCGCATGATGGAGTCCGGGTTGATCGACGAGAGCGACAGGAAGGTGGACCCGGAGCTGGACGACGAGCGGCGAGTGTACTACAGAATTACGGGTCTCGGTCAGAAAGCCCTCAAGGCGGAGTTGGCGCGCTACCGCGAGGTGGTGGCGCTGGCCACAGGCATCAGCCTTTCAGCCAGTTCACTCGCCTATGGCACGTGAACAAGCCGGCACGGGTTACAGAAATCTCTACGCCAGGCTGGTTCGCCTTTATCCGACGTCGTTCCGGGAGCAGTACGGCGAGGGCCTGGAGCAAACCTTCAACGATGTTCTCCGCGAGCGAGCAGAGAAGGCAGGAGGGCTGTTCGGCTGCGCTCTCTGGATGTTCGCCGAGACCTCCGTGGGAATCATCAAGGGGAACTGGACATCCATGATTACACAGTACAGAAACATCGTTCGCATTGCGCTTGTGACAGGGCTCTTATTGATGATCCCGCTGGTGGCGATGCAATTCTCCGAAGAGGTGAACTGGGGCCTCGGCGATTTCATCGTCATGGGCGGCCTGCTGTTCGGCAGCGGTCTCACGTACGAACTGCTCGCCCGGAAGGGGGGCACCACCGCGTACAAGGCCGCCGTGGGCGTGGCCGTGGGCGCAAGCCTGCTGCTGATCTGGATCAACCTTGCTGTCGGGATCATCGGGAGCGAGGATAACCCCGCCAACGTGCTGTATCTCGGAGTGATCTACATCGCACTCATCGGCGCTACCATTGTGCGCCTGAGACCGCGGGGAATGTCACGCGTGTTATTCTTTACGGCACTCACCCAGGCGCTGGTCCCAGTGATCGCGCTATTGATCTGGAGACCTACGTTTGACGATCCTCCGGGCATGGTGAGTGTGTTCTTCCTGAATGCGGGGTTTGTCACACTCTATCTCGTGTCGGCCTTGCTGTTTCGCCACGCAGGAGAAACCGACCCGAGGTAGAACCCCCGGCTCGAACGCCGGCCCCGAAACGCAAGGAACTCCATGATCTTGCGCGTCGCGCCTGCCCGCCGCAACTTGTTGGCCGCTTGCCGATTGCCGGGGTGGCGGAATGGCAGACGCCAGGGACTTAAAAGGCCATCCAGAGGATGAGCTAACCGGTTGAACGATAACGGATGCTGTTGTGCCTCCTTGGTTTCGGAATCGCGCATGATCGCAACAGTTTAGGGCAGGTTGCATGCGTTTGGGCAGACCATAGTCACATATTGGTCAAAGGCCTTAGCCGTGATTACCATCCTGGAAATCGGTGCTCGCAATGCCCGGAGGCGGTAATTGGCCTCGAACTAGGTCGGCGCTCGGGTTGGTCCGGACTACTCGCGTGCCGGCGGACATCTGATGAATCAAAGGGCATGATCCTAGAACACTCGGATAGAGCTCACCCCAATCTGTGCCCTTAGATCACCGCCGACAGTTAACTTGCAGTGCTTATCAGACGATGCTATATTCATAAGCGGCAGGTATCATTTGCGCACAATCGGCAAGCGTTGGAGCTGTATAGTGCCAAGAACGTGCATTTGGTTGCTTGTGGCCTCGTTCGTCGGCAGTTCGGACTTTCACTGCGGCGTTGCGCTCGGTGAGACCGGGGACGAGGCTGTCGTACAAGCAGCGATGGCCCAGATCACATCCTCCCACGGGTGTACTTCTCCCAATCCAGATAGCCTGGAACGCCTAAGAGCATCTGAAGCGTCGGTTACCTGGGTCAGCAGGACGTATCCGCGATTTGACGTCTTCATAGATTCCGCCTACTATGACCACAATGCACCCCAACTAGACTCATTCTTAACCGCCTTTGTCACACGATTCAGCTTACTGGAAGACCGGACAGGATGGAGTTCCGAAGAGAATCACGGTAGCAAACTAAACATCTACCTCAGATCAACTCAGGGCTGCTGGTTCGGCTTTGCGCTGCCAGGTGAAGCACATGTCTCTCTATCCGACCCGCTGTATAGTAGTTCTTGTCGCAAGGCTTACTATGAAGGCGGCCAGCGCAAGATGGGGAATACCGCCGAATTGGGCGATTACTGGTATTACATGTCCGCGATGCTTCACGAGACACTTCACGCCATCGGTCCACTCGCTTTCTATGCACGACCGTGGCTAACTGAGGGCATTTCAACCTTCTATGAACTTCGGATTCTCTTTGAGAGCGGTGACATTAATGCTGAAACGGTAGAGACTTACCTGCGCCTTGGGGGCCCCTACTACAGTTGGACCTGTTTCACTCACAATGACTACCGCGACTGCACGCCGGAGAATCTAGATCTGCAACACAGCGCAGCCTATGAGATCTCGGCGTGGATGCTTTTTATGATGGAGCGGGATCATTTCTTTGACTGGTCGCACTTCTACGTGCTCGTCGACAACAACAAAGAGACTACCGGAAGGTCGCTTCAATTCTACCCATTCGCGTACTATGTGGATTCCCACATTATAGACCTTATGGGCCGTGCGGCAGGACTGACACCTGACAGCATCAGAGCCATCTTTCGCTACGACAGTCCCGCAGGTCCGGGCTGGGGGATTAGATATTGGGAGGACCTGGACTGGTACGCCGACTTGACGGCAGTCCTAGCCGTTAGTGACTCTGCACCAGTGGCCGGAGACAGCGTGGTGCTTTCAGCGGCCATTACCAACTCAGGTGAAGTGAGCCTCGAGGATGTGAAGGTGAGGTTCTACGACGGCTCAGTGCTTCTCCAGGAAATGGCTCTGGACTGTGCGGCCAAGGCGACAGGCTTTGCCAATGCACCGTTCAGGCCAAGGTCAGGATCATTTCACCGGCTTTCAGTGATAGTGAATGAGGATGGAACCAAAATCGAGCAGCTTCGCACGAACAATGAGGATAGTATCGATGTCATCTTCTCAGGATGCGGTCCTGACGATAGCGATGGAGATGGAGTCGCCGATTTTTGTGACAGCTGCTTGGCTCTTGCGACACCGGACAACGTGAGTGTCCTGACCGGTGATGTGAATGCAGACGGTAGAACGAACGCGACGGATCTCATCCTCTTGGTGCGATATATACTGCTAGGGATTGGTACCGCACCGCAGCCGATCGACGAGTCCGGCGATGTCAACTGCGATAGCGAGAATTCTATTGCAGACATTTGGTACTTGGTGAACTACGTCTTCCGCGGAGGAGACAAGCCCTGTGATGTCTGTTCTCTGCAATGACCCTCGCCGATTGGCTACGGAACAATAATCGCGGCTGAGTAGTGCCTGTCTTTCCCGTTTCGTCTGTTGTGGAGTTTTCTTACGCTACTTTGACTCGGCCAGCCGCGAGCATCCCCGTGGGGAAGCACGGGTCAGAAGCCGAGCTCATCAGGAGATTGCCTCCGGCAGGCTCAGGTAGATAGATCAGGGTCCACAGAGAGCCACGTGGCGCTACTAATCGACCCTTACTCCGATGAGGGACTTGAAGTGGTATGACCAGTCTTGAAATGCTTAACCTTCTTCCCGCCTGAAACATCCGTCCTACTACTTGCAGACTCACAATATTGCTGCCGCAGGACCTAAGGCTCAGGCGTCTTTGCAATTAGGAGTCAGGACGGAGTGTCTTGAGCTTCACAATGTGGTAGGAAGCGCACCCCGATTGGTCTTGCCCGCGGGAGCAGGGGCTTGGATTCTATTCTCTGACGTTCGGCCTCAGTTGGCATGCAGTGTGCGCGTCAACGATCTTCATCGTGGCAGTCGCGCGACGGCCTATTGCATGAGCGCTGCTAACTGAGTTGACACAGTACTGATTCTCGGGTTGGCCCTTCGGATGCGAGAAACCACCCGATGCGCTGGCTCGCAAAAGGGGCGCAAAACACGAGCATGTAACTACGCTCGTGCAAATGTTCTCAACATTGCTCACGCTGTTCGCTGCTGAAGGGAAGGGGGTGGTGCACACAGGAAGTGCAAAGGAGGTGATAGCCGTCTGGGTCAACTCGTCCTCGGATATGCTCGGTTGATCCTGGATTGGACTCTTGAGTGTGGCTTGCGTAAACGCTAGCAGCAACTGAGACAGACAATCCGCTCACAGCCCGCTCATCATACAGTGCCAGTGATCACTTGACAGCGCCAGAGTAGGGCGATGTTCCCACGGCGGTTGGACTCTACTCTCAACGCGGTAACACTAGTCCTCGATTCACCAGGAGGTGTGTTATGTCGAGAAGATCTAGGATTTCACAGGCGGCCCTCAGTCTACTAATCGTATTGGTTACGAGCTCACCGGCAAGCGCCTCTGCCGAAGCATTGGCAGAGCTGACAACTTCATATCCGGGACTAGTCGATTACCACGAAGGGGACATCGTCTCCAGGCTTTATGGAGTACCCTTTGGCTCTGGCCCCAGTGCTTCAGCCAGTGCCGAGGCTTTCTGCTTAGAGCACGCTGATGCGCTGGGCTGTCAATATAGCGATCTGGAGCTTGGTGGATCAATCTCAGGGGGGGCCACGCTACAGCTCGGCTATGATACCGAAAGCGGCGCCTACAAGTTCACACTTGTTAGCTATTCTCAGTTTAGGGACGCAATTCCGGTCTTTAGATCTGAATTGAAGCTCTTGATCAGAAACGAACCGAACTATCCCCTTTGGCAAGTCTCCTCTGGAATACGTGATCTCGGGAGCTACACCGTGGACCCAGCTTTGGCAGCAATCAACATGGATCCCATTGTAGCGCAGTTTACTGATCCTGAGTTTCCTAACATGGTGAATAAGAGTGCACCACGGAGAGTGATTTGGGCAGGCGCTGGGACCACGGTTGAATCGCCAACATTAGGCATTGAGTTCACGGCAGACGATGGGGGACTTATCCATGAAATGTACCTCTATGTGGTCGACATCCAGAACAGTGCTATCCTATTTAAGGAGGACCAAGTACTATCCGCAGATGTGTCCGGAACTGTCAACGGATATGCAACTATAGGATATGGTGCAGGTATCTGCGGGCCGCTAGCATTACGGCCCCTTCCCTACATGAGGGTTCTGGCCAACGGAGTGGGTCAATATGCGCTCTCGGACGGTAGTTTCGCGTTCACAGGTGTGCCTACTGGCAATGCACTGATAGAATCGCAAATGTGGGGACAGTGGTTCACTGTGACAAACATCGGTGGCAACGGGGAAGAGGATCATCTGACCTCGACAGTTACAGCTCCGGGTGAGGTGCATTTTGAACATAACGCTGCTCAAGATGAGTTTACGACGGCCCAGGTGAATGCGTATTTGCATGCCAATATCGTGCGCGACTTCGTCTTGCACTATCACCCGTCGTACCCTGGATTGAGCGTGGATCATCTCATACTCGAGGTCAACGATGAATCCGAAAACGGTCGCTGCTCCGGGTACTATCTGTTTAGTAAGCTGCGATTCGGCGCCGCCTTGCTAGGAGCATGTGCCAACTATGCATTCTCAAGTATAGTTTATCACGAGTATGGCCATCATCTCGTGCACCGGGCCGGCAGCGCGCAGGGGCAATATGGAGAAGGGATGGCAAGTACAACTGCAATCTTGGTCACAGATGAGCGCGCGCTCGGAAGGGGCGCACAGGGAAACTGCAACAACCACCTTCAGGATCCGATGATTAATCCCGTCTCATACCCATGCGCGGATCCGGACGAAACTGGACACTATTGTGGTCAGATACTCCAAGGGTGTGTCTGGCGGCTCAGAGAGGAACTTGTCCAAAACTACCCGACCACATATAGAGATCTGCTCGCAGCCCTGGTAATCAATTCGATACTGTTGCGCTTGCCGAATGAAACACAAATATCGCCATCAATCACAGTGGACATACTGACCGTAGATGACGATGATGGCGATCTACTCAATCGGACTCCGCACTACCCAGAGATATACCACGCTTTCAGTCCGCACAACATGGTTCCCCCAGGGATGCGAGCACCGAAAGCCTTCTGGGTGGATGCACTATTGGGAGATGATGGCAGTGGCAACGGTGGAGAGACCACTCCGTATCAGACTATTCAGAGAGCTATTGACGAAAGTGCCCCTTTCGATTCTGTGAAGCTGGGAGGGCAAGCGGAGTATGTCGGTACGGGAAACGTAAACCTGCGCCTATACGGAAGGGGAGTTACAGTGATGTCAGCAGATCCGGCTGCCCCCGCTGTAATTAACTGCCAGTCGACAGCACGTGCTTTTATCCTGGACGAGAACGAAACGAATCAGTCCGTACTTCGCAACATCACGATCCGCAATGGTCATAGCCTGGAGTCCGGTGGCGGGATCAGCGTGAACGAGTCTCAGCCGACGATTGACAGTTGTACATTCGAATACTGTGAAGCTCCTGCCGGGGGAGCAATATCCATAGCATCGTCATTGACTCAGGTGTCCGGTACCTTGATTACTGCCTGTAACTTCATATCCAATGAGGCGACTAACGGAGGCGGAGGAGCCATCTGGATTGGAGATAACGTGGTGGCAAGAGTGTCGCGGTGTGTCTTGGCGAGCAACACCTCCACTGGCCATGGCGGTGCGATGGCATCCGCTGGCAATGGATCCACTTCGCTACAGATAGATTCCTGTCTGTTTGACGCTAACGATGCCATCCAGGCCGGGGGTGCCCTATACCTCGGGTCCGACGCACTTGTCCTAGCCAACACGATTGTGAAGAACAGGAGCCAGGACTTGGTCAGACCCAGTGCAGTGGCCATCGACGGAAGTGATTTATCAGTGGAGTTCCAACGAAATCTGGTCGCCAATAACCTCGCTTCCGGGATGGACTGTCGGAACGCCACTGTGAACGTTTCAGTGACGTGCTCGGATTTCTGGAGCAATACGCCCGGTGTGTTCAGTCCAGGTAGCACTTGTGACGAAAGTCAGTGGTTGCCGATCGACAACAATCTTCAGGTAGACCCACTGTTTTGCTCGCTGACTTCTGGTGACTACACGCTACGATGGGACTCACCGTGCGAGGCCACCAATAGTGCTTGCGGAGTCGCCATCGGTGCGTATCGGGCAGAATGTTCACCTCCGATTGCCCTGCAAGTTCCGGAGAACAATGGGGGCACGTCCGACCATAGCCCCACGCTTAACTGGTATGACGTTCCTATGGGTACTGGGACTGGCACGTATAGGCTCGAGTTCGCTCGTACACCGGACTTCTCCGTAATGCAGGCGCAGTTCGATGGCATCACAGAATCCCAGAAGGAGATTCAGCCTCCGGTCACGCAGGACACTTGGTATTGGTGGAGGGCGCGGGCCACCAATCAGCTCGCTGACTTGCGTACGATCGTCGGAGACTGGTCTGAGACGCGTGCGCTGCGAATCTTTACACATGGTGGTGGTTCGTGCCCGTTTGTGTATTCTTGGAATGGTCAACAATGGATGCTTGAGAACGTTATACTCACGCAGTGTGAGGATCGCATTGAGGGGACTTCGGTGGTAGATCAGTTGGCCCTCAGTTTCAGGCCGGCAGTCATCGACGGCATTTACAGAATCCGGATCCATGAGCACGAGGCTGAGAAGTCGTTTATTGATAACGCTGAACTGATCTTGGTGGATCACCCTGTCGGCTATGATGCGGTAATCGATGCAAAAGGCAAGGTAGTCCTGGGTCGGCACCGGATTGTGCCTGTGCGTGTGGTAGATGATCTAGGACAAGACGTTCTTCAGCAGTTGCTCGCATATGACTCCGATGCATACACGCGTGAGGGTCGCGGTAGTCTAGTGGCTACGTTTGAGGGCCGTCCGGGTGAATTCGGTGCCTTGGCGGCAGCAGGAGAACCTAAACCGCTCTGTAAGGTTTCCGCTGGCAGCGCCAGGCCAAACGTGGGCGAACCATTCAACTTAACAATGGAAGTACTCGACGTTCACGGAGAATGGCATGAGCTTCCCAGGGTTCCACTCCGACTTCCATTAGCCCACGAAAGATCATTTGTAGATCTGAGCAGCTACGACTTGGGATCTGAGACAAAAGTCCGGTACAGTTGGGATAGCCACATCGAACTAGATGAACTGTCTATTATCCTGGAGGAGTCTGTTGGGTATTCTCTCCGAACAATTCCCGTATCGAGGGTTACTCATAGCAGTGACCACAGAACGGCACGACTGATCCTTAGAGAGGACGGGGAGAATGCCGAATTGGTGACCGGCGAGTTTGTAGACCTTGAGTTTCCGGCGCAGCCTGTACCTGACGGAATGGAGCGGTCGTTCATTCTAAAGGCCAAAGGGTACTATCTAACATGGTACGGTGAGGAGACCGCAAACCGGCCGTTAGAGTTTGGGCTTAACGGTAATTATCCAAACCCGTTCAATCCGTCGACGACGATTCGCTACTCCCTCGCAGGAGATGCGAACGTAACGTTGGAGGTCTTTAACATTCTTGGCCAGAGGGTCCGGACGCTCCTTTCGGGCGAACTACAAGTGCCGGGATCCTACAAGATAATGTGGGAAGGGAGGGACGACTTTGGCCGTGAGGTTGGCAGTGGGGCCTACCTGATCAAGCTCCAAGCCAATGACTTCGTGGAAACTCGCAAAGCCATAATGCTGAAGTAACTCGCTTCCTTGGTAGAGCATGATTAAGCCATGGGGGTCCTCTGGGACCCCCTTTCTTTCTCGCACTTACGTCCCCGGTACAGATGCACCAGGCACGACTGAGCACATCCCCCGACCTTTACGTTTGAAAAGCCGGTCCGTGACTGAATTGTGACCTGTCCGAGGGGCGATCGAATCCGCATACGCAGCTCCGAGCACCGTGCGTCGCACTAACTTGCGTGACGCGTGCGCGTAAGCGCTTGGCACTAAAAGTCCCTTGTGCCTCCATTGGGCCGCCGTAAGTTGTTGCCAGCCGGAGTGATGGAATGGAAGACATCAGGGACTTAAAA